>JAJVIA010000139.1:0-22390 GCA_022072245.1 Anaerolineae bacterium
GCTTTGCGCCCAATTATGTTCGCAAGCTCTGGCGTCCGCGCGCGACGCGTGAAACAACATCGCGCGGCGCGTTTGACGACGCGACTACGGAACGCCTGTTGTATGACGGCACGATTCCGATTGAGGGCGCGAGTATGTTTGTGCAGGCGTGGCTTGTGCCAGCCGCGCGGCTTGGCGATTATCATATTCGAGTTTCGATGAATGCGCCTGCGCCGCTCAAAAAACGGCTCCATGTCTGTTTGTATTGGGATAACGACCAATATACCGCTACGCTCGCGCGCGGCGTGTGGCTCTTTGAAGATATTACCGAACCGATTTTTTCGAGCCGTAACGGCAATCTTCCTTCGCGGCGTTTGCGTTTGACGTTTGATTTTCAAGAGGATGACGTAGAGACGGCTGGGTAACGGCAAGCGCTGCGGCGTCTGTGAAACGTTTGTATAAAAAAAACTGCATCCCCTTTGGGACGCAGTTTTTTATTTGCGTTTTTGAGAACGCACGCGGCGATAAAGCTAATTTTTCGCGTTGCGAAACTTGCGCGCGCGCTCAGGTGTAATGGCGCAAAGCCGGGACACGCAGCGCCGTAAGTCCCACCAACACCAGCGTCGCCGCGCCGCCGAACGCCACCGCCAAGGGCGCGCCCACGAGCGCGGCGAGGGCGCCCGATTCCATTTCGCCCAATTGCGGTCCACCCATGAAAAAAATCATGTTGACCGAAGTCATGCGGCCGCGCAATTCGTCCGGCGTGACCAATTGCCGAATCGCCGAGCGCAAAATGGTGCTGAGCGTATCGCCCGCGCCGACGAGCGCGAGAAATAAAATCGAAAGCGCAAAGGTTTCGGACAAGCCAAAACCAATCGTCGCCGCGCCGTAAATGGCAATGCCGCTCAATAGCGCCGCGCCTTTGGCGCGAATGTCGCCCCATACCGAAAGAACGAGGCCCGTAATGACCGAACCCGCCGATTCGGCGGCGGCGAGAATTCCATATCCTTCCGGTCCGACGCGCAAAACGTCGGTGGCAAAAATTGGCAGCAGCGTATTGGCGCCGGAAAAAAAGGTTGCAAAAAAATCGAGCAGCATCGTCGAGAGAATGATGCGTTCTTGAAAAACATATTTCATCCCCTCCAACATGGTTTGCAATGGCGCGCGGCTGTAGCTCACTTTGGGCGGCGTCGCGGTTTTCATCAATGCAATCGCGCCGAGCAGCGCCAAAAACGATAAACCGTTCAGCCAATAAATAATGCCGACGCCAAATTGGCCGATGAGAATGCCCGCGATGCCGGGACCGACGATGCTGGCGATTTGAAACACCATGCTGCCGAGCGTGACCGCATTCGTCAAATCTTCGCGCGGCACCAGATTGGGCGTGAGCGATTGGCGCGAGGGCATATCAAAGGCGGCGGCGGCGGCATTCACCGCGCCCAAACCATAAATCCACCACAAATTAACAATGCCGAGCCATGTCACCAAACCCAATGTGAACGCGCTGCCCATCATGACGCTTTGCGTAATCATCATGACGCGGCGGCGATTGCGCGTATCGGCGACGACGCCGCCCCATAACGAAAAAATGATAATGGGAATCAGGCGCGCCAACCCCAAACCGCCGAGCGCCAAAGCCGAACCGGAAATTTCGTACGTCTGCCAATTGATAGCGGCATTTTGCATTTGCGTGCCGGCGACTGAAATTAGCAAGCCAATCCACAGCAAACGAAAATCGCGATGGCGCAGCGCGTTAAAGGCGCGCGGTTTTTTATTTATTTCCATCGCGTTAAAATTTTCTCGCGCTGAAACAACCGCACGCCGAGGCGCAGAATCAAGATGTCCGCCGCCGCCAAAATGATTGCGCCAATGACAAAGGTCGTCACGTTCAACAATAACAAACCCACCGTTTGCGCGACGCCCAAAATAACAATGGGCAGCACGACAAAGCCGCCGATTTGTTGGACGGTGCGCGCGTCATTGACGCGCGAGGACAATACGACCGTGATGCTGACGGACAAGAGCGATAACAATGGCGCCAGCGCCAACATCGCGACGAGCCATTTCGGTTGCAGCAAACTGCTATAGACGCGCGGGCTGTCAATGAGCAAACGCCCGGCGAGGAGAAAAATAAGAAACGCAACCCACGTTGCCGCCAACGCGGGCAGCATGGCGGTCAAACCTTTGCCGAGCAAAAGTTCGCTCGTTCGAATTGGCGTTGCCAGCAGCGGTTCTAGACTCTTGGTCTGTTTTTCGCTAATGACGCTTTGCGAAGCGAGCGAGAGCGAAATGATGAGCGGCATCATCAAAAACATTGTGAGAAATTGTTCCAAAATGACATAGCTGGCGACTTCGCCGACGGACCACGTTTTCAGTTCGGGCATCATCGTGAGCAGGCGCGCAAAATCTTGCGCGTCGCCGCTGGACACGTTATCCAACGCGCGGCCCAAAAAGGCAATTCCGCCCAACGGCAGCAGCGTCAAAAATAACGCGGGTAAAAAAATCGCCAACAGCAAACCGCGACTCTTGACAATCTCTTGCATCTCGCGGCGGAGGACCGCAAACACGCGATACGGTTTCATTGCCGCGGCTCCGTTTTGACCAAATCCAAATACACCTCTTCGAGCGACGCGCGTTCGGGGCGCACTTCGCAAAGCGCCGCGCCCGCGTCCACCAACGCGTTCACCACGCGCGGCGTCATTTCATCCGGCGCGTCGAGCGCAATCGAAATCGTATCGCCGTTGAATTGGATATCGCGCGCGAACGGGAGCGCGGCGAGCGCGCGCTTGGGCGCGTCCGTGAGGTCGCGCACGCGAAACAACACGCGCTGCCCGTACAACTTGCGCCGCAAATTTTCGGGCGTATCCACTTGAATCAAATGTTGTTTGAATACGCCCACGCGGTCGGCGAGGCGGTCTGCCTCGTCCAAATTGTGCGTGCAGAGAAAGATGGTGCGCCCTTCGCTTTTTAGCTCGGCGATAAAATCGCGCACGACTTTGGCGGATTCGGGGTCGAGCGCGCTGGTCGGTTCGTCAAAGAAAACCACTTGCGGCTCGTGCAGCAGCGCGCGAGCGATGGACAATTTTTGTTTCATCCCTTTGGAAAAATTGCCGACCGGTTCTTGTTGGCGTTCGCCCAAACCGAGAATGTCGAGATAGCGCGCGATTTGTTTGGCGCGCGTCGCCGCGTCCAAACCGTACAGGCGCGCGAAAAAATCGAGATTTTGCACCGCGTTCAATTTTTCGTACAGCCCCGGCGCTTCGGTTAAAATTCCAATGCGCGCGCGAATCGCATCATCGTCTTGGCCGACGCGCAAACCGGCGACCGTCGCCTCGCCGCTCGTCGGCGCAATGAGACACGCGAGCATCCGCATCGTCGTCGTTTTGCCCGCGCCATTCGGACCGAGAAACGCAAAAATTTCGCCCGCTTCCACAGTGAGCGATAAATCCGCGACGGCGGTGAATTTGTCAAACGTTTTGGCGAGGTTGTGGGTTTGAATCATCGAAAGGCAAACGGGGGCGAACCATCGCGCTTTCGCATCTTGAAAGCGCCAATGCGTTCGCCCCCGCGATTATTGTACTCGGGCTTGAAACGCGGTCAACTTTATTGCCAGCTCGGCTGTAAAATGGGGCGCGGCGTTTTTGAAAAAATTACAAGCGCGCCTAGGCGCGCCACAAGTTGGGAACGAACGCCCGTTTTTTAGACGCGCCAAAAAGGGCTATAATGGCAAAATGGATTCCGTTCAACACGCTCTGGTTCAAGCTTTGGAAAAACAAACTCCCGCCGCCGTCGCGACTGTGGTGAAAACGCACGGCTCGGCGCCGCGCGGCATTGGCGCGAAAATGTTGGTGTACGCGGATGGCAGTATCGTCGGCTCGGTCGGCGGCGGCGCGATGGAACGACGCGTCATCGAAATGGCGCAGCAAGTCATTCAACAGGGCGCGCCGCATTATCTCGATTTCAATTTATCCCGACCGGACCGCGGCGACCCGATGGTCTGTGGCGGCGAGATGGAAGTTTTTATCGAGCCGCTGTTGACGACGCCGACGCTGTTGCTGGTGGGCGCGGGACATGTCGGCGCGGCGTGCGCCGAGTTGGGAAAATTTTTGGGGTTTCACATCATTCTCATTGACGACCGTTCCGAACTGTTAACGCGCGACAAGTTTCCGTACGCGGACGAATTGCGCGCGGGCGATTTGGTGGAACAATTGCGCGCGGCAGAGATTACGCCGCAGACGTACGTCACCATCGTCACGCGCGCGCATATCCTCGACGCCGAAGTGCTGCGCGCGGTGATTGACAAACCCGCCGCGTATATCGGCATGTTGGGCAGCAAACGCCGCGTGCTGACGGTCTTTGGCATCCTGAAACAACAGGGCGTGAGCGATGAAATTTTACAGCGCGTCCACGCGCCGATTGGCGTTGAAATTCATGCCGAAACGCCGCAAGAAATTGCGGTGAGTATCATGGCGGAAATAATAAAGTCAAAAAATACAAAATAAAAAGCGAAACGCTAAAAGTAAATCTCCACTTTGCCCTTTTAGTTTTTTGCTCTGAACTTGTTCATGTGGCAAACCTACATTCAACCGCGTTCGCTGGACGAAGCGGCGCAATTGTTGAGTCAGTACGGCGCGGCGGCGCGCATTATTAATGGCGGCACCGATTTGCTCATTGAAATCGAGCGCAAACTGCGCGCGCCGCAAGTTTTGATTGATCTTTCGCGCGTGCCGGGGCTGGATACAATTCAAGAGGACGGCGATTACATTCGTTTGGGGCCGAGCGTGACGCACAATCAGGTTGTCGGCTCGGAACTCTTGCGGCGGCTGGCGTATCCGCTCGTGCGCGCGTCGTGGGAAGTGGGCGCGCCGCAAATTCGGAATCGCGGCACGATTGCGGGCAATCTCGTCACCGCGTCGCCCGCCAACGATACGATTGTGCCGTTATGGGCGATGGGCGCGGAAGTGAAATTGAAAAGCGTGCGCGGCGAACGCGTTGTGCCGTTCAGCAATTTTTTTCTGGGCGTGCGTAAAACGGCAATGCAGCCCGACGAATTGGTGAGTCAAGTTTTGTTTCAAAAAATGTCGCCCAAAGACCGGGGGACATTTATTAAACTCGGTTTGCGGCGCGCGCAAGCGATTTCGGTCGTGAGCGCGGCGGTGGTGTTGGAATTTGAGGACATGGAAATTTCCAACGCGTGGATTGCGCTGGGCGCCGTCGCGCCGACGATTATTACGTGCGGCGAAGCGGAGCAAGCGCTCGTCGGAAATTATCTTTCGGACGCGGCGATTCAAGAAGCGTCGGAACTCGCCGCGCAAGAGGCGCAGCCGATTGACGATGTGCGCGGCACGGCGGATTATCGCCGCGAGATGGCGCGCGTGTGCGTGGCGCGCGCGATGCGTCAATTGCGCGATAACGTGTACGACTTGCCGGAAAAACCGGTGATGTTGTGGGGCGGCACGGACGGCCATTTCAAGCCGCACGACCACGCGACGGAAACGCACACGGCATCAGATATTATTGAAACGCGCGTGAACGGCGAAAAAGTTTCCGCCACCGGAAGCGATAAAAGTTTATTGCGTTTTTTGCGCGAAGATTTGAAATTGACGGGAACAAAAGAGGGCTGCGCGGAAGGCGAGTGCGGCGCGTGTACCGTTTATTTGGATGGCATTGCCGTAATGAGTTGTCTGGTGCCCGCCGCGCGCGCGCATCACGCGCGCGTGGAAACGATTGAAGCATTATCGCATGACGAACAATTGCATCCCGTTCAACAAAAATTTATTGAACACGGCGCGGCGCAGTGCGGTTATTGCATTCCGGGATTTGTGATGAGCGGCGCGAAATTGTTGGAAGAAAATCCGCAGCCGACCAAGAACGATGTCGAGCAGGCGATTAGCGGGAATCTGTGTAGATGCACCGGCTATTACAAGATTATTGAGGCGATTGAGGACGCGAGGAACGGAACGATAGAGAGATAGAGTGCGTGATGGAGTGATAAAGTGACCACGCGAAAGATGGATTTGCGGTTGGCGTTGAAGCGAAAATTGCCCGCGCTCAAACGTTTGTTTGCCAACAATCCGCTTGTGATGGGCGTGTGGCTTTTCGGCTCGCAAGCGGATGGGACGGCGACGCGCGAGAGCGATATTGATTTCGGCGTGTTGTTTGCGCGCGAGGTGACGTTGGACGAACATCTCACGCTCGAAGCCGCAATGGATGAAATTTTGCGGAATGGGGATTTTGATGTGGTGGATGTGCAGCGCGTTGACTTGAGAATGAAACACCGCGTCATTTCGGGAAAATTGCTCTATGAGCGCGATGGGATTCAGGTATCCGATTTTGTCGAGCAAGTGTTGCGCTTGTATCCCGACTATTACTTTTATTGGAAGCGATTCAATCAAGATTATTTTGAAGGAATGAGAAGAGAATATGCGCGCTTTCGACCCCGACCGAATCGCCGAGCATCAGAAAACAATCAAAGAAAATCTGCGTCACCTCGACGCCGCGCGCGGGCGCAGCGAAAATGATTTTCTGAATGACAAAGATGCGTTAGACGCGACAAAATATCGTCTGCAAACTGCGATTCAGGCGATGATGGATATTTCCAATCATCTCTGTGCACGCCTAAATCTTGTCACAACACAGGACACCGGCGAGTGCGTCCGCGCGTTGCAAGCACAAGGTTTTTTCCCGCAAGACCACGCGACAATGTACGTCAAGATGATTCGCTTCCGAAATGTGCTCGTGCATTTGTACGGCGAGGTGGATAACAAGCGTGTGTATGGTATTTTGGAAAATGAGTTGGATTATTTTCGGATGTTTTTGATGGAGATAGATGCGGTTGTGGAAAAACCGCGCCAAGAGAAAAAGGGACGAAAGAAATAAAAGCTTAATGGGGTTGAAGCGCTTGCTCTACAAACTCGCGCGCGGGAAAACCAGCGCGCACGAGGGTTGCGCTCACCAATACGTTGGTATCAAGAACCACGCGCACGGTATTCGGCACGCACTTGCTCCAATGCTAAATCAATATCGGCGTTTATTTCGTCTTCTGGAATGTGCGCGTACGCTGCCCAGACCTCCTCCAGCGCCTGACGAAATTCATTCTCGATGTCGTTGCCATGGAGGTCGGCATCAAGCGCTTGATAAAGTTTTACTTTTATGGCACGCGGCATTTGGCGTATCATTTTCCATAGCTCGTCGAAATTAGGTTGAACTTGAGCTGTCTTCATTCTTACTCCTTTCCATTCATGCCAATTATAACATCAGAGAGGGTCGCTTCAAATGACCATGTTAGGGCAATCTCTCCCGCGCGTGGATGCACGCGCCAAAGTAACCGGCGAAGCAAAATATCCCGGCGATATTGATTTACCAAATCAACTGTGGATGAAAGTGTTGTTTGCCAATCGTCCGCACGCGCGCATTACACATATTGATACATCCAAAGCGTTAGCCGCGCCCGGCGTCGTCGCAATTTTTACCGCAAAAGATGTGCCGGTGAATGAATACGGCTTGGGTATCTTTGACAATCCCGTTTTGTGCGGACCCGACGCGTTGGCGGACGGAACATTGCTGCCGCGCGACGCGCAAGCGATTGTGCGTTGGATTGGCGATAAAGTCGCGCTCGTCGTCGCAGAAACGGAACGGCAGGCGGAACACGCGCGCGATTTAATCGAGGTGACGTACGAGGATTTGCCCGCCGTGTTCGACCCGCGCGACGCGCTGCAAGCCGGCGCGCCGTCGTTGAATCCCGCGCATCCCGATAACATTGTGAAACATTATCGCGTGCGTAAAGGCGACGCGGACCAAGCGTTCGCCGACGCGGATGTGATTGTCGAGGACGCGTATCACACGCCGATGCAGGAACATGCGTTTTTGCAGCCCGAAGCGGGACTCGGATATATTGACGAGGAAGGACGCGTGACGGTTGTGGTCGCGGGACAATGGACGTGGGAAGACCAACATCAAATCGCGCACGCGTTAAATTTGCCGCCCGAAAAAATTCGCGTCATTTATCCCGCGATTGGCGGCGCGTTCGGCGGCCGCGAAGACATGACGGTGCAAATTATTCTCGCGCTCGCGGCGTGGAAATTACAGCGCCCCGTCAAAATAATTTGGTCGCGCGAGGAATCCATCAAATATCACTCCAAGCGGCATCAAATGTTTTTCCGCGCGAAAACGGGCGCGAAACGAGACGGCACGCTCGTCGCCGCGACGGTGGAATGTATCGCCGACGCGGGCGGATATTGTTACACCACGCCCAAAGTTTTGTTCAACACCACGCTTACGTGCGTGGGTCCGTATCGCGTGCCCAACGTTGCGATTGACGCGTACGGCGTTTATACCAACAACATTCCGCAAGCGGCGTTTCGCGGCTTTGGCGCGCCGCAAGGACACTTTGTCGCGGAATCGCAAATGAACAAGCTCGCGGAAAAATTGGGCATGGACCCGGTGGAACTGCGCTTGAAAAATTTGATGGTGGACGGCGACGATACGGTGACGCAAGCTCCGTTGAGCGGCGGCCAAGTTTCGCTCGTCGCGGTGGCGCAAGCGTGCGCAGCCAAGTTTGGTTGGGGCGCGCCCGCGCAAACGGATGCGGGTGAGTGGGCGCAAGAGAGTCATTTGAAACGCGGCGTGGGCTTTGCGGCGGGTTTCAAAAACATCGGCTTTTCGATTGGCTATCACGAACATTCGCACGCTGCGATTGAACTGCGCGGCAATGGCGATATCGAACAGGCGACGCTTTTCATTGCGGGCGCCGATTGCGGACAAGGGCATCACATGGCAATGGCGCAAATCGCCGCGCACGCGTTGGCATTGCCGCTGGAAAAAATAAAATTGACGGTGAGCGATACCGCGTTCACGCAAGATTCGGGCAGCGCGTCCGCATCGCGTTTGACGACGCTGGCGGGGCGCGCGGTGCAGGGCGCGGCGGCGGCGGCGCTGGAAAAATGGCGCAATGAGGAACGCCCCGCGCGCGGCGAGTGCGAATGGTACGCGCCCGAAACGGAAATGATTGACGACGCGGACGGCCACGGTCAATCCAACTTTTTGTACGGTTACACCGCGCAAGCGGTCCAAGTGGAAGTGGATACGGAAACGGGGCAGGTGCGCGTGACGCGCGTGACGAGCGCGCACGATGTCGGCAAAGCGGTGAATCCGCAAATGATCGAGGGCCAAATTGAAGGCGGCGTGATGCAGGCGCTCGGTTACACTATCACCGAAAATTTTGTGATGCGCGACGGGCGGGCGCTGACGCCGTATTTGAACAATTATTTGATTCCCGGCGCGCTGGATATTCCCGAACGTATTGATTCCGTGATTTTGGAATTTCCCAGCGAGGTTGGCGCGTACGGGATTCGCGGCATGGCAGAGATGCCGTACATTCCGTTTGCTCCGGCGGTGATTGCGGCGGTGCATGACGCGACGGGCGTGTGGTTCAATGAGATTCCGCTGACGCCGTGGCGCGTGCTTGAAAAATTAAAAGCGTGAACGCGCGCCGCGTCGTATTTTTTTTACGCGAGGGAAATGGGCTGCTGACTTGACAGCGCGTCCAGAATGGCGGCTTGCGCCAACGCGGTTGGCAAGACGCGGCGCGGCGAAGTGTTGGGTTCGCGCGTTTCACGAATGCATTGCAGAAAGTGTTGCAGTGACAAAACGAATGCGCCTGTCACTTTGCCGTCCACAATATCGGCGGTGTGAACGCCGGTAAATTCAATTTTTTGTCCGCCGCGCGCATTGAATAATTCGGCGGTGCGCGTCCGATTGTTGTACGTCAACGCGCCCGCGTCGCCGATGATTTGCCACAAGCCATCGGAAAGGCGCGGATAGGTGTTGGGGTGAATCCACGACGAATGAAAGTTGGCAATGACATTGCCGTCGAATTGGATTAACGCGTTCAAGCCGTCGTGAACGGGAATGCCCAGCGCGTCGAGCGTGCCGCGCGTTTCTTGCGCGGTAACGCTCACGGGGTCAACCTTGAGAAACCAATGCACGAGGTCGAGGTCATGGCTTGTCATGAAATAGAGGGGCGAAGTATCTCGCGCCCAGCTGCGAATCATGCCCGTTGGCACGGAAATGTTATCGTGCTTGACCGCCAGAATCATGCGCGGCTTGCCGATTTCGCCGCGTGCAATCGCGTCGTGCATCCAAACATGGTCTGTGACAAAGCGCTGGCTGTAATTCACCATCACGATTTTGTCAGAGGTTGCCGTCGCCTCCACAATCGCGCGCGCATCAGCCGCGTTTGTCGCCAATGGTTTTTCTTGTAACACGTGCAGCCCTGCGGCGAGCGCGGCGAGAACGGGCGCGCGATGCAAATGGTCGGGCGTCGCAATGGAAACGGCGTCGAGTTTTGCTTCCGCAAACAGCGCGTTGTAATCTGTGAACGCGCGCGCGTTGGACTGCTGCGCGATGTTTTTCGCGCGCGCCGCGTCGAGGTCGCACACCGCGACCAATTCCACATCCGTCATTTCGCGCCACACGCGCGCGTGGCGCGCCCCCAAAATTCCCGCGCCGATGACGCCGACTCGTAATTTCATCATGCTGCGCTCAACCTTATCCTTTTAACGCCCCCATCCGCACGCCTTCGAGAAAATATTTTTGAAAGAATAAAAAGAAAATAATCATGGGCAGCGCGGCGAGCGCGGCGCCCGAAAAAATAATGCCCCAATCGGTCATGAATTCGCCCTGCAAATTGGCGACGCCGACGGTGAGCGTATAATTTTGCGGTTTGTTGAGCGCAATGACGGGCCACAAAAAATCATTCCAACTGCGGACAAACGTAAAAATTGCCAGCGCCGCAATCGCGGGCAGCGACAACGGAAAAATGACGTGGCGAAAGACGCCCCATTCGCTGCACCCGTCAATTTTTGCCGCGTCAATCAATTCCCCCGGCAAGGTCTGAATGTATTGGCGCATGAGAAAAATGCCAAACACCCACGCCGTGCCGGGCAGAATCAACGCCCACAGCGAATCAATCAAACCGAGTTGGCGATTGATAAGATACAGCGGAATAAAAGTGACGTGAATGGGAATCATCAGCGTCGAAAGAATCAGCACGAAAAAAAGATTGCGGCCGGGAAAACGTTTTTTCGCAAACGCATAGCCCGCCATCGTGTCGAACACGGCATGAAACGCGGTGACGACGAACGCGACGATTAAACTATTGAGCATCCAATTCATATAAAATTTATTATTGACCAAGAGCCGTTCAAAATTATCAAGCTTGAAGGCGGGAATGAGAATGGGCGTCAGCGGCGGATTGGAGGTGATGGGCGTGAACGCGTTGGCAAAGAGCCAGTACATCGGAAACAGCGCGATGACGGCGGTCACAATCAAAATAATCCACCGCAGCGCGGCGTATCCTTGCAAACGAAAACGCGGTTTCGGCGCGTCGGCGATTTTTGGCAAGACGGTTGTTTCAGAGGACATGACAATTTCCGTAAGGCGGCGAGCGCCAAATAATTTCAGTATTCCACGTCCGAGCGCAGAACGCGAAATTGAAAGGCGGCGACCAGCGCAATCATCGCAAACAGGACGAACGCTTGCGCGGACGCGATGCCGAAATCAAAATCTTTAAAGCCGTTGTTGTAAATTTGCGTGACGATGGTTTGGGTGGAATTGCCGACGCCGCTCGGCACCATGATATAGATGCGCTCGAACACTTCAAAACTCGCAATCGTGTACAACACGACGAGATAGAGCGTGGTGGATTTCACCAACGGCACGGTAATGTTCCACCATTTTTGAATCGGACTGGCGCCGTCGAGGTCCGCCGCTTCATAATACTCTTGCGGAATCGCGCCCATCGCCGCGCTGAACAGCACGATGGCGGTGGCGGGCAGCGTCAACACGGCGGACAATACGACGCTCCAAAAGGCAATGTCCGGGTCGGAAAGCCAACGAATGGGCGGCAGTCCGAACATGCGCGTCAGATACGTAGCAAAACCCCACTGCGCGTTAAAAATATACGCCCACGTCAAACCGATAATCAGCGCGCTCGTGACGGCGGGTAAATAATACGCCGCGCGAAAAAAGGTGCGAAGACGATTGCTCAACGGTTGAATTAACGACGCGAGAATCAAACCCAAGCCAATCGCGGCGATGACGGTGAAAAGGGTATAGATGACGGTATTGCGAATGGCGATGAGAAATATGCCGTTGAGCAGCGTGAACGCTTCGACATAGTTGGCGTAAATGGGCGTGACCCATTTGCCGCCGCGCACCAAACTGTAATCCTGAAAAGAAATGACCAACGACCAGAGGACCGGCGCGAGCGTAAAAATCGTGAACGTCAAAAGACTCGGCAGGATAAATAGATAACTCCAACCGTATTGTTTGATAAATTTACGAATTCCGGTCATGGCGTTTTGAAGCGGCTTGCGTATCCCGACGCGCGGTTTGGCGCGCGAGATACGCAAGCATTATACAAACGACTTGCGCTTATTGGATTTCCAGATATTTTTGCGCTTCGTCCGCGATTTTGCTCATGGCATCGGCGGGTTTTTCCTTGCCGAATAAAATGTTTTGATATTCGGGATGGAACAAGCGCGTGAATTTCGCCCAATCGGGTACGAGCGGCGTAATCCACATATCGGGCAAGACGGTCAAGAATTTATCGAGCGGGTCAACCACTTTGACCGACTTGCGCGCGCCGGGGGCGAGATAGAAACCGGTCGAGACATTGCTGCCCGGCGGCACATCTTCTTGCACTTCGGCGCTCGTGAGATACCGACCGAGGTCCATCGCGGCGAGACGTTTCTGGTCGTCGGTTTGTTTGGCGACCGCAATGAGACCCACCGCGCCGACGGTCAGCTTGTTGCCATTGACGGTGGGCAGCGGATAGATTTCAAAATTTACTTTGTTGTTTTTCAACTGCGGCGCGAAACCGGTCGCGTCCACGACCATCGCATATTGTTTGTTGGAGAAACCGCCTTTGACGTCCGCATCTTTTTGCGAACCGAAATCGGGCGGCGTCACTTTATGCACCAACGCCAGGTCGGCGAAACGCTGCAAACCGCTGGCGGCGGCTTCGGAATTCAAGCCGTACTTGCCATCGGTCGTAATCGGGCGCACGCTCGGGTCTTGATTCATCCACAAGCCCCACGTGTTAATGACGCCGGGATCCACGAAACCGCTAAAGCCATACACCTGTTCGCCGTTCGCGCGTTTGAAAGTGGTCTTTTTCGCGGCGTCCACAAATTGGTCCCACGTCCAATCTTTGGCGGGCAGTTCGACCCCCGCTTCTTTGAATACGTCGCTGTTGACGTAAATGCCCATCGGCACGACCCAGAGCGGCCAAGCCCACGCTTTGCCGTCTTTGACGCGCACCACATCGAGAACGTTCGGCAAAATGTCCGCCTTGTCCGCGTCCGTCAGATACGAATCAATCGGTTCGACTAAATCATCGCGCACGAATCCGGGCAAGCGGTCCGAAGGCAAGCGCAAAAGGTCAATCCCTTGACCGCTTTGCAGCGCGGTGGACAACTTGGTGAAACCTTCATCGTTCGGCGGATAACCGGTAATGGTAACGTTGATGTCGGGATTGTCTTTCATGAACTGTTCGACCGCGTTGTCAAACGGATTGGCAAACGCGTTGCCCGGCGTATAACCGAGCACCCACAGATTCAAATCCCCTTTGTACGTGCTGGTACTTTTACGAATACCGCCCTTGGCGGCGCGTTCGACCGTCGGTTTAGGCGTTGGAACGGCAGTTGCCTGTCCGGCGGCGGCAGTGGGCTGCGCCGGCGCCGCAGTGGGCGGCGCGCTCGTTGGCTGCGCGGCAGGCGCGCAGGCGGCGATGGCGAGGACGGCAAAAAGCGCCATCACGCCAAGCAGAAACCATTTTTTATTCATTGTGCTTGCTCTCCTCCATTGGTGTGAATCGGTTCAGTGAAAAATTTTTTAGCTGGAAATACTTGTCGGTTGCACCTCCTTGGCCGTCAAGCGGCGCGCCAGTTTTTTCCCGGCGTAATATCGCCCAACACAACCGGATGCCGCGCGCCGGTGGCGGCTGGCACATTCGCGGCGCGCCCGTGCCATGTTTCGTACGCCAAAACGGCGAACGCTAACGCTTCTTTGCTTTGCGCGGGAATGTTGAATTCGTCCATCGTGCAGAGACGCGCGGTCGGAATTTCGGCGGCAAGCATTTGCAGCAGCGTTGGATTTTTTGCGCCGCCTCCCGAAACAATAATTTCCTGCGGCAGCGTCGGCAAAAAGGCGCGGTACGCGTCGGCAATGGATTTTGCCGTAAAGCGGGTCATGGTCGCCACAATGTCGTCGGGCGCAATCTGTTGCGCGGTCGCCCATTGCCACATTTGCGCGCCATAGGGCGCGCCGAAAATTTCGCGCCCCGTCGTTTTGGGCGGGCGTTGACGCAAAAACGGATGCTGCATCAATTCCGCCAACAAGTTTTCATTCACGCGTCCGCGCGCCGCAATCGCGCCATCTTGGTCGTACGTTTGCGCGCCGCGCGTGGCGCGCTGCGCGGCGTCGTCCATCAATAAATTGCCGGGACCGGAATCGAACGCCAAGGCATTGTGCGGCGCGTGCGCGGGCAAATAGGTGACGTTCGCAATGCCGCCGATATTTTGCAGCGCGCGCGTCTTTGTCGCATCGGTAAAAAATAGCGCGTCAAAAAACGCCACCATCGGCGCGCCGTGTCCGCCCGCCGCAATATCGCGCGCGCGAAAATTACTGATTGTGGTAATGCCGGTGCGTTCGGCAATGACGGCGGGCGAACCAATTTGCAGCGTGGAATGACCGGGGATGTGCCACACCGTTTGACCGTGATTGCCGACAAGAGCCACCTGCGATGGATCCAACCCCGCCGCGCGAATGGTCTGCAATGCCGCGTCCGCGTACGCCGCGCCCAAATCAAAATTCAGCGCGCAGAGCCGGTCCACCGTTCCCGTATCCGCGCGCACGCAAGCAAGAATTTCCTCGCGCAGCGCGTCTGCAAATGGAATACTCGCGTGATACAAGAGCTGCCACTGCGGCATTGCGCGCCCGGCCATTTGCTCCAATTCCACCACAACGGTTTCGATGCCGTCGGCGGAAGTTCCCGACATCATTCCTAAAACAATCATAATTCTCGGTTCAGCGTTCGCGGATAAACACCATGCGATAACGGTCGGCGCGATACAAAGTTTGTTCGGCTTCAATCAAGATGCCGCGCGCATCGCGCGTGACACGCGTGACGAGCAGGGCGGGGTCGCCGCGTTTGGCGCCGAGCGCGCGCGCTTCGGGCGCGTCGAGCGCGATGGCTTCGACCGTTTCTTCGCAGCGCGTCGGCCGCGTATCGAATTCGCGTTCGAGAATGTCATAGAGCGAACGCGCCGCCAAATCGAATTGCAATAATTGGCTAAAGCGCGCGTGCGGCAGATAACAGCGTTCCAACGCCATCGGTTCGCCGTTGGCGAGACGCACGCGTTTTAACAAAATCACTTGGGCGCCGACGGGCAAATCCAATTGCGCCGAAACGGACGCGTCGGCGATTTCGCTTTTGAACGCGAGAATACGCGAAGAAGGCGTGAGACCGCGCGCGCGCATCTCTTCGCTGAACGACATAAAACCCATGACTTGGGCTTGTTTGTGAATGCGGACGTGCGCGACGATGGTGCCGCGGCCGCGTTGGCGCATGAGCAGCCCTTCCGCCACCAACTCATCTACGGCGGCGCGCAGCGTCATGCGGCTGACATGCAGCGCGTCGGCGAACTCGCGTTCGCCCGGCATGACATCGCCCAAGCGCAGATTGCCCTGTTCGATTTCACGACGCAGCTGCGCCGCGATTTGTTTAAAAATGGGCGTTGCGCTGCGGCGCTGGACGCGCAGATTGGACAATTGGTCTAGACCGACTGCGGAAGGCAGCGCGGCGGGGGACGGATGCCCGGCGGCGGTGACGGGTTGCATAGTATGGGAAAATAGGCAGAATTTGCCCAAAAATCAAAGATGGCGCGGCGTTGGGCGACGAGGATTAGACAACTGGTCTATACCAAAAGTATAATACGGAAACGGCGATTGTCAAGCGGGGGAATTGTAAAACCCTACGGGTTTTCGAAAATCTTTAGGAGCTTGAGGTAATTTCGGGATACAACAGCGCCGGCGCGCGGGCGACGCGAAACGCCGCGACGCTTTTTTCCCAATCCGCCGCGAGGTCGTCTATCGGCGCGTTCGTTTGCAAACCTTCGCGCACGCGCGCGTTGCCGACAAGCAAATCGAGATGCGGCGCAGCGCCTTCCCAACTCGTGGCGAGAAACTCAAAGCGTTCTGGATTTTGCGCGCGGCACGCGGCGAGAATATGCAGACCGACATGCACGGGGCGCAGGGCATTGCGATTGGCGATATGGATTTGAACGCCGTCGCATTTTACGCCGCGATGTTTGGAATCCGTTGGCGTAAAGGCGTGCGCGCGAAAGCGCGCGCCGGGCAGATCCAATTGATTCAATGTTTGCGCGAGCGCGTAACCGTCCAACCACGGCGCGCCGCAAATTTCAAAGGGCAGCGCGGTCCCGCGGCCTTCCGAGATATTTGTGCCTTCGAGCAAACACGTGCCGGGATACGCCAGCGTCGTTTCAAAACGCGGCATCCCCGGCGAAAGCGGAATCCAGGGCAAACCCGTTTCGTCAAACCACATGCGGCGTTCCCAGCCGCGCAGCGGAATGATTTGCAATTCGACGTTACGGTACAGCGTGTGTGCCATGAAACGCGCGAGTTCGCCCGGCGTGAGACCGTGACGAATCGGCGTCGGGATGTAACTGATAAAAGATTCAAAACCCGCATCCACCGACGGACCCTCGACGTGAATGCCGTTGATCGGATTCGGACGGTCCAGCACAATGACCGGCTTGGCGAATTTTTCCGCCGCGCGCAAAATAAAAGCGAGCGTGCTGATAAAAGTATAAAAGCGCGCGCCGACATCTTGCATGTCAAAGACCAAGACGTCCACTTGGCGCAGCATGTCGGCGTTGGGTTCTTTGGTCTTGCCGTATAAACTGTACACGGGCAAACCGCTGCGCGCGTCTCGCGCATCGTCAATCGCGACGGCGTCCGCGCCCGCGCCGTCGAAACCGTGTTCAGAGCCAAATAACGCGGTCACACGCACGCGCGCTTGGCGCAACGCGTCCACGCTTGTGACCAAAGCGCGCGTCACCGCCGCGGCGTGCGTGACCAAACCGACGCGGCGTCCGCGCAAAATATTTTCGTGCGCGCTCAAAAAATATTCCAATCCGCTTTCAAGCATTGTGTTTTCTTTCCGCGCGATACAGCATAAAATTTGGCGAGCCAAACGGCGCTGGATTTTTTGCGCGCGCGGTCGCTTCAAAAATTGCCGCGTTTATATTTCCAACGCGGCGTTCACGTTACGCGAGGATTCAACCCATGTCAAATAACGTCCCGCACCTGCCCTTGACCGAAACCAATAATCCGCGCACGACCGAGATTGACCGTCTCTCGACGCGCGCGATATTGGAACTGATTAATGCCGAAGACCAAAATGTGATTGACGCGGTGCGCGCGGAACTCGACCATATTGCCGCCGCCGCCGATGCGATTTATGCGCGCTTGAAGCAGGGCGGACGCTTGATTTACGCCGGCGCCGGTACTTCGGGCCGTTTAGGCGTGGTGGATGCGAGTGAGATGCCGCCGACCTACAATGTGCCGCACGGCGTTGTAATTGGTTTAATCGCGGGCGGCGAGCAAGCCATGTTTCATTCCGTCGAAGGCGCCGAAGACCGCGCGGAATTGGGCAGCGCCGACATGGCGCGTTTGAATGTGGACGCGCGCGATGCCGTTTTGGGCATTGCCGCCAGCGGACGTACGCCGTATGTCATTGGCGCCTTGCGCGAAGCAAAAAAGCGCGGCGCGCTGGCGCTCAGTTTTGCCTGCACGTATCCCGCGCCGGTGCATGATGCCGCCGATTTGTATATCGCGCCGTTGACGGGTCCTGAAGTGGTGGAGGGTTCGACGCGGATGAAAGCCGGCACGGCGACGAAATTGGTATTGAATATGCTCAGCACAACGGTTATGATTCGTCTCGGCAAAACGTACGGCAATCTCATGGTGGACTTGCAGCCGACCAATCAAAAATTGCGCGAACGCGCGCGGCGCATTGTGGAACGCGCGGCGCATTTGAGCGCCGCCGACGCGCAGAATTTACTGGATGCGTGCGGCGATGTCAAGACGGCGATTGTGGCGCATCATGCGCGCGTATCGCCCGCCCAAGCGCGCGCGCGTTTGACGCGCGCGCAGGGTTCGGTGCGTCGCGCGTTGGAGCAAACGGAATGATTATTGGCATTGACGGCGGCGGCACGCGTACGCGCGCCGCGCTCGCCGATTTGGATGGCGCGATTCGCGCGCGCGGCGAAGCGGGGACTTCGAATCCGTTAGCGCATGGCGTGGCTGCCGCGCAGCGCGAACTAGAGACGGCGGTTGCGCGCGCGTTTGCCCAAGCGGGACTGCCGCGTACGCGCGTGGACGCGCTGTGCATGGGTTTGGGCGGCGCGAGTCAGGCGCGCGAACAGCAAGCGTTGGCGGCGTGGGCGCGCGCCCAGTTGGCAGAGCGCGTCGTGGTGGTGCATGACGGAGAAATTGCGCTGGCGGCAGGCGCGCCGGACAATTGGGGCGTCGCGGTCATTGCGGGTACGGGTTCGCTGCAATGGGGCCGCCATCGCGCGGGCAATACGGCGCGCGCGGGCGGTTGGGGGTACCTCATGGGCGACGAGGGCAGCGCGTACGATATGGCGCGGCAAGCGCTGCGCGCGGCGACGCAAAGCGCGGATGGACGCGGCGAAAAAACGGCATTGCTCGCGGCGATTTTGGATTTTTGGAAATTAGCCGTGCCCGCCGAGCTGGTGGCGCAAGTTTATCGCGCGGGCATGACGCCGCAAGCGCTTGCCCAACTCGCGCCGGTGGCGGCGCGCTGCGCGGCGCAGGGCGACGCGGTGGCGCTGCGTCTGTTCGACGACGCGGCGGATGTCTTGGCGCGCGGCGTCGCGGCGGTGCAGCGCGCGTTAGAATTCGAGGACGCGGAATTTCCATTGGCGTTGACCGGCGGTTTTTTGTTGGGCGTGGAATTGTATCGTGAAAAATTTTTGCGCGCGCTGACGCAGCGAGGTTGTCGCTGCGCGCCGCTTGCATTGGTCCATGAACCGGCGCTTGGCGCGGTGCGCTTGGCGCGCGCTATGCTTTTTAGCGACGCATAGCGTCGGGGGAATCAAAAAAGATGGCGCGCGTGCTTTAATGGATGAGCGCGTCGAGGAGTTTGACAATTTCGAGCGCCGCGTCGGGGCGCGCGACGCGACGGGCGTTGGCTTGCATTTGCGCGATGGCGCGATTGTCCGGGACGAGCCAGTCGCGTATCTGCTTGACAATCGCTTCGGGCGTAGTGCGTAAAACGCCTACGCCGCTTTGTTCCACAAACGTCACGTTGCCCTCTTCTTGCCCGGGCAAATTGCCGTTCAAAATCAGCGGCTTGCCCGCCGCCAAAGCTTCCATGATTGTGCCAGGCCCCGCTTTGGTAATCACTATGTCGCTCGCGCGCAGCCAATCGGGCATATTGTTCACAAAACCCTGCACGTTGACGGGACCGCGCCAGGCATCGTGTTCCAACTGCGCGCGTAATGCTTCATTGCGTCCGGCAATGATGACCAGTTGAATAGGCAGCTGCGCCGCATCCAACGCGCGCGCAATCGCGCGCAAGGGCCCCATGCCTTCGCCTCCGCCCACAAGTAAAAGCGTAAAAGTTTCGGGCTGCAAACCCAAGCGGGCGCGCAAGGCGCGCGGCGGTTCATTCGGCGCGGCGGCTTGATTGGCGTTTTGGTTTGGGGCCTGCGCTGCAAACGGCGCTGCGGACGACGCGTTGAATTGCGGCGCAAACTGTAACGCGATGGGCTGCCCGACGACGCGCATTCGTTCCGGCGGAAAGCCCCAGCGTACGCCGCAGTCGAACGCGCCTTGCGTTGGCACTGTCATCAAATCGGCGGCGGCGGAAAACCACATGCCATGGACGTCAAACAAATCGGTGACGACCGTCGCAAAGGGGATGTACGGATTCCATTCTTTGAGCGCGTTGCACGGCGCGCGATTGATGAGCGGATGAACGCTGACGACCAAATCCGGTTTGCGTTGGCGAATGACGCGCGCGCAGCCGCGTCGCAGCAGCGCGTCGTCCATCGCCGCCGAAGGCGGTAATGTCAAACGTGAATTGCTGGAATGAAACAAGCCGCCCCACAATTGCGGCGTATAAGTGGTAAGCGGAAAATAGGTTGCGGGAATTTGGCTCAAGGGAAACGGCGCACATTCTTTGAACCCATCCACTTTGTTTATTTCGTAGCGGGTGGGAAATTGAAAATGAAACGCTTCGGTGAGCGCGTTGGCGGCGGCGCGATGTCCGCCGCCGGTATCGGAAAAGAAAATTAAAATGCGTCGTGGCGCCATACTGAATTCAAAAAAAGGGGTTGGAGTTACGGCAAGGTCAGGACGACAAGCGGGCTGGCGGTTCCACTTGTTCCGACGCGGTTTTGTGATTGGAATTGGGTACGTCGGCTGACGCTTGGCTTGGCAGTTCGTTGGTTTCTTGGACCATCGCAACCGTTTCGCCGGGCAGCGGAATGGGTTGCGAATGAAAGGGCGCGGGCGGCGGTTGTGGAAAATGCCGCACGTACCACCAATTCAAAACCGCAATCGGCAATAAAATCGCGCCCAAGCCGGCGACGATTTGGGCGATGCCAAAGACTTCGGCTAGGCCGCCTGCCGCGAGCAAAAGCGGAATGCTCAACGCGTTGGCGAGCGTGAGCTGGACGGTCAAGACGCGGCCCCGGATTTCGTCCGTCGCCTGTTCTTGAATGGTCGTTTGCGCGGGAATGAGGACAAACGCCAAACCGATGCCCGCGAGCGGCGATAAAATGCCAATGAGCCAGACCGCCGTCAATTGAATGCCCGCGACATTAAAAGTTGTCGTGGTCGCTTCTCTGCCGCTCAAGCCCAACATGCCCAAGCCCATCAAGCCGAGCGCCATGAGAAACATACCCAGCAGCGGCAAAAGAAAACGCGGCACGCGCGGGCCCAAGCGCACCACGAATAAACTGGCAATGACGATGCCGATGCCTGCCGGCGAGAATACATACACCGCATCTTCGGTTTGCATGCCGAGAACGCGCGAAGCATAGCCCGGCGCCTGTTCGCCCAAGACCGATACAATCGTGAATACGAGCGCGAATTGCAGGACGGCGACGAGCAGCGGTTTTTTGTCAATGACGTAATGCCAACCCTCGCCGATTTCGTGCCACCCTTTGCGAAGGGCGGATTGCGTTGCCTCTGCCGCGTCGGCGTTGTTGTTTTCGCGGCGCTTGACCGGGTCGGCGGGCAGCAGCGCTAAAAGGCCGGTGGCGAGCGCGTAAAAAACGGCTAGCGAAACAAACGCGCCAAAAATGCCGAATGATTTTACCGCAATCGGCACATAAACAATCAGCGCGACGACTTGGATGGCGACGACGGTGAGCGTGAATAACGAATTGGCGGCGAGCAAATTATCGCGTTTGACGAGCAAGGGAATCATTGCGCCTTCGGCGGGAGAAAAAAATTGTCCGATGGCGGAGGTAATAAAAATTGTGATATAGACCAAGCCGACGAACGCGAGCGGGTCAATGCCGCGATTGATGCCGAGATAAGCCAGAAACGCGAGAATGGCTTGACTGGCGATACGCGCTAGATTGGACACGACCAAAATGGTCTTTTTGGAAACGCGGTCCAGCACGACGCCCGCAATGGGGCCAAAAATGACGGCGGGCAAACTGAACGCGACAATGACGCCGGCAGTTTGAATGGAGGATTGGTTGACTTCTTCAATCAGAATCAGAGCCAGCAAGAGCAAGCTCTGAAGCGCCATGAGCGAAAAAATTTGAGCAATCCAAAGTTTCAAAAAGTTGAGATTGCGCAGTACGGGCAGATAACCCTGAGCTTGATTCATTCCGTTGGTCCAGTGCCAGATTCGTGCGATGAGGATTTGGGCGCGTGGTCGGCGGCGCGCGGTTGGCGCGTTACGAATTTCTTTACGCGTTTTTCAAATTCGCGGCGCGGCAGCAAAACGCGGCGCTGGCAGGTATTGCACGCCATGCCAATGTCCGCGCCGAGCCGCACGACCGTCCATTCGTAACCGCCGCACGGATGCGGTTTACGCAAGCGCACCACATCCTGTAGCGCCACATCCAAAGGCATACGTCAGCGATTATAGCATAGTTGCGTTTTGTCCCGTCGTAACGCCGCGTCAAATTATTTCGTAGATTCGCATGTATAATAGCTTGGCTCTGCTTTGGCGCGGCAGAGCTCCAGCCCGCCTAAAACAAAAAGTTGCGCTCAAGGAGTACGCATGTCTGAAAATCAATCCCCGCTTGAAAATCAACCGACCAGCGACAATCCGACG
>JAJVIA010000139.1:22490-26825 GCA_022072245.1 Anaerolineae bacterium
CGCCTGTCCCGGCGCCCGCCGCGCCGCCTGTCGTCACGGCGCCCGCGCCGCGCAGCCGGCCGTTCGGCGTGACGCTCATTGCCATTCTGGCGGTCATCGAAGGTTTCGGCGGCGTTTGCGCGGGCTTTTTTATCTTGACGGCGAGCGGCGTTCTTGCTTTGATTCCGAGCGGCTTTACGCAGATTCTCGCCGTGTTGGCGTGTCTCGCCGGCGTGTTGGTTATCGTTGGCCCACTGCTGCATTTCATTTTTGCGTACGGCGCGTGGAAGCTACGCAAATGGGCTTGGACACTGGGCGTTCTGGCGACAAGTTTTTCGATTCTCGGCGTCGCTCTCGGTCTCATCTCTACCGGCGGCGCGGCGCTCTGGGCGATTGTAACCAACGCGCTGCTGCCGATTGTGATTCTGGCGTATTTGCTTACGCCGAACATACGCAAAACGTTTAACGCCTAATCAAAGCGCAGGGATGAAGCGTTAGTTCAGCGTTTCATCCTTGCGCCGTTTTTTACCATGCTTCTCACGCAGCTTGCGCTCTCGCATTTTCGCAATTACGCGCATCTCGAAATCGAATTTGCGCGCGGCATTACGTTGTTGCAAGGCAACAACGCGCAAGGCAAGACAAATTTGCTCGAAGCGATTTTTTTCCTCGCTACGGCGCGCTCGTCGCACGCGAGCGCGGAACGCGAATTGATTCACTTTGGCGCGGCGACGGAACCGATTCCCTTTGCGCGTCTGCAAGCGCGCGTCGCGCGCGACAACGGGCAAACGACGGAATTGGAAATCGTTCTCGTTACGGGTTCGGAACGCGATTTGGCGACGGCGCGCGTGAGCAAGCGCATCAAAGTGAACGGCGTCAATCGTCGCGCGCTCGAACTCTTGGGCAATCTCAACGTCGTTTTATTTTTGCCCGAAGATTTGGATATTGTGTTCGGTTCGCCCGGCGACCGCCGCCGTTATCTTGACACGACGCTTTCGCAAATTGACGTCAAGTATTCGCGCGCGCTGTCGCAATACGCGCAAGTGGTCGAACAGCGCAACGCGTTGTTAAAAGAATTTCGCGAACGGTCGTACAACGCGGCGGAACTGGAACCGTGGAACAATAAACTCGTCGAAAACGGCGCGTATGTGATGGCGCGCCGCGCGCAAGCGGTGACGACCTATAACGAATTGCTCGCCGCAATTCATCCGCGGCTTACGGCGGACCATAAAATGCTCACGTTGCACTATCAACCGACGATTCCACTCGACGCGTTCGCGCCGCCCGAAACGCGGCAGCTCGGTCTCGGCATCGCGCCGCCGCCCGCGCCGCTCGAACAAATTTCCGCCGCGTTCAAACAACAACTCGCGGAATTGCGGACCAAAGAGGTGGGCGCCGCGCTCACGCTCGTTGGTCCGCACCGCGATGATTTGCGTTTTACGATTGACGGCGTGGACATGACCACCTACGCGTCGCGCGGACAGGGGCGCACGATTGCGGTGGCATTGAAACTCGCGGAAATCGAATTGATGCGCGCGGAAACGGGCGAAGAACCTGTCTTGTTGTTGGACGACGTAATGTCCGAACTCGACAAACCGCGCCGCGCCGCGCTCTCGCACGCGATTCTGAACGCGCACCAAGCCATTGTCAGCGCGACCGATTTGGATGATTTTACGGCAGAGTTTTTGGCGCGCGCGAAAATTTTGAAGGTGAATGATGGGCGTGTTGAGATGTCACAACCGCAAATTGAGCGAACTTTTGAAACGAATACGCTGGGCGTGGAGGGTGAAATATGAAAGTGATTGAAATCGAACTGCCAGATAAGGTTGTAGTTCAACTGAATGAGCTGGTCACGGATGGATGGTTCAAGGATGAGCAAGAAATTGTGCGGATCGCCGTACTTGAATTTATTCGCAAGCATCATTTTGAGTTGCTCGAGCGCTTCCAGCGCGACGACATTGCTTGGGCATTGGCATACAAAACAGCCAAACCATGAGAACAATCGTTTCCAATACGGGACCTCTACTTCATCTGCACGAAATAGAGGCGCTATCTCTTTTAAGGTTGGCTGGCTCTGTCGCAATTCCGATTCAAGTTAAAAAAGAGTTGGCTTTGCTTGAACCAGAATTCATTTTACCAGAATGGATTCTCGTAGAGTCATTGGATGAAATGTTTGCAATCGAGGTGGAAAGATGGCAACAAGCAGAACTACTAGACTCTGGCGAAGCAAATGCGCTCGGATTGGTCAGACAACAACGCGCAGACTGGTTTCTTACGGATGATGCGGCAGCACGCTTGGTTGCCACATCGCTTGAGATTAAAGTACACGGCTCGCTTGGAATCGTGCTTTGGGCAGCAGTAGAAAAGCATTTGACATTTGCTCAAGCAAACGTTCTACTGGAAAAATTAGCCCAATCTTCTTTATGGGTATCTTGGCGTGTTCTGGCAGAAGCGAAACTTGCATTAACAGAAATTTTCAAAAATGTTGCAAGTGAATGACGGGCGTGTCCAAACAGGCGAGATAAAAGTTGATGCGCTTGAGGAAAAAAGTCAAACGCAAGGCGACGCGCCATTTTAACAAGAACCCCCTACATTCCCTTTATGGGAGTATAATCAAGCTAAGGACTTGCGCTTGCCTCTGCTTCTGGTTGAACCCCCAAGACGCTTTGGTCCGATTTTCAGGAGGAGGATTTTATGAGAACCAATTCACGCGCTTGGGCGCGTACAAGTTTGACGGTGTTGGCTATTGTAGGCGTAATCGCGATGATTGTGGCGTGCGGCGGAACTGCGCCTACTGCCGCGCCGCCAACGTCTGCACCCGCCGCAACCTCTGCGCCTGCTGCAACGTCTGCGCCCGCCGCAACAACGGCTTCTGGCGGCAGTAGTAATCCTGTTGAACTGACATTCTTTTACCCCGTCGCGGTTCCCGGGCCGATTACGCAAATCATTGACGGTTACATCAAACAGTTCGAAGCGCAAAATCCGAACATCAAAGTCAAACCGGTTCTCTCAGGCGGCTATGGCGATACGATGACAAAAATTCAGACGACCATCAAAGGCGGTGGAACGCCGCCCGATGTCGCCGTGCTTTTGTCCACCGATTTGTATTCGCTCACCGACGCGGACGCAATTCAACCGCTTGACGAGTATGTGAAAGCCGCGGGCGGCGATTCCTATACGAGCGATTTCCAAGATGCGTTCCTTGCCAACAGCAATTCTCAAGGACACATTTGGAGTTTGCCGTTCCAACGCTCGACGCCGGTTTTGTACTATAACAAAGACTTGTACAAAGCGGCAGGGCTTGATCCCGAAAAACCGCCAACGACATATCAAGAACTTGTGGATTACGCCAAGAAACTCACCAAGCCCGACGGCTCGCAGTGGGGCATCGAGATTTCTTCTGATGGAATTCCCTATTGGCTGTTCCAATCGTTCGTCATCGGCAACGGCGGGAACGTTGTGACGCCGGGCGTTGCGAACAAAGTGAACTTTAACGGACCCGACGTTGTCTCGGCGTTAGAGGACCAAGCCGCGCTGGCTTTGACGGAAAAAGTAGAGCCGCCTGGCATTCTCGCGTGGGCGAATATGCCGACCGATTTTGTGAACGGCAAGACGGCGATGATTTATCACAGTAGCGGCTCGCTCGCGAATATCTTGAAGCAAGCCAAGTTCCCCGTCGGCGTCTCGTTCCCCGTCGGCGAAAAGGGTTACGGCGCGCCGACCGGCGGCGGCAATCTGTACATGCTGAAGAACATTCCCGCCGAACATCAAGAAGCCGCGTGGAAATTTATCCAGTTCATGACATCGCCGGAAATTCAAGCCGATTGGAGCAAAAACACCGGCTATATCGCGTCGCGCAAATCGGCGTACGACACGCAGCTGATGAAAGATTACATCGCGCAGACGCCGCAAGCCGCCATCGGACGCGATTTTCTGAAATATGCCAAAGCGGAATTGTCAACGCATAATAACGCCCAAGTGCAAAAAATCTTGGGCGATGCGGTGCAATCGGTCTTGACAGGCAAAGCCGACGCCAAGACCGCGCTCGACAACGCGCAAAAGCAAGCCGACGAACTCTTGGCGCAGTTCCCAAATTGAAATGACGTCGAATTCAACCTCGACCCAAAGCGTGCGGCGGTCCCGATTCGGGACCGCCGCATTGCCGTACTTGCTCGTTTTGCCCACGCTGTTCTTTGTCGTGGTTTTTACGGTTCTGCCGCTGTTGCGCGTCATCTATGACAGTTTGTTTCTCTCCAATCAAGCGGTCCAAATTCCACAATTCATCGGCGTAGGAAATTACGTCGCGCTCTTTCAAGACGAAGCGTTTCGTCAGGTATTGTTCAATACCTTTGTGTATGG
>JAJVIA010000086.1 GCA_022072245.1 Anaerolineae bacterium
AAATGCCGCAACACACGCATATTTATCTGCGAGCGCGTCTCGTTTGGAAAGCGTTCCATCAATGCTCCGCGCACAATCGCGCGCGCAAATTCCGCCGCGCGCATTCCTGCCATAATCTGTTTTTCAGGCGGCAATTGCGCAATCAGGCGCAGTTGAACCCAATCAACCGGCTCAAGCCCGCGCACAATTTCGGCAATTTCTTTGCGCGTTAGTTCAGCCCTTTTTGTTGTCTCCATTCACTATTTCCTAAATGCCCAAAACAACAGCGCTTGCTTTCTCACGCCGCTTACCTCGCCGATACGATTTCATCGGAACCTTAATAAAATTGCGCGCGTGAAAAGGCAAGCGCCTTGACGTTTGACGGAACGTTGCGGCGAACGTTCCCTACTCTTCTGCTGGCGCTTCCTCTTCGGCGGCTGCTTCTTTCGGCGCGGGCTTGGGCGCAGGTTTGGCGGCGACGGCGGGCTTGGCGCCGGCTGGTTTTGCCGCCGCGGCGGGCGCAGGTTTGGGCGGTTCGGGCGCTTCGAGCGCGTTCACCACATTGCGTACGCCGTCAATCTTTGCCGCGATTTCGCCCGCGGCTTTTTTCATGTCCTGCGACGAAACTTGGCCCTTGAGATAAATTTCGCCGAACGCGCTGCCGACGAGAATGCCAGGAAAACCGCCGCGCGTCCGCGCGTCATTGCCCAACGCGTGCGCGACGACGAGCTCTAAATCCGTGTCCACGTACAATTTATTGATAACGTCTTTGACGCCCTTGACTTGGATAATGACGTCTTCGGTCACTTGCTTTTCGGCGTGCGTACGCACATGGCCGCCGATTTCGATAATGCCGTTGTGCGCTTGCATATCCAGCGCGTCCGTCCAGACGCGCACGCCGGGATAAGCGACGAGCGCATCCGACGCCGCGCGCACGAGAATTTGGTCTTGCTCCGATTGGGTGGTTATGGCTTCAGCCATTGCGATTGCTCCTTTTGGGTTTTTGCGTTTCGGTTGTTCGAGTTTGCGTTTTGGCGCGCGGGCGCCGCACTTGAATTTTGACCGGCGTCGCGTCCGGCGCGTCCGTTTCCGATTCCAAATCCGCGTCGTCGTTTTGCGGCATTGCGATTTGATGCGCGTGCAAGATATTTTGCAGCGATTCCACTTTTTCGGTGAGATTGAGAATCACTTCGACGCCGGCGAGATTGACGCCCAAATCGTCCACCAACCGCGCGATTTTTCGCAAACGTTCAATGTCGTGCTGCGAATACAAGCGAATGCTGCCGCGCGATCGTTTGGGTTTCACCAGACCCGCGCGTTCATAATAGCGCAGCGTTTGCGGATGCATTTCGACCAGCCGCGCCGCGACGCTAATGACGAACATGGGTTCATCCGCCGACGCGGTGGACTCGACAAAATAGACCGGCATACTATATCACCTTTCCCATCCAATTCAATTTTTATCCAACCTGCGGCTCGGCGCGCGCGTTATTTTTTACGCAGCGCGGCAAGCTGTTGAAACAATTCCTGTTCCGCTTTGCTCAATCGTTCCGGCAAGACGATGCGGATGCGCGCATACAAATCGCCGAACGCGTTGGGTTCGTTCAATTTGGGCATCCCTTTGTTGGCTAGCCGAAATGATTTGCCGTTTTGCGTTTCCGGCGGAATCTTGAGCATCAAGCTGGCGCCGCGCGGCGTGGACACGGCGACTTCGCCGCCCAACAGCGCGGTGTACAAATCCACCGGCGCTTCCACCGTCAAATCATCGCCATTGCGCTCGAAACGCGGGTCGGGCAGAACTTGGATGCTGAGAAACAAATCGCCGGCGGGACCGCCGCCCGCGCCTGGGCCGCCTTGCTTTGCCAGACGCACGCGCGAACCGGTACGCACGCCCGGTTTAATATCCACTTCAATTTTTTTGCCGTCTTTTTGCAAGAGGCGTTTCGTGCCGCGATACGCTTCTTCTAACGTAACTTGGATGGGCTGTTCGATATCGTGACCGCGTAAATTTACGCCCGTCGAACCGCGTCCGCCAAAGCCGCTCGCGCCGCCCGCGCCCCCCAAGCCGCCAAAGAATGTGCGAAAGAAATCGGACGCGCCGCCCAAATCGCCAAAGATTTGTTCAAACTCTTCTGGCGTCGCCGTGCGATACGAGCTGCCGCCGCTGCCGCCGCGGCTGCCGTTGCTGCCGCCCCGGTCGCCCCACGTAAAAGGCGCGCCGCCGCCCGCGCGTTGATATTGTTCGTACTCTTTCCAATTCGCGCCGAGCGAATCATACTTTTTGCGTTTTTCGGCGTCGCCCAACACTTCGTACGCTTCGTTGACCTCTTTGAATTGTTGTTCGGCGGTCTTGTCGTTGGGGTTCACGTCGGGATGCAGTTTGCGCGCCAACTTGCGGTACGCCGCCTTGATGTCCTTTTCGGCGGCGTCCTTGCTCACGCCCAAAATTTTATAGTAATCCTTGTATTCCACGTTACAGACGCCTTTCACAAAAAATACGCGGGCTGTCGCGCCCGCACTCGCAAACGATTATAGCGCTTGCTATGTTCCAAGTCAATAGATATGTTAATAATTTTAATAAAAACTTGATAATGATGTTATCAAGCCTATTGACAATTATATTGCTTGCCTATATAATGAGGGCGTCTAAAGTGTGGACAGCCAGATTCAATTTATTTTCGCAGGAGGTACCCGCTATGAGCAAAATGGTACGTTGGCAGCCCGCCGGCGATTTGGTTTCGCTGCGCGAGGCGATGGACCGGTTGTTTGAGGATTCATGGGTCGGCGCGCGCGCGTGGAATTTCCCGTCGCCCTGGACCGAACCCGCGCTGGATGTGTTCGAGACCGCCGACCAGGTGACGGTTAAAGCCGCCATTCCCGGCGTCAAACCCGAAGAGGTGGAAATCACCATCACCGGCAATCTGCTCACCATTTCGGGCGAAGCGAAATCCGAGACGGAAACCCAAGACAAGAATTATCTGCGCCGCGAAACGCGCATGGGCGCGTTCAGTCGGATGCTCGAATTGCCCGCCGGTTTGCAAACCGACCAAGCCGACGCCAAATTTGAAAATGGCATTTTGACGATCGAGTTTCCCAAAGCGCCAGAGATTAAACCCAAGAGCATCAAAGTCAAAGCCGTTACGAACGGCGGCAGCCCGTCAAAAAATTAAATGCGTAAAAAAAAAAGACCGCCAAACTTGGCGGTCTTTTTTTTTATTATGGCACCAACGTAGTTGTCGGGATTGTTTGCGCCGGCGCGGTAACCGGTTGCGGCACCGTAAAGATACTGGAAACAATCATGCTCAGAATCACCAGCACGCCGACAGCGACGAAAACCGCGCTGGCGATTTTGAGTCCGCGATTCTGCGATTGCTGCGTTTTCTTTTGCGGCGCTTTGCGCGCTTTGGTCATACCAACTCCTCCTGAAAATTTCAAGCGAAATTATAACACGAATCGCGTTGTGCGCATTTTGGCGATTCCCCACATCTTGAAAATCACATCGGTTTCAAGACCAAGCGTTTGACGATGGAATCTATCGCAGAAAATACTTGGGGTCTTGGAGTTGGCGTTTGCGTCTTACATCGCATTGTCATGCTCTGGCGCGTCAGGGACGCGCAGCTGCCAATATCAGCAATTTTTCTCGCAGCTCGTCAGCCAAAGGCATTACTTTTTCAACAGGCGCGCGCGCATCTGTTTTTTCCTTTAACGCGGCGAACGCGGCGGCAATCTGTTCAACCGCAGTCGCGTCAATTTGCCCTAATTCGCTCTGCGCCGCTTCAAATGCCTTTTGCGCGCGCGCCAACGCTTCGCGTGCGCCAGTCAATTCCGCGCCTTGGTCCGCCTGCGGATACTCGATTGTGAATACTTCCAAGCCCTGCGCGGCTTCCAGCGCTTTGGCGCGCGCCGCTGCGCGCGGGTCATCCGGCACAGAATTCGAGCGCAGGACAAGCCATACTCCAATCAGCGCTATGCTTGCAACGATAACGATTGCAATTCCGACAAGCCAAGGCGTTCGGATGCGATTTCGTCCGCGATAGACCATCCCTTTCTCCTATTCCAAAATTGCAACGACTGTGTCGGAAGCGTCGGCGCGTTTCAAGACGGACTCGGCTGCCGCCAACATTCCATCGGCGCCGGGCAGACTAGCCAAGTCGAGCATACGCGTCCCGACGAGCAGGCGCACATTCGGCGAACTGCCAAGCATATTCGGCGCGGCAGCTAAATGTTTGCGCAATTGAACGAGCAGGTCGCTCGGATTCGCAGGGACGATGGGTTTGCTGTTCGTCGTCAATCGAATCACGCCGCGTCGGTCCAAGACCAATGTCTTGGCGCGGTGCAAGAAATGTCCGCGCGTCCGATAAATCCAGAAACCGCCCGTGTCGGCAACGAGTTCGAGGTCCTGTGGCGCGCGGCGAGCTGTCTGCGCGGCTAGCGCGCGCGCGTCGCTCTCTTGTATCTCGGCGTGCGCGATGGGAGCAGCCAGCGCGACATGGCCTGTCGCCACCGCGCGCACGATACCGCGCTCTTGGTCGCGCTCGATAACAACTTGTACATCGCTCGGTTCCGCTCCGGCGCGGATAGCGGCTTGTTCGACTTGGCGCGCCAATTCCTCGGTTGCCGCCGCGTCACTCAGCGCCCGTTCTGCCTGTTCGCGCACGCTTGCCAACGCATCGCCTAACGAGGAAATAATTTCGGCGTGTTCCACCAGCCGGTACGGAACGCCCAATCGCGTGGCGACAATCGGAACGAGCGCGCCCGCGCCGCCGCCGCCGCCAATGAGCTGAAAGGCGTGTTGTCGCAATTTGTATTCTTTGGATAATTCTTCCACGGCGCGCGCCACTTGGCGCGCTGCGACATCGAGCAAATTCTGCGCCGCTTGTTCCGCCGAGCAGCCGAGCGCGCGACCCAGCGCCGCGAAACCGCGCTGCGCCATTTCGCGCGAACCTTGCGCGTACGCGCCCTCTGGCACCAAGCCCAGCGCATTCGCCGCGCATGTCACCGTCAATGCCCAACGTCGTCCATCGCGCGCCTTGACCACTGCGTAATCTGCCGGGTCGCCTTCTTTGGGCGCAATCAATTCGAGTTCCAATTCGCCCCTTCCAAAATCATTTTCCAAACTAGCATACGTCAGTCCCGCGATGTGCGCCGAGCGCGGACCGACATCAATAATTTTTCGTCCGCGTATGCGCGCCAATGACCCGCCCGCGATGCCTTGTACGCGCACATCCAGCGAGCGAACGCATGTGGGATGTTCCATCACGCGCACATAGCGCATCTCGGGTTGACCGCCGCGAATGACGCCAAGGTTACTGCTCGTGCCGCCCACTTCGATAAAGACGCCATCGGCGATGCCGCCTGAAAGCAGCGCGCCGGCAAGACTCGCCGCCGGACCAGAGAGCAACGTGAGAATGGGGCGACGGCGCAGCGTCGCAAGATCAGCCAAGCCGCCGTCGCCGCGCATAATCATGAGCGGCGCAACGATGCCCGCCGCGCGCAAACTCTGTTCCACCAGTTCCGCCGTTTGCAGCATCTTGGGGAGCAAACTAGCATTGATGGCGGCAGTCAAAGTTCGGATTTCAAGCCCGTACACGCCAGAGAGTTGATGCCCTGCGACGGCAGGCAAGCCGCGTTCGGCTGCCGCGTCTAGTACGAGCAATTCGTTGGCGGGATCGTCCACGCTAAACGCTTCGCTGGCAACGATTGCCTGCGCGCCCAACGCCGCCAGTGAATCTATCGCGCGCGCGGCATTTTCGCGCGTGAATCCGCGCGTAGTGTCCACAAAGACGGAATGTACGCGAAGGGATTTGCCGGGGGCAAGCGAAATATCGTCTAAACGAGTGCGGCGCGCCGCGTCGGCGACATCGCGCCCGCGCCCCATGCCCACAATGCCGATGGGGACCGCGTCGCCCTCCAACAAGGCATTCACAGCTTGGGTCGTGCTGTGCGCGACCAGCGAAACGCGTTCCGCGCCGACGGCGGGATGCGCCAGCAGTTGGCAAAGCACCTCGACGATTCCGCGCGCCACGCCTTCGGGGGCGCGGTGCGTGGTGGGCGTCAACGCGCGCGCGATGAGTTGATAGGGCTGCGTTTGAACTGCGACGGCTTTGGTAAACGTTCCGCCTACATCTACGCCGAGGCGTAATCGGCTCATTGTCCAACTGCCCCCGTGTTTGTCGGTCTTGTCATCCCGCCTCTTGCATCGGGGCAGACATGTTCATCGTGTGGCGCGATTTCCACCACATGAGGCCCAGACCAATGCCGTACACGCTCAGCAAAATTACTTGCGCCGTAAGAGTTTCGACGGTCGGATGAATGCCGGTAAATTCGGCAAGCGGACGCGGGAGGCGCGGAAAAACTCCGATGAGCGAGGTGGCGTTTATCAGCCCTGATTCTTGTAATTCTTGCACCCCTTTGCCCACGAATGCAACCGAGAGCAGCATCACAATTATTACTGCGGCAAACATAAAAGTACGGATGGGCAATTTCTGTCCGGCGCGCAGGATCAACCACGCCACCACTCCGAGCGCGGCGAGTCCCGCCACAAAACCAAACAGCACGAAAATCTCGGCGCGATTGCTGAGCCCAAGCAGCGCTTCGTAAAATAGCGCCGTCTCGAAACCTTCACGGTACACGGCGGTAAATCCGATTGCAATCAATCCAAGCGCGCTGCCGGTTGCCATGGCGGACCACGCCCGCGCGCGCAAAAACTCCATCCAGCGCTGATGGTCAAGGCGGTTCACCAGCCAAAACGATACCCAGAATAAAACGCCCACGGCGATAAACGAGATGACCGCTTCGAGCAATTCGCGTCCGACCGGCGCAACCTGAATGATGAATCGCAGCAAGAGCCAGGTAATCACGGTAGCGACGAACGCCAGCCCGACGCCGATAAAGATGTACCGTCGCCCGCGACGCATCCCGGTTTGCATATAGCCCAACAGCGCGGCAATCACCAGCACCGCTTCCAAGCCCTCGCGAAAGATAATGGTAAAGGACGCTCCGGCGGCGAGCGCTGGCGCCAGTACGCCAACATCCGAGAACATTGCGTCAATCTCGTTCAGTCCATCGCGCACTGTGTGAATTGATTGCTCTACTTGCGCCGCCGGGGCGCCTGCTTGCATTTTTGTACGCAAATCGGCAAAGCGGTACTCCATGTCCAGCGTCAAGTCGGCGTCCAGTACGCGCAAGGGAATTTCGATGATTTCGAAATGGTCAAGATACGCCGCGCGCGAAAGTTTATAGGCGTTCTGAAAGTCATTCAGGCGGTAGGCGCGCATAGACTGTTGGAGCAGGTCGCGTATAGCTTCGGTCTCGGCTGGCACACTTACATCGCTCGGTCCGCCGCCCTGCGCTGTCGCACGCGGCGCGCCCATGAGCGCCAAGAGGGCTAACGCGCCCAAGATGATAAACGTTGTAATGAACTTCATGCTTTGCCTCTCAAGTAAATCGTAATCGGAACGCGCTCTAATGATGCAAGGATTCTACTTTGTCCAGATTGGCGTTGATTTGCGCCGCCAGCGTCTCGAGCTCTGCCAACGGTTTGCCGGATTTGATGCCGTCGCGCAAATCTTTGAACTGCACTTCGAGCGTCTCGACCAGCGCCGTGTCTTTTTTCAACAAATCCGCTTCGAGTTGCTCGAATCCGTTGAGGTAGGCGCTTGCCGCCAGTTCGTACGCTTCGTCGGTCTTGCCATCTTGGTATGCTTTTAACGACTGCTCCACCTTTTCGCGGATTTCCGTAACGATCATGGCGGGCGATTTCATCGTTTCGGTGGACAGTCCCAATGCCTTGCCCAGCGCATTCATGATAATGTCGAGTTGAGCGTTCACCTCGTCCGGCGCGGCAACTTGCGCGGGCGGAGTAACGCCGGGGAATGTCGCTTCGAGTTTGGCGAATTGCGCCATGATTTCAGCGTGTTCGTTGGGATGTTCCGCCTCGACGGTGGCTTGAATGGTTTGATAATATTCTCGAGCGACGGTGAAAAAACCAAAGGCATCCTGATATTCAATCAATTCGACGAGCTTGCCATCTCGCACCGCCTCGCCGTATTCTCCCTCTACGCCTCCGAGCAAGCCGCGAATCACTTCACCGCGAAATTTGATGTCGTTCATGAGCGGCCCGGCGAGAGCTTGGGTGGCTGCGTCAACGGCATCGAGCGCTGCCTGATTTGCCGCCTTGACCTTTGCGGCATCTCCCGCCGTGCCTGCTAACGCGTTGTACGCGCTCAGCGCGTTCTTGAGCGCAACATCTGCCTGCTTTTGCTTTAACTCGTCCTCGACGATGGGGAATAGCTCTGCGGTCGGATGTCCCGAATGGGTCGAAGCCAGCGTATAATTCCCCGCTTCCCATAAAGGCAAACTCGCGCGCAAATGTCCTTTCATGTGCGCGAGCGCGGTGACGCGGTTTATGTCTTCTTCGGTAAATGTCAAAGACGATAGGGCGGATGTGGGCGGCACGCTTGTTGCGACCGGCGTGTTTGAGGTGCAGGCAGCTAGCGCGAGCGCCAGCATTAGCGCGAGCGCGACCCAACGTAACGATGCGAAATAGGACATGCTTTTCTTTCTCCTTGATGAGGATTTGGCAAACGAACGCGCAGCATTCGGCGGCGCTGCGCGAAATGAATCAGCTATTATTGCCTCGCTGGAACGTCGGCGCGGGCGCGGTCACGTTCGGAGGACCAATAGTCGGCGTCAAAACGCAAATGGACGATGGTTTTACACTGCGCGAAATGTTGATTATAATTTGCCGAGACTGAAATAGCTCAAGTCTGTAAGTCTGTATGAACTGATGTTGTTAGTATAGCATAACAGATTCGGCGCGAGTATTAGACTTGTGTAAAAATTTTACGGGGACAAAAACATGGCGGCGGGAACACGCGGCGCGACAACGCCGACAACCGAAGAATATCTTGAAGTGATTTATATGATGGCGGCAGAGGGCAAAATCGTTAAGGGCGCGCGCCTCGCCGAAATTATCGGGGTCTCGCGGCCGACGGTGACGGCGACGCTGCGCCGCATGGCGCGCGACGGTTTGATTAAACAAGACGCCAAAAAACAAATCGCGCTCACCAAAAAGGGTTACGCCATCGCGGATACGTTACAGCGCCGTCATCGGATTATCGAGTGTTGGTTGACGGGGACGCTCGGTTTGGATTGGGCAAAATCGGACGCGGAGGCGCATCGGCTTGAGCATGTTTTTTCGGACGAGGTGGTGGATCGTTTGAATGAATTGCTGGGTTTTCCCGAAACGTGTCCGCACGGCAATCCGATTCCGGGCAATCGGCGCGGCAGCCCAACGGCGGCGGTTTTTCCGCTGAGCCAAGCGCGCAATGGCGCGACGCTGCGCGTCACGCGCATTTCCGAATATGCCGAAAACACGGTCGAGATTTTGCATCATCTCGGCGCGCGCGGCCTCAAGCCGGGCGCCGAAATTACTGTAGTGGATTTATCGCCTTTGAACGAATCGGTCACGCTGCGCGCGCACGGAAAACATTTTTCGCTGTCGCTGAAAATCGCCAACGCGCTGTGGGTGACAGAAATCTAAATATGTCTCGCACTCGCATTGTTTGTACGCTCGGTCCGGCGACCGACACAGCGGAACGCATCCGCGCGTTGATTCACGCCGGCATGAATGTGGCGCGCATTAATTTTTCGCACGGCACGCTCGACGACCACAATCGCCGCGTGGCGCTGCTCCGCGAAATCGCCGCGCAAGAAAATGCTATCGTCGCGCTGTTGGGCGATTTGTCGGGTCCCAAATTGCGCGTCGGCGATTTGCCCAATAATTCTTTGATGCTGCGGCCCGGCGAGCTGGTCACGTTCGCGTTGGACCGCAACGCCGCGCCGCCCGCCATTCCGCTCGATTTCCCTTTTCTCGGCGACGCGCTGCACGTGGGCGACCGTATCTTGTTGGACGACGGCGCGGAAGAAGTTGAAGTTGTGTCGGCGAACGCGCGCGCAATCCAAGCGCGCGTGCTTACGGGCGGCGAACTGAAATCGCGCAAGGGCGTCAATTTGCCGAACGTCATTTTGCCGATTCCCAGTCTCACCGATAAAGACCGCGCCAATGCCGTGTGGGCGATTCAAAACGATTTTGATTTTCTAGCCCTATCCTTTGTGCGCCGCGCGGCGGATGTGGCGGAACTGCGCGATGTATTGCGTCAGCAAGCCGCGTCCATTCCCATTATTCCAAAAATTGAAAAACCGGAAGCGGTGCAGGACATTGACGCGATTTTGCAGCAGGGCGACGGCGTGATGGTGGCGCGCGGCGATTTGGGCGTCGAGATGCCCGCCGAGCAAGCGCCGATTACGCAAAAGATGATTATTCGTAAAGCCAATGCGCTCGGCATTCCGGTGATTACGGCGACGCAAATGTTGGAATCCATGATTGACAATCCGCGTCCCACGCGCGCCGAAGCGAGCGACGTGGCGAACGCGGTGTTGGATGGCAGCGACGCCGTGATGCTTTCGGGCGAAACGGCGGTGGGCAAATATCCGATTCAAGCCGCGCAGGCAATGGCGCGCATCGCCGAATACACGGAACATTTCATGCAGCAAGAGTATAGCAATCGGCCCGCGCTGCTGCGGGGTCAAACCGTTACCGACGCGATTGGCGAAAGTACGGTGGCGCTGGCGCTGGATTTGAACGCGCGTTTGATTATTACGCTCACTTCATCCGGTTACAGCGCGCGCATGGTGGCGCGGCATCGGCCGCCCGTGCCGATTTTGGCGGTGACGGTCGAGGAACGGGTGCGCCGCCGCTTGGCGTTGGTGTGGGGCGTTCAATCCGTGTGCGTGCAGGAACAACGCGACATTGAGCGTTTGGTGCGCGACGCGCTGCGCGTGGCAATGGAGCAAAAGCTGGCTTTGCCCGGCGACCGCGTGGTGATAACGGCGGGCGTGCCGTCGGGCATCAGCGGCTCGACCAACATGATTCAAGTGCGAACGGTTTGAGAAAAATAAAACCCCGTCCAGGCGACGGGGTTTTGTATTTAACTGGGACCCTCCACCGGTTGTGCGGCAGAGGGGACTGTTTTGGGCGTTTCGGGCGAAACCGGCGGCGGATTTTCGCGGCGCGGTAAACGCGCGGGCGGCGGCGGCGGCGTTGTAATCGTTCGTCCCACTGTGGGCGTGCCTTGCGTTTCGCCGCAGTACGGACACACATTCCATTTCAAATTCAGGATGCGTCCGCAGTGATCGCATTTTTTGTGCAGCTTGGTGTGACAATTCGGGCAGACCAAAAAGTCGGGCGCGATTTTGTGATGACACACCGGACACACTTGGCGCTCTTCGATGTCTTGGAGCATCGCTTCGCCCGCGAGTTCGCGTTCGTATTTTTCCGCCAGCGTTTCGCGCGGACGCAAAATCATGTACAACAGCAAGCCGGGCAAATTGAAAATGACGACGAGCGCGACGGAAAGGACTTGGGTGAAAATATCGCGCGAGCGCGAACGGGCGTCGCGAAAGGTCCAGACAATCATCGCAATCCACAACGCGAATAGATACGCGCCCATACAGGCGACGAAAAATTGCAGCGCCGAAGTAAATCCGGAAAGGTCAGGCAATTGAGGCATTACGGTTCCTTGCAAAAGAGTTTCGCGTCCAGCCGCAAACTGCGCGGAGACAACGCAGCGATTATAGCATTATCCGCGCACAGGGCGAAAAACAAGACCGCAAGCATTTTGAGGCGCTAGCCCCATCGCGGCAAAGGCAATTTATTCTTGGGGCGCCGAGACCTAAAGGTTTTTCGAAAACCTTTCGGGTCTCGACGCCGCGCGTCTCTCTACGCAAGCGATTCTTTGTGGTATAATCGCTTTACGCAGCCGCGCCGCGCGCTGTGCGGAGGATTTACGATATGGATATGGTGGAAGTTTCCATTGACAGTATTCGCGTGAGTTTGGTGTCTCATCATCGCATCGTCGTTCTCAAAGACGGGGACGACCGGTATTTGCCCATTTGGATTGGGCCCTTTGAAGCGGACGCCATTACGATTGCGCTGCAAGGCGGCGATGTCGCGCGCCCTTTGACGCACGATTTGATGCGTAATTTGATTGCCATGACCGGCGCCAGCGCGCAGCATATTTTGGTCAGTGAATTGCGCGATGATATTTTCTTTGCCCATCTGGTGTTGGATGTAAATGGGCGCCACGTCGAAGTGGATTCGCGCCCCAGCGATGCCATCGCTCTGGCGGTGCGCCTCAAGTGTCCGATTTATGTTTCGGATAGCGTGATGGAAAAAGCGTCCATTACGCCCAGCGTTAGTATGGAAACGGTCACGGCGGAAGAAGCGGAAAAACTTTCGGCGTTCCGTGACCTGATCGAAGACCTCGATTTGTCCGACCTCGATTCCGAATCGGACCATCCCAAACTCGAAGACTAGATTTTTTGTTCACGTAGCCGGCCGCGGACGCTGTTTTTGTGCGTCCGTCACAGAACAAACATTCTAATTGAGCGCCATGTTGGATACTACCCCGCGTCAACGTCTGGAAACGCCGCCGCAGTCCATCGAACGGCAAATGCCGTCGAATGTCGAAGCCGAGCAAGCGGTTTTGGGTTCGCTCTTGCTGGACGGCGAAGCGCTTACGCGTCTCGTCGGTTTTTTGCGCGCCGGCGATTTTTATCTCGAAAAGCATCGCTGGATTTTTCAAGCCGCGCTGGACTTGCACGACCGCCGCGCACCGATTGATATTCTCAGCGTCAGTACCGCGTTGGACGCGCAAGGTCATCTCGCAGGCGTCGGCGGCATGGCGTATCTCACCGCGCTGCTCAATGCCGTGCCGACGGCGGCGCACGCCGAACATTACGCGCATTTGGTGGAACATACCGCGCTGGAACGGCGCTTGATTCAAGTTTCGACCGAAATCGCGGAATTGGCGTACGACGGCGAGGTCGAGGTCAAGGAAAAAATTCAACGCGCCGAGAAATTGGTGTACGACATTTCGCAGCAGCGCGAAGCGCGCGATTTGATTCCAATTCAAAAAGCGGTGGATACGTGGGCGGACCGCATGGAGCGTTTGCGCGACCACGAAGCCGACCTGTTGGGCGTATCGAGCGGTTTTGTGGATTTGGACAAAGTGCTGGGCGGTTTGCAAAAAAGCGATTTGATTATTGTGGCGGGACGACCCGGCACCGGCAAGACGAGTTTCGGGCTTTCGATTGCATACAATGTCGCGGTCAAGAGCCACAAACGCATTGCGATTTTTTCTTTGGAAATGTCCGCCGCGCAATTGGTCGAGCGTTTGATTTCCCAAGTCGCGGACACCATCGCCAGCGAGTATCCGGGACGGTTTGAAGATTTGCGCGTGGATTCGCAGCGTTTGCGGACGGGCGATGTGACCGAAGACCAATACGTGATTTTGGCGCGCGCGATGGGCGAATTGGCGCAGGCGCACATTTACATTGACGAATCGTCGCTCGTCACGCCCATCGAGATGCGGAGCAAAGCGCGCCGTTTGTCGTCGGAATTGAACGGACTCGACCTGATTATCATTGACTATATGCAATTGATGAACGACCGCGGGCGCACCGAAAATCGCGTACAGGAAATGTCCAACATTTCGCGCCAGTTGAAATTTCTCGCGCGCGAAATGGATGTGCCGGTGATTGCCATGTCGCAGCTCTCGCGCGCGGTGGAAAATCGCACCGACAAACGGCCGCAGCTGTCGGACTTGCGCGAATCGGGTTCGATTGAACAGGACGCGGATGTGGTGGTGATGCTGCACCGCGAAAAAACATATTATCCCACTCTCGAAGCGTGGCAGCGCGTCTTTCCGAACAAGGACTATCCCGAAAATATCGCGGATGTCATTATCGCCAAACATCGGCATGGCCCGACGGGTGAATTCAGGATGTTTTTTGACGAAAAGCGCGCCAAGTACGGCGATTTGGCGACGATACCGGGGAGCTATGGATAGCGTTTCGATTTTTGTTTTTCGATTCCAACGCGCGACGCGGTTCAATCGAAAAGCCAAAATCGAAAATTGAAAATGAGATTCGCGGGCGTTCCCTCCGGGCGACTTGAATTCACTGCGGTGCCAAATGTGATTTTCAGCGAACTGCTGCCGCTGTTGGACGATGCGGCTGCGCTCCAAGTGACGCTGCGCCTTTTTTATTTGGCGTCGCAAAAAAAAGGCGCGCCGCGTTTTGTGACGTACGACGAGTTGCGCGCGGACGAAACTTTAATGCGCGCGTTGGCGTACCAACCGCAAAATCTGAAAAGCGGTTTGGAAAAGGCGACGGCGCACGGCGCGTTATTGCGCGTCGAGACGGATGGCGCGGCGTGGTATTTTTTTAATGCGCCCGAGGGCCGCAAGGCGCTCGAAAAAATCGCGCGCGGCGAGTGGGGCGTCAAGGAGAATGCGCGCGTCGCCAAACCGCCCGCGGTGGAAACGCCAAACATCTATAAATTGTACGAACAACATATCGGGCCGTTAAATCCGCTGATTGCCGAAGAATTAAAAGAGGCGGAGCAGGATTATCCGCCCGAAATTATTTTGGACGCGTTCAGAATTGCCGCCGAAAACAATGCGCGGTCGTGGCGCTATGTGAACAAGATTCTGATGGACTGGGCGCGCAGGAATAAATATGAAAAAACTCGCAGACCTGCTACAAAACGGCGTCCCGTCGTTACCGGAAAATTGGCAGACGTCGCCAAACCAAAATAACGCTTGCCCTTTGTGCGGCGGGCCCGCGCTCTGCGGCGGCGTCGGTTATGTGCGTAAAGATGTGCCGGTCGGTCATCCCGATTTTGGCAAGGCGTTCCCTTGCCCGGCGCGGCCGCCGGCGGCTGGCGCAAGCGTTGCTACCGGCATGATGGATTCTGCGGGGGGCTATGCGCTGGGGCATATGACTTTTGATACGTTCATGCCGACCGGCGGCGGCATGTCTCTCGCCAAACAGAAAAATTTGCGTCTGGCGTACGATACGGCTTTGCGTTTCGCCCAAGAACCCACGGGCTGGTTATTGTTCAAAGGCGGATTCGGCGCGGGCAAGACGCATCTCGCCGCGGCGATTGCAAATTATCGTTTGCAAAATGGACAGCCCGCGTTATTTATCGTCGTTCCCGATTTGTTGGATTATTTGCGCGCGACCTATTCGCCGCACAGCGCGGTGACGTATGACGAACGCTTTGAAGCGCTGCGCGGCGCGCCGTTATTGCTGCTCGATGATTTTGGCGCGCACAGCGCCACCCCGTGGGCGCAGGAAAAATTATTTCAACTTTTGAATTTCCGCTACAACGCGCAATTGCCAACCGTGATTACGACGAATCAAGAGCTCGAAGAAATTGATTTGCGTTTGCGTTCGCGGCTCGCCGACGTGACCTTGTGTCAAATTATTACGATTACGGCGCCCGATTTTCGTCAAAGCGGGCCCAATCGTCTCGAGTCCGAATTGTCGGAACTGGATTTGCATTTTGACCAGCGTTTTGAAAATTTTGATTTGCGTCGCGATACGCTGGACCGCGAAGGACGCGACGCGCTCGGCGCGGCGTTTGAAACGTGCAAACATTACGCGCAATTCCCCGAAGGATGGCTCGTCCTCGTCGGCGAGTACGGCTGCGGCAAAACGCATCTCGCGTCCGCCATCGCCAATTATCGCGGCGAGTTGGGCGATACGGTATTGTTTATTGTCGTGCCGGATTTGCTCGACCATCTGCGCGCAACCTTTAATCCCAACAGCGCGGTAACGTATGACCGCCGCTTTGAAGAAATTCGTAAAGCGCCTTTTCTCGTCTTGGACGATTTGGGCACCGAGAGCGCGACCCCGTGGGCTAAGGAAAAATTATTTCAGCTCATAAACTATCGCTATGCGGCGAATCTGCCGACGGTCTTTACGACTTCGCTTAAAATCAACCAGATTGAGCCGCGCATTCGTTCGCGCATGGCGGACGCGCGGCGGTGTACGATTATTGACGATTTCGCGCCCAGCTATCGCGGCGAAATCCGGGCGGTGAACGGCGAAAGAAAAAGGCGGTCCAAGAAATAAAACGCCGCGCGCTTGATTGTATCGCGTCCCCGCCCTTGTTTTGGCAATTTTTCAAGCGCTTGTATAATTGCACCCGTTTGAGAGGCAGTCACCCCGAACGCCTTGACGCGCTTTTGTTTTGTATCTGCGAGCGCGCTAATGCGTTTATACAATTCGCACCGCGCGCGTTTTCCGCAGCTTGAATATCCCGTGAAACCTATTGGAGGTATGTTCGTCGTATGAAGTTGAAACGCATCGTTTCGATGCTGATATTGTGCGCTGCCGCGTTAGCGGTTTCGTTGGCGTGCAGCGTCAGTACCAATTTACCGTTTGTGTCCAAAGCGGAACCGACGTCAACCCGTCGCCCGACGCGCGTCGCGCGCGCCACCTTCACCCCGCTGCCCGCGGCGACCGAGATTCCTACGTTGGAACCAACCAAAGAACCTACGCAGCCGCCAGAGCCGACTCAAGAACCGCCCACCCAAGCGCCGCCCACCAAAAAGCCCGCCGCAAAAGCGACCAAACCGCCGCAGCCGACAGCGCCGCCGCAGCCGACGACGCCGCCGCAACCCGCCGCAACCGAAGCGCCCAAATATCCGTACAAAGCATCCATTGTCACATGCACCCACGCCGGCAACGCGTACATCAAGGGTTCCGTCTGCAATGACAACAAATGCAATTCAAAATTATCGGGTATGATTGTGGTCATGTCGGACGCGCCGCACGGCACCATTTTGGACAAGGTAAAAACCGACGTGAGCGGCGATTTTACTTTTACGCGCAGCGGCAGCGGGCCCGTCAATAACGAGAGCTGGTATTTTTGGGTCGTGAATGCCCAAGACCAACCGTTGTCGGACGCCGGCGGACCCGTTCAACTGGACATGGGACATAATGAAGACAACTTGATTAACAAGTGTCCCAATACGGCGGCGTTCATCTCTTTTTTCAAGCCATAACTATTTTTCAGTTCATGTCACACGTCTCGCACCCGTTGGTCTTGCTCGCGCGTCATTCGCTTGACGAATATGTGCGGCACGGTCAACGCGCGCCGCTGCCCCGCGCGCCGGAATACGCTCCGTATCTCGAAATGCGCGCGGGCGTCTTTGTCTCGCTGCACAAAAAAAACGGCGACCTGCGCGGCTGTGTCGGAACGTTCATGCCTACGCGCGCGAATGTGGCGGATGAGGTGATTGAAAACGCGATTGCGGCGGCGACGCGCGACCCGCGCTTTGCGCCGCTCCAAGAACAAGAACTCGGCGCCCTCGACGTTTCGGTGGATGTGTTGAGCGAACCCGAACCGGTCGCTTCGCTTGCGGAATTGGACCCGCAAGTGTATGGCGTGATTGTTTCGGACCGTGACGGAATGAGGCGCGGATTGCTGCTGCCCATGTTGGAGCAAGTGACGACGGTGGAGCAGCAAGTGGCGATTGCGAAACAAAAAGCGTCCATTGACGCCGCCGAACCGACGTTGCTGTGGCGTTTTCGCGTCCAGCGGTTTCATTGAACGGAAACGGTTTTGAGAACGCGTTCCTTGCAATTTTGGCTTTTGGTATTGACCGTGTGTAGCGCGCTCTTGGCGTGTCGCACCGCCAACTTGCTTGCCAATGCGGCGGCGCCGCGCGTGGCGCAAAATGAAACGGCGGCGCCAACGCATCGCGCCGCGACCGCAACGTCGCGCGCGCCAACGCGTCCAACGCGTCTGCCAACGGAACTGCCAACCGAAATTATTCCCACCGCATTGCCGCCGGATACCGCCACGCCCGCCGCAACATCCGCGCCGCCGCCGACGGAAACGCGTCGCCCCGCGCCGACAAAAAAAATTGTTCCGACCGAGCCGCCAACGCCGGCGGGCCCAACCGCGACGCCCGCGCCCACGCGCTGCGCCAAGACCTATTGTGTCGTCTATCGCGGCTGTCAAACCGACGCGGGGAACACAATCATCGAAGGTATCGTCTATAACAACGGCGTTCCCGAAAATGGCGTGGCGGTGCGCGTAGCCAAAGCCGAAGGCGCTTATCCGATGGTGGATGATTTTGTCAGCGGCACCGACCCCATCAATCCGGGACAGCCCGACCCGAATAATCCGGGACGATACATTTTACAAATCGTGGCGGGCGCGCCGCGTGAGGGGAACTGGTGGGTTTTTATCGTAGATCGAGCCAACGGGACCAAACAAATTTCCGAAGCCAAATTGATTCACACGAACGACGACCCGAACAATCCGGCAAATTGTCAACACGCGTTCGTGGATTTTGTCCGTTGAATTTCAAATTTACGCTGGTCATTTGCAGCGCGATTCTTTTTTCGTTCGGTTGCAGCATGTCGCTCAATGTTTCGGGCCCCGGCGACAGCGCTACTCCCACTGTTGTCACGGAAAATCTACAGCTCGCGGTGGAACGCACGCTCACGGCTCTCGCGCGCGCGGCGCAAGACAATGTCGACAACTCGCAGCCGACGCCCGATGCCACTGTCATGGCGCAGCGCGTGCCGACATTGGTCGCCGAAGCGCTCTTGACTTTGCAGCCCACCGCTATTTTGGAAACGGCAACGCGCGCGCCACAGCGTCCCGTCAACACGCCCGTTCCGCCTTCGCCGGTCGTTTTGATTGCAACGGCGACGCCATTGCCGACCGATACGCCGCTGCCGACCGATACGCCGCTGCCGACGGATACGCCCATTCCGACCGCAACATTCACGCCGACGCCGACCAATACATTTACGCCGACGGTGATTCCAACGCATTGCCCGCAGCAATTTTGCGTCATTATGCAGCGCTGCGAGCCGGGCGAAAATACGCGCGCGGTGGGAACGATTTACGAAAATGACAAGCCGAAAAATGGCGTGCGCGTGCGCGTCTCGTATGTAATGGGCGGCCCGCCGGTCATTCCCGATTTTATTTCCGGCAATGACCCGAACAATTCGAGCCAGCCCGACCCGCTGCGTCCGGGATATTATCAATTGGGTTTGCTCGAAGGCGCGGCGTTGGCGGGCAATTGGTGGGTTTTCATCGTGGACGAAAAAAACCAAGTCTTGTCCGAAGGACGTTATTTCAACACGCAAGAACAAATGACCGCGACGTCGTGTCAGGTCGGCATTACCGATTTTTATCGTTGACGCCCGGGTGTGCTAAAATTGCTTGCTCCGCCAGAGAGTTTTTTAGATGCCGATGCGCGCGCGTTTTGTCTTTTTATTGATGTTGGTAAGTATATGCGTTTTGTTGGCGTGTCGCACGACAGACCTGTTGGGCGGCGCGAACAAGGCGCGCGCCGTTCCGACGCGCAAAACCGTTTCGCAAGCGACCAAACCGCCGGCGACACACGACCCGCTGGAAGGATTTGAATTTTTACCGCTTGGCACGCCGCATTGCGGCGTGGGCGACAATACCGCTTCGGTGGTGCGTGGACGCATTTTGGAAAATGGCGCGCCGCTCGCCGAGCAGCGCGTTACCGCTTCCTCGGGCCCCGGCGGCGAGCCGATTAGCGACGAGCCAGCCGTTTCCAACGACCAAGGAATTTATCAAGTGACCTTTGTGTGCAACGACAAGGCATGTGATGGCGCGTTCTGGATTTGGACGGTGGACGACGAAATGCGTCAAACTTCGCCTTTTGTAAAATTCATTTTCGACCAACAATGTCGCCGCGGCGCGCTCGATTTTACCAAGCGGTAGATGGGATTTCATGTCACAACGTCTCGCTTTTATCTTGACCCTTTGCGCCGTCGCGTTATTTTTACTCGCATGTCGGACCGCCAATCTCTTGTCGAGCGCCGAGCCGACGGCGCCGCCCGCGCGCGTCACGCGCGCGTCGCAACGCCCGACTTTTACGCCCATTCCTACGGAAACTGAAATTCCGCCGCCGACGGAAACGCCCGAGCCGACGGAACCGCCGCCCACCGACGAGCCGACACAGCCGCCGCCGCCGACCAAACGCCCGCCAACCAAACGACCGCCGACGGCAATTCCGCCAACCCAACCCCCGCCGCCGCCTACGCCGCAGCCCAGCCCCACCGTATTTTTTCTCTGGACGACAGTCGGTAATGCCAGCTGCGAAGGCGGTTCAGATAGCGAATCTTCGGTTTCGGGAAAAATTACGGCAAACAATAAAGGCGCGGTCGGGCAGCGCGTCCAAGCGTCATCCGGCGCAGGCGGTTCGCCCATCAGCGATAATCCGGCGGAATCGAACGCGGATGGCAATTATAAAGTCACGTTCATTTGCGGCGGCAAGGCGTGCAATGGCGATTTTTGGATTTGGATGGCGGACCCGTCCGGGCGCCAAATTTCGCCGTTTGTAAAATTTCATTTTGACGGCGGCTGCCGCAAAGGGACGCAGAATTTCCAAAAACGCTGATGCGACAGAATAATTGTCAACCGATGCTATTAAAAATTGTTTGCGCCGCAATTTTTTTGCTCGGCGCGCTTGTATTGCTGCCGCGCGCGACCTTTGCGGCGGAACCGGATACGCACGCGGCAGCTCTATCAGAGGTGCGCGCCGCGCGCGGCAGCGTGGCGCCTTCCGCGCTGCCGGCAATGACTTCTTTTCAAGAGATGTGGACGCTGATTCTCCAAGCCCGACGCAAACACGCGAGCCATTTTTCACCCGAATTGATTGCGTGCCTCTTTTGGGAAGAGAGCGCGTTCCGTTTGGTCAAACATCCGGTCTCGGGCGCCGCCGGTTTCGGTCAGGTTCTGCCCTCGACGCTCCGCGCGGTCAATAAACGCTTTGGCACAAATTTTACGCCCGCTGATTTGCTAACTTCGCGCGAGGCGAGCGTAGAGGCGTCCGTGTTGGCGCTGGAACTGGCGTGGGAATGGAAACGCGACAAAGTCAAAGCGCTGGCGGCGTACGCGGGCGGCGCGTCGAATCAACGCATCGTACGCAAATGGCTGACCGCCGAAGCGGTTATGCTGCAAGGGCGCGTGCCGTACGGCAAAAGTTTCGGGATGCAAGCGTATGTGCAATCGCGCCAAGTGGGCGCGCTGCGGCTCTGCTCGCAGCCGGGCTTTGACCCGCAGCTAATTTTTGATTGACGCTTGCGCGATGAAATGACGCCTTGCAAATGGGTCACGCGTCGGGCGGACTTTTGGGTTGGCAAAAAAAAATCGGCGTGGACAAAACTTGCGTCCACGCCGATTTTTTATTTGACGCTTGCCCTTGTTCTCACGCGGTCAATTCTTTGACGATCTCGTTCACCAATTTTCCGTCCGCGCGGCCCCGTGTGCGCGCGGCGGCTTCTTTCATCACCTTTGGAAATTCTTTGGTTCCCAAATCTGCCATCGTCTGCTGCACGACCGCGCGAATTTCGTCGCGCGTCATTTGCGCGGGCATATATTTTTCCAACGCCGCAATCTCGGCTTGTTCTTGCGCGGCGAGTTCGGGGCGCTGCCCTTTGGTGTACAGCTCAATCGCTTCGCGGCGCTGTTTGATTTGCTGTTCCACCACGCGCAGCAAATCGTTTTCCGTCACCGGTTTATTGAAATCCGGATTTTTGGGGTCCGTGCGCGTGTATTCGACTTGGGCGATCGCCGCCTTTAACAAGCGAATCGCGTTGGTGCGCGTTTCATCGTGCGCGCGCAGCGCGTCTTTTAAATCGTCGTTCAGTTGTTCTCTGAGTCCCATAGCGCGTGCCTCTACGGTTTGAGTAAAATTTTTCCCGCCGCCGCGCGGCTTTCGAGATACCGCTGCGCGGCGGCGGCGTCGCGCAGCGCGAACGTCTTGTCAATGCGAACGCGCAAGCTTCCTTCCGCCAACCATTGAAACAAATCGCGCGCGCGGCTCTGATATTCCTCGCGCGTGGCAATGTAATGCCCCAGCGTCGGACGCGTCAAATACAACGAACCTTTGCTCATCAAAGTCAGCGGGTCAATCGGCGGCGTCGCGCCCGAAGCGTTGCCCCACAAAACCAACATGCCGCGCGGCGATAGACAATCCAAACTTTTTGCCCACGTATCTTTGCCGACGGAATCGTACACGACGGACACGCCCTTGCCGTCGCTAAGTTCTCGGACGCGCGCGACAAAATCGTCTTGCGAATAATTGATGACCTCGTCGCAGCCGAGCGCTCTGGCGACGCGCGCTTTTTCCTCTGTCGAAACGGTGCCGATGACGCGCGCGCCAATCATTTTGGCGACTTGTAAAGTCAATTGACCCGCGCCGCCCGCCGCCGCGTGCAATAGACACCATTCGTTCGCTTTCAAGGGATAGGCGCTGTGACACAAATAGTGCGCGGTCAAACCTTGCAACAAAACCGCCGCCGCATCTTCAAATGAAACCGCGTTCGGCACGCGCACCACGCGCTGCGCTGGGACGAGCGCGTATTCCGCATACGACGGCGCATCCAATACAAACGCGACGCGTTCGCCTATGGCAGGCATGTCGGGGGGGGGAACGTTGGAGTCAGCGTTCCCTACTTTGGTATCGCCGATGGCGTCAATCACGCCCGCGCCTTCGCGTCCGAGAATCGCGGGCAGGGGCAATTTATACAATCCCGTTCGGTGATATGTGTCAATATAATTGATGCCAATCGCGTGCAGTTTCACGCGCACCTGTCCCGCGCCCGGTTGCGGCGTTTCGATTTCTTCATAACGCAAAACATCGGGCCCGCCGGTTTCGTGGATGCGAACTGCAAACATTTCTATCACCTCGTCAAAATTTTTTTCGGCGCCGCGTGATTCGCGCTGCCATGCGGCTATTGTACACCAAGTCGTGATTTAACAAGCCCTACGCGTTTGGGCATAGGCATCGCGCGTCGTCAAACTTTTTTGGCGTACAGGGCGCGCAGTTCTGGCGGTACGAGCGCGGCGAGAGTTTGCATTACGCGTGTGGCGGCGGCGCGGTCGCGCGCGGCGCGCGTCGAGGCGGCGTCGTCAGCCAAGTCAAACGGTTCGCCAAAGCGCAGCGTCAGCGCGTTATTTTGTTCATAGATGCCCAGCGGCAGCAGCGGAATTTTTCCGCGCGTGAGCATGAGCAGAAAAATTCCCGCGCCCGGCGGCGGTTCGCACAGGGTCGCGTCGGGTCCAGCTTGGCCTTCGGGCGCGAGCGCCAATAGCGCGGGCGGTTCGCGGCGCGTCAATGCCACCGCGCGCCGCACGCCGACGACCGCTTGCCCGCGTTGGTATCCGCCATCCGCGACGGGCGCGACGGTTATCAGACCGTACACGCGCGCAAGCCGCGCAAAGAGCCGGCGCGTGAATGGCTGTTTGAGCGCGCGTCCCGCGCGCGAAGCGTAAATCCATTCTTGCGCCATCACAAATTGCAACGCGCGCGGTTCGTGCGCGCGCCGCGCGTGAATCACGTCGAACGCCGTCAGCGGGCCCCACCACGCGGCGAGACGCGGCGTCGCATAATGATTAAAGACGAGGATAAAAGGAGTGGCGGCGGGGATATTTTCCGCGTCCAAAATTTGCGGAACGGGGTCGAGTATTTGACGCGCTCGCGCCGCAAGCGGAGCTAACGCGGCGGATTTGCCGCGTAAAATGTCCCACGTCAAACGCGCGAGCAGCGGCGCGACGGCGAACGGGCGACGCGTCGGCGGAAAAATGGACATTACACGCGCCGCGCGTTAGCAAGGGCAAACATCGCGCCGCCGCTCGCGCTCCCATTTTGGGAGCAGGGTTTCGGTTCGCTGTTTGCGCGTGACGCTGTTGGCGTTCATCGCACCCCGCGTATCCTTTGCACCAACACCGCGCCCAAAATAAAATATAACGTCGCCAACGCGAAAATCACGGTATAACCGAAATTTTCCGGCACGCGATTCGATTCCGCGCCGAGCCGATTAAACGTGTCGAGCAGCGCGCCCGCAATCGGCACGGCAACGACTTGGGGCAGCGTCATGGCAATGTGCCATACGCCCATATCTTTGGCGTAATCGTCTTGCGACGGCAACACCTCGCTTGCCATCGCCCAATCCACCGATTGATACGCGCCGTAACCGATGCCGAAAATCAAACCCAGCATGGTCGCCAGCGCAAATTGCGGCACAAAGAGCACAAACGCAATCGGCACAACCGCCTGAAACGCGGAGGAAATGTACACCATCAATTTGCGGCCGTACCGGTCCGAAAGAATGCCGGCGGTGATAGAACTTGGGAGCGCGCCGACCAAAAAGAGGACCAGAAAAACGCTCGTCGCTTCAATCGCGTTCGACGCGGTGAACAGGTTGAGGAAATTAAATTCCTTTATCACGTCGCCCATGTAATATTGCAAAAATTGCTGCACGGTAAAAGTGCCCATCACCATCAAAAAGCGCGTCACAAAGACCCAACGAAAATCGTGGTCGCCCAGCGGTGAAAACAAGTGGCGTACAAAATGTTTGACGTCAAAAGGCGGCGGATGAATTGTGATGCGCGGTTCGCGCGCCGAGAGAAGGGTGCCGATGGTGGTGAGAATCAAGGTGATGGCGACGAACCAATACAATGCCGTCAGGTTGGTCACGCCGCCGCTGGTGAAAAAAAACGGCGCGAGCGCGCCGACAAAGGTGCCGAGGATATTCATCAAACCGTACCAGCCCGACGCGCTGCCTCGCTGTTCCGGCGGCACCAAGTCGGGAATCAACGCCGAGTACGGCGCCGTAGCGACATTGTTCCAAAACTCGACCCACATGAACGCGAAAATGTACAGCGGCAGAACGGATAAATCGTTGGGCTTGGGAATATAGGCGAGCGCAAACAAGCCGATGACGTTCATGGTCGTGCCGAGCGCCATCCACGGCCGTCGCCGCCCCCAGCGCGTAATGATGCGGTCGCTCAACGCGCCAAAGATGGGCGCAACCACCATCGAGACAAACGCGCCGAACGCCAAGACCATGCCGAGCGTTTGACCCTTGACCGCGTCGCCGCCCATCATCTCGGCTTGCGCGGGCAAAGTCGTGATTAAAATAATTGTCCAGTGGACGCCGTTGCCAAACCAGTACAGCGAGAGCATCGCCTGGCGAAAGGTGGAAAGGCGCGGGCGCGGATAGGCGGCGGAAGCGGAGAGAGATGCCATACGACATTTTAGATTTTTTGATTTATGCGGTCCGCTTCCATTTCACGCGACGGAAAAGCATAAATCATCAATCGTCGAATCTCAATCGGAAATATCCCGTTCTTGACGTTCGCGTTCGGCGGCGTCAATCGGATGTTCCAGCGCGTGCGCATCCGCGCCGGCGCCGCGCAAGAGTTCCAGCGCGTGCGGCAGCGCGGGGAGAATGGCGAGAAAATTTTCGCGCGCGGCGCGCGGACTGCCGGGCAAATTGACAATGAGCGTGTTACCGCGAATGCCCGCGGCGGCGCGCGACAACATCGCGTGCGGCGTTTTTTCGAGACTCGCCGCCAACATTGCGTGAACCAAACCCGGCGCTTCGCGTTCGATGACCGCGCGCGTCGCTTCGGGCGTTACGTCGCGCGGCGCAAACCCGGTGCCGCCTGTCGTCAAAATCAAATCCATGCGCGCGTCGTCGCACCATTTTTCGAGCGCGCGTTTGATTTCGCGCCAATCGTCGGGGCAGATATGATAGAGGTCGGTCAATTGATGAAAATGTTCTTCAATCAATGCCATCAAAACGGGACCGGATTCGTCTTCGTACGCGCCTTGCGCGGCGCGGTCGGAAACGGTCAGTACGGCAATTCGCATAATCAATAAATGTTGCGCAAGAGCGAGCGAACCAAGCGCTTTTTAGCTTGACTCGGCGCTTGGCGCTTTTACCTGTGTGTGGCCATACCGATTCATAATTTCGACGGTCTCTTGAATCGGCAGCGCATAAATGATGTGATGGTCGCGTCCTTGCATCGTTTCGGCTTTGAACAAAGAATTGAGGACCGCCTCTTCGGTCGTTTCGACGACCGCGTCGAACAATTGATTGATGAGCGCGGTGTCTTCGACGACTTGGGTCAATTGCAAAGTGGGCGCCGTGGAATGATGCGGCCGATTGCGCGCGGTGGAAAAGCAAATGGCGAAATCGCCGCTTGTATTGCCGCCTTGCGTACCCGTGCGCGCGAGGCCAAAGGCGACGCGCATCCCCATCCGTTTTAATTGGCGCGAACTCATGGGCGCGTCGGTGGCAATGACCACAATCACAGAACCTTGCGAGTCGCGCTGAATGCGTTCGTCGTAATCCATTAACGCGCGTCCGACCGGCACGCCGTCAATCCGCAATTTGGCGCGCGAACCAAAATTTGATTGCACCAATGCGCCGACGGTGTAACCGCCAAATTCAGCCGCCAAAACGCGCGAGGCGGTGCCGATGCCGCCTTTGAATTCGTAACAAATCATGCCCGTGCCGCCGCCGACCGCGCCTTCGGTGACAATCCCATCGCGGGCGCTGGCGATTGCCTCGAAAACATGTTCGCGGCGCACATGTCGCCCGCGCGCGTCATTCAAATAATTGTCGCTCGTCTCGGCGACGATGGGCGAAATGCCCCACGTCGTGACGCTCATGTCGCTGGAATGTTCGTATGCCCAATCAATTACGGCATCGGCGACGCGCGGCACATTCATGGTGTTTGTGAGCAGGATGGGGCCCTCCATCACGCCCATCTCGTCCACTTGCTGCGAGTTGGTGACTTCGCCGAACCCATTGATGCGAACGATGGCGCCGGTAATTTTTTCCAAAAATAAATCGCCGGGATGCGGCAGAATCGCGGTGACGCCGGTGCGAATGGGACCCTGGCCGGGCATGAGATTGCCGTGTCCTTGAATCAGCGTGCAGTGACCGACGCGCACGCCCGGCACATCCGTAATGGCATTGTGCGCGCCGGGCGGCAGGACGCCGACGACGATGCCGAGGTCGCGGGCGCGCGGACGATTCCCAAATCCGTTTTTCATGGGTAAGGATGATAACGACGCTGCGCGGCATTGTCAATAGGG
>JAJVIA010000107.1:0-3059 GCA_022072245.1 Anaerolineae bacterium
CCGCCCTCGCCCATCACGGGTTCAATCAAAATGCCCGCGACTTGGTCGGGCGTCGTTTGCGTTTCGAGCATGTATTCCAATTCGTTCAAACAAAATTGCGACGCTTGCGCGGGAGACATTTTCATGCGATACGCGTAAGGATACGGCGCAATGTGAATGCCCGACGCGAGCGGCGCATAACGCGAACGATACGCGGCTTTCGATGAAGTCAACGCCATCGTTGCGTTGGTGCGCCCATGAAAACTGCCGACGAACGAAATAATGTTTGGACGTCCCGTCGCAGCGCGCGCGAGTTTCACGCTCGCTTCAATCGCTTCCGCGCCCGAATTGGAAAAGAAAAATGTATCGAGCGACGCGGGAACGACGGTGAGCAATTGGTCCACCAAGTCGAGCATCGGTTTGTGATAAACAATGTTCGCTTGTCCGTGAATCAATTTGCCCACTTGTGCTTGCGCGGCGGCAACCACTTTGGGATGGCAATGTCCGGTATTTGTGACGCCGATGCCGCACGTGAAATCGAGATAACGCGCGCCGTCTTCGGCGTAAATGTACGCGCCCTCGGCGCGGTCAACGAGAATATTGGAATAACGCGCCCAAACGGGCGAGAGGTGTTCAGCAGCTTGTGGCAGCATCAGCGCTCCCTTTCTATGGGTTGGGATAATAACGCGACAGACCAAAGAGGCGTTGGACGAACGCGTCGGCGAGGTTGTTTCCGTTTTGCAAACGGAATGGGACGATAATAGCACAAGAGACTCGAAAAAAAAAGAGCGATTCCCTTTGATAACGTATGCCGTTTATGTTAAGATAATGGTATGAAGGCGCGCATAGACCCGCAATTGGCGGCGCAAGTGCAAGCCGCGCCGACCGCGCAATACGCTGTGATTGTGCGCGTCGAAGGCGACTTGGATGCGCGTCAAACAGAATTGGAAGCGGACGGACTGCAAATCACGCGCCGCCTTTGGTTGATTCGCGGCGTAGCTTGCACCGCGCCGGGCAGCGCGCTCTTGACCATCGCATCGCACGAATGGGTCATTTCGATTGAACCGGATATGCAAATCCGCACGCTGGATGCCAAATGAAAAAATGGATTGTCTTGCACTCTAACCGCATAAGGAGTAATTTTTCTTGACCACACAAACTATCCTTCCGCCGCGCGCTGAAATCGCCGAGAAATACAAATGGAACGACACGAGCGTCTTTGCCGACCAAGCTGCGTGGCAAGCCGAATTTGACGCGGTGACGCACGCGTTGACGCAATTGAAAAAATATCACGGCGCCCTCGCGTCGAGCCCCCAAGTTTTGGCGGACGCGCTGGATGAAATGCAAGCGCTGCAAAAACGCGGCTGGCAAGTATTTTTGTACGCCTCGATGCTTCACGCCGTTGACACGCACGACCAAAACGCGCAAGCATTGAACGGCGCGGCGACCGGCTTGTTCGGTCAAATGTTGGGCGCGATGGCGTTCGTTGACCCGGAACTGCTTGCCATCGGCAAGGACACGCTCGCCGCGTGGATGCAGCAAGAGCCGCGTTTGAAAATCGGCGCGCACTATTTTGACAATCTCTTTCGCCATCAAAAACATGTGCGCTCTGCCGAAGTCGAACAATTGCTCGGCATGTTGGTTGACCCGTTCTCGGGCGCAGGCACGAGCCACACCATGCTCACCAGCGCGGACATGCGCTTTGCGCCCGCGCTGGATTCCGGCGGCAGCGCGCACGAAGTCTCGCAAGGCACAATTTATACGCTGCTCGATTCCCCCGACCGCGCCGCGCGCCAGACGGCGTGGGAAAACTATCGCGACCTGCATCTCGCGTTTCGCAATACGCTGACGGCGCAACTCGAAACTTCGATTAAACAAAATGTATTCCAGACGCGCGCGCGGCGTTTCAACAGCGCGCTCGAAATGGCGCTCGACGAGCAAAACATTCCGCCCCAAGTCTTTCACAATCTCATCGCCACCTTTAAAAAGAATCTGCCCACTTGGCAGCGGTATTGGCGTTTGCGGAAAAAAGCGTTGGGCGTCGCGACGCTCCACACGTACGACATCTGGGCGCCGCTCACCGACCAAACGCGCCCGATTCCGTACGAGCAAGCCGTCGAATGGATTTGCGCCGGCTTGGCGCCGCTGGGCCAGGACTATATCGAAATTGTGCGGCGCGGTTGTCTGAAAGAACGCTGGGTGGACGCCATGCCCAATCGCGGCAAACGCGAAGGCGCGTTCTCAGCCGGCTCTCCCGGCACGCATCCGTTCATCGTAATGAGTTACGACAATAATTTTGGCGCGCTCTCGACGCTGGCGCACGAACTCGGTCATTCGATGCATTCGTATTTGACGTGGCAGACTCAACCGATGTTGTATTCCAATTATGGCATGTTCGCCGCCGAAGTCGCGTCGAATTTTCATCAAGCGTTGGTGCGCGCGCATCTGCTGCGCGAAACGACCGACCGCGCGCTCCGCATCGCCATCCTCGAAGAAGCGATGCAAAATTATCATCGTTACTTTTTCATCATGCCCACGCTGGCGCGTTTCGAGTTGGTGACGCACGAGCGCATCGAACGCGGCGAAGCGCTTACCGCCGACGCGTTGAATGAATTGTGCGCGGATTTGTTCGCCGAGGGGTACGGCGGCGATTTGCAAATTGACCGCGCGCGCGACGGCATAACGTGGGCGACGTTCGGTCATTTGTACGTAGATTTTTACGTGTTTCAATATGCCACCGGCATTTCCGCCGCGAACGCATTATCGCAGCGCATTTTGAACGGCGCGCCCAACGCGGTTCAGGATTATCTCGGCTTTTTGCGCGCGGGCAGCGGCAAATATCCGCTCGACGCGCTGCGCGACGCGGGCGTGGACATGACGCAGCCAGAGCCGGTGGAAGCGGCGTTCCAAGTCCTCACAAGTTACATTGACCAACTGGAAGCGTTGGTCGGATAAATTTCGCCGCGCGCAATTTTTTTTGCGCGCGCGAAAAAAAACTTTATGGCAGACTCGAACCTCAATCAAGGGCTCAACGACTTGAGCAAAGAATTGAATCACGCAGAGCCGACGGAAAAATCACA
>JAJVIA010000107.1:3159-8896 GCA_022072245.1 Anaerolineae bacterium
ATTCAGGAGGAATCAAAATGAATCAACCTATCAACACCGCAGCGACACACACCATGTCGTTTGAGGAACAAGCGCGCGTCGAGCGCACTTTTCTCACGCGCACGTATTTGTGGATGACGCTCGGCTTGCTCACTACCGCAGTCGTCGCGGGCGTCACTGCAAATTCCGAAACGCTGTTGCGCCTCATCTTTGGCACGCCCTTTGTCATGTGGGGTTTGTTCTTTGCCCAGTTGGGGCTGGTCATGGTTTTATCCGTCGCGATTAACAAGCTGGCGCCGGCGCTTGCCACGCTCATCTTTTTCGCCTATGCCGCGCTGACGGGGCTGGTCTTTGCGCCCTTGCTGCTCTACTATACCGCCTCCTCCGTCGCCAGTACTTTTGTCGTCACCGCCGGCGTCTTTGGCATCTTGACCATTATCGGCATGAGCACGCGCGTGGATTTGACCGCCGTCGGCACTTTGGCGTTCGTCGGGCTGATTGGCATCATCCTGATGTCGCTCGTCAATTTCTTTAGGCAAAGCGAAACGCTGTATTGGATTATTTCCATTCTCGGCGTCGTCGTCTTTGTCGTGCTGATTGCGCGTGACGCGCAGCGTCTCAAACGCATGTCCATTCAAGTAGACCCGCAGAGCGACCAAGCCGCGCGCGCTTCGATCATGGGCGCGTTATCGCTGTATCTCAATTTCATCAACTTATTTATTTTCTTGCTGCGTATCTTGGGCCGCCGCTAAAGCTTGCCCAATTTACCTCAAGACCAAACAGACAGCGGGAGGAAACAAAAATTTCCTCCCGCTATCTATATCGGCGGCGCGAATTTTTACAGTTGGTTATAACTTTTGTATAGGAGCATAGACATGGCGTACAAACTTTGGATTAACGGCGCATGGCAGGATAGCGACGGCGGAAAAATTGTTGACCTTGAAAATCCCGCCACCGAAGCGACCATCGCCCAAGTAACGGAAGCGACGCGCGCCGACGTTGACCGCGCGGTCCAAGCCGCGCACGCTGCATTTTACGACGGTCGCTGGTCGCGCCTCACGCCCGGCGAGCGCAGCAAAGCGTTGTGGAAACTCGCCGATTTGATGGAAGCGCGCATCGAAGAATTTTCGCGCGCCGAAACCGACAGCACCGGCAAGCCATACAAATTTATTTCGCTCGGCGGCGACCTGCCCTTTGCGATTGACAACTTGCGCTTTTTCGCGGCGGCGGCGCGCGACACGCACGGCAGTCACGCGGGCGAATTTCTCGGCGGTTACACTTCCATGTATCGCCGCGAACCCGTCGGCGTCGTCGGCCAAATCGCGCCGTGGAATTATCCGATTCTCATGGCGATTTGGAAAATTGGGCCCGCGCTCGCGTCCGGCTGCACGGTCGTTTTGAAACCCGCGCCGACGACCCCGCTCACAACTTTAATGCTCGCCGAATTGTCCGCCGAAGCGGGCATCCCTCCCGGCGTTTTGAATATCATCACCGGCGGCAATGACGCGGGCCAAGCCATCGTAGAGCATCCGCTGGTGCGAATGGTCTCGCTCACCGGTTCCGTCAATACCGGCAAAAAAGTTATGCGCACCGCGGCGGACACTTTGAAACGCGTGCATCTCGAACTCGGCGGCAAAGCGCCGTTCATCGTTTTTGACGACGCCGACCCCGCCGCCGTCGCCGAGATTGCGGCGTTCGCCGCGACCGTGAACACGGGCCAAGATTGCACCGCCGCGACGCGCGTCTATGTTTCCCAAGACAAGGTAAAAAATGTCCAAGACGCGCTAGTCGAGGCGATGCGCGCGACGCCCGTCGGCGCGCCGTACGATGACGCCGTAAAAATGGGTCCGCTGATTTCGCGCGTGCAGCGCGACCGCGTAATGGGTTTCGTCGAACGCGCCAAAAGCGCGGGCGCGAAAATTTTGACCGGCGGCAATATCCCTCCCGCTTGGCAGCAAGGATATTATTTCGAGCCGACGGTGATTGCCGAAGCCAACCAAGCCGCCGAAATTATTCAAAGCGAAGTCTTTGGACCCGTCGTTACCGTCAATTCATTCCGCGACGAAGCCGAAGCGCTTCATTACGCCAACGATGTCGCGTATGGCCTCGCCGCGTCGGTGTGGACCAATGACCTTGGGCGCGCGATGCGCGTTTCGAGCGCTTTGGAATTTGGCACAGTGTGGATTAACGACCACTTGCCGTTGACTTCGGAAACGCCGCACGGCGGTTTCAAACAATCCGGTTTCGGCAAAGATTTGTCGGCGGAAGCGATGGGCGATTATCAAATCACCAAACATGTGATGATCAAGCAATAGGACAAATTTGAAATTTGTCGGACAGTCGGATGCGAGGTTGTTATGCCTTTTGGTTACAACGGAAAAATTTTGCACGTCAATTTATCGAAACGCGTTTGGGAGGTCAAAGAACCGGGCGACGCGTTTTATCGCATGTACGGCGGCGGCAGCGCGTTCGGGCTGTACTATATTCTCAAAGAAATGCCCGCGCACGTGGACGCGTTCAGTCCCGAAAATATCTTGACCCTTTCCCTGAGTCCAACCACCGGCGCGCCCGTGTCGGGACAATCGCGCATGATGGCGAACGCCAAATCGCCATTGACCGACGCCATCGGCGATTCGCAGTGCGGCGGTTATTTTCCCGCCGAGATGAAATTCGCGGGCTATGACGCCATCATCGTGCGCGGCCGCGCGGCGCAGCCGGTGTACTTGTACATCCGCGACGGTCAAGTGGAATTGCGCGATGCGTCGCATCTGTGGGGCAAAACGACTTACGTCGTCGAAGAAATGCTCAAACAAGAATTGGGCGACAAAAATATCGAGGTCGCGCAGTGCGGCATCGCGGGCGAAAAATTGGTGCGCTTTGCGGCGATTATCAACATGGCATCGCGCGCCAACGGCCGTACGGGCCTCGGCGCGGTGATGGGTTCAAAAAATCTCAAAGCCGTCGTCGTGCGCGGAACCAAAGGCGGCAAAGCCATTCAGTGGGCTGACCCCAAAGCGCTGATTGCCTTGACGAAAATGGGTCCGCAAATCATGCCCGACAATCCCGACATGGTTTCGCTCGCCAAATACGGCACGGCGGGCGTCATCTCGTATCAAAATACGATTGGCTCGCTGCCAACCTACAATTACGACAGCGGCGATTTTCACGGCTGGGAAAAAATTTCGGGCGAAGCGCTGTACGATACGATGTTAAAAGGCGCGGCGGAGGGTCGTCAAAATACGGCGGGGCGCGATTCCTGTTATTCGTGTTCGGTGCGCTGCAAACGCGTCGTCGAAAGCGAATGGAAGAACAACGCGATTTCGCCGCATTATGGCGGCGCGGAATATGAAACGCTTTCGACCTTTGGCTCGTACTGCGGCGTGGACGATTTGGCGGCGGTCTCGCTCGCGTCGCAAATGTGCAACGAGTACGGCGTGGACACGATCAGCGCGGGCGCGACGCTTGCCTTTGCAATGAATTGTTACGAGCAAGAAATTTTGCATTATGAACAGACCGGCGGCATCCAACTGCGCTATGGCAACGCCGACGCAATGATCCAAACGTTAAAAGATACGCTCACGCGCGCGACGCCGTTGGGCGACCTGCTCGCGGAAGGTTCCGCGCGCGCCGCGCAAAAAATCGGCGACGGCGCGCCGGACTTGGTTGTGGCGGTCAAAAAACAGGAATTGCCCGCGCACATGCCGCAAGCCAAACGCTCGCTCGGTTTGATTTACGCCGTCAATCCGTTTGGCGCCGACCATCAGTCCTCCGAACACGACCCGATGTACGAAGAGGGCAACACGAGCGATTTGTACATGGAGCGCTTGCAGCAACTCGGTTTGTACGAACCGCAGCCGCAGCGTTCGCTCACCGCCGAAAAAGTACGCTTTGCGCTCAAGACGCAACTTTTTTATTCGGGGCTTGACACGTTCGGCTTGTGTCAATTCGTTTTTGGGCCCGCGTGGACGTTGTATGGGCCGCGCGAAGCGGTGGCTTTGATTCAAGCCGCGACGGGCTGGAACTATTCGCTGTATGAATTTATGCAAGCGGGCGAACGGCGTTTGAATATGCTGCGCGCGTTCAATGCGCGCGAAGGCATTGACCGCAAGGACGACACGCTGCCCAAAAAATTGTACAAGGAATTGCGCGGCGGCGCGACCGACGGCGTAAAATTGGACGCGCAAGAAATCGAGCAAGCCAAAGATTTGTATTACGCAATGAACGGCTGGGACGTAACGACGGGGATTCCGACGCGCGCGAAATTACAAGAGCTCGGCATCGAATGGGTCGCGGATTTGATTGGCGTGTGAAAATGTAAAAGCGGCGCGGCGTTTTTTATTTCATCGCAACGTCGCGCCGTTCCGGCACGCGCGGCAAAAGCAATAACGTAAGCAGCAGCCACGCCGTACCCGTCGCAAACGCAAACGTATAGCCCAGCCCCGGCGCTTGCGCGTTGCCCCAATCAATCAAGGGTCCTCCGAGCGCCGCCAAAATGCCCGCGCCCGCCGTCGCCAAATTGGAAATGCCGAGATAGCGCGCGGCTTGGTCATGCGAAACCAAATCCGTCGCCCATGCCCAATTCACGGCAAAGAAAATACCCGCGCCCACTCCCAACAACAATCCCGCCAGCATCAAATCCGTCAGAACAAAATCGCCGAGCGCAAACAACGCGCGATTGCGAATAAACAACAGCAGCGCCGCCGCGCCGACGGCGAACGCCGCGCCCACCGCGCTCACCGCGCGCCGCCCAAAACGGTCCGACAAAATTCCCGCCGGCGCCGAAACCAAAACCAGCGCCACCGCGACAATGATGAGCAACTCGCCCATCAATTGCGGCGCGCGCTGCGCGGCGTCCGCCGCGCCCGCCAACACAACGTCTTTGAAATAAAATTGCGCGTAATTCGACACGATTTGAATGCCGCCCAAAAAAATCAAGCGCACAATGAGCAGCCAAGCAAACGCGCGCTGGTCGCGCCACGTCTCGCGGATATTTCCCACAATCGAAAGCGAATTCCACACCGACACGCGCAGCGCTTCGCGCGGCAAATCCGCGCGCGCCAACGGCGTTTCGCGCGTCGTGACGAGATTGACGACCAAAAATATGACGAGGACCGCCGCAATGATCCACAGCGCCACGCGCGCCGAATCCAGCAAATCCGGCGAACGGCCCAACAATAAAGTTCCCGTGACCAAGCCCGCCATGATGAGCGTAAAATTGTCAATGAAACCTTTGATGCCGCCCGCCGCGCCGTGCTGTTTTTCCGGCACGAGGTCGGGAATCAAACCTTGCGCGGGTCCATGCGCCATGTTCGACGCGCCTTGCAGCAAACAATAGAGCGCGAACAATATCGCGTACGTCGGCGCGATTCCCAGCGCGAACGCGAGCGCGCCCAACAGCGCCGCGCAGACCAAAGTCCACACCGCCATCATCGGCCGCCGCCGTCCAAAGCGCGACAATGAACGGTCGCTGATAGCGCCGGCGATGGGCTGCGCCACAATCGCAATCAAAAGCCCCACCGTCGTCAACGCGCTCAACGCGCTCGCTTGCAAACTCACGCCGACCAGCAACGGCAGAATCGCGGGCAAAATAAAACGGTGCAGCGAATTCCACATGAACCCCAAGCCAAAAAACCAGGCGTTCATGGTGAAAAAATTGTGCCAGCGCAAAGGTTTCATCGGCATACTCGCCTCGCAAGCAATGGATTCGGTACGTCATTATATAAAAATTTCGCGCGTTTTGGTGTAAAATTCCATTACG
>JAJVIA010000107.1:8996-18127 GCA_022072245.1 Anaerolineae bacterium
CTCGCCGATACCAATCCCGCCGATCAAGTTCTCTGCGCGCGCTGCCACACCATCAACGACGCGACCAATCGGTATTGCGCCAATTGCGGCGGCGGCTTGCAAATCAATTGTCCGTTTTGTTATACGCCAAATGAAACCAATGCGACTTTTTGCGTGCGCTGCGGCGCCAACATTCAAAAAGCGCTGAAACAAAAAGTGGACTGGCTCGCGCGGAAAAAACAAAACGACCTCGAACGCCGCGCGGCGCTGGAACAGGCGCTGGCGCGCGAACGGCAAGCCAATCTCGACGATTTGTTGGAAAAATTGGACGAACCGTCGCAACATGCCTTTGCGATTTATTGCTTGCGCGAATATGGCACGGATGCCGTCGAACCGCTGATTGGTCTCTTGACCGACGACGACCCCGACGCGCGTTTTGGCGCGGCGCACACGCTGGGCCTCATCGGCGATGCGCGCGCCACGCCGCATCTCATTCAAGCGCTGTCCGACCCCGAGCCCGCCGTGCGCTGGTGGGCAGCCGACGCCTTGGGCAAATTGCGCGCCGCCGAAGCCATCGCGCCCATTCAAAAATTACTAAAGGACAAACATTCAGGCGTCCGACAACATGCCGCCGACGTTTTGAAACAATTGAATGCTTGACATGAACCCGCTTGCGACGATTCTCCAAACTTGGCCCCTCGTTATCCTCGACGGCGCGCTGGCGACAGAACTCGAACGTCGCGGCGCGGATTTGAATGACCCGCTGTGGTCGGCAAAACTTGTATTGGAACAACCCGAACTCATTGCCCAAGTGCATCGCGCTTATTTCCGCACGGGCGCGGACTGCGCGACGACGGCGAGTTATCAGGCGACGTTTGAGGGGTTTGAAAAACGCGGACTCTCGCACGCCCAAGCGCGCGCGGCGCTTCAAAAATCCATCGCGCTGGCGCGTCAAGCGCGCGACGATTTCTGGCGCGATGAAAAAAATCGCGTCGGACGCGCCAAGCCATTCATCGCCGCGTCAATCGGGCCCTTTGGCGCGTTCCTGCACGACGGTTCAGAATATCGCGGCGCGTATGGATTGAGCGAAAATCAATTGATGGATTTTCACCGCGAACGCATGGGCGCGTTGATTGACGCGGGCGCGGACATGCTCGCGTGCGAAACGCTTCCAAACTTGGTCGAAGCGCGCGCGCTGGTTAAATTGTTAGAGGAATTTCCCGGTACGACCGCGTGGTTCAGTTTCACCGCGCGCGATGAACGACATATTTCACACGGCGAACCCTTTGCCGATGTCGTCGCCGAAATCGCGCCGCATCCCCAAGTCGCCGCCATCGGCGTCAATTGTTCGTCGCCGCGCTGGATGCCCGCGCTGATTCGCATTGCGCGCGCCGCGACCGCCAAACCGATTGTGGTCTATCCCAATTCCGGCGAAACGTATGACGTGACGACAAATTCATGGCACGGCGTCATCGCGTGCGCGGATTTTGGACCGCAGACGCGCGCGTGGTACGAACTCGGCGCGCGCGTGATTGGCGGCTGTTGTCGCACCACGCCGGAACATATTCAAGAGCTTGCCGCATGGGCGCGTTCACTGGACAAAAATCCCGTCACGACGTGACGGGATTTTTTTCGTACTGCAATTCGATTTTTTCATTCGCCGCCGTCGCGTGGGCGCTGCCGCCGCCTTCCGCCAACGCGCCAAACAACATCGCTTCGGCGAGCGGCTTGCGCAGCTGGTCGTCAATCAAACGTCCCATTGGCCGCGCGCCAAAATTTTTGTCGTAACCGTGTTCGGCGAGCCAACTGCGCGCGGCTTGGTCCACTTCCAGCGTCACATTTTTCGGCCGCAGCGCCGCGCGCAATTCATTCAATTGTTTGTCCACAATTTGCAAAATGGTCGCGCGCGACAAGGTATCGAAACGCACCACCGCGTCGAGCCGATTGCGAAATTCGGGATTGAATAAATTCTCGATCGGCCGCTTTGCCGCGTCGCCGCTCTCGACGCCTTTGAAACCGATGGGCGTCGCCGTCAATTCGCGCGCGCCCGCGTTCGTCGTCATAATCAAAACCACATTGCGAAAATCGGCTTTGCGTCCCGTATTGTCGGTGAGCGTGGCATGATCCATCACTTGCAAAAGAATGTTGAACAAATCGGGATGCGCCTTTTCGATTTCGTCCAGCAACACGACCGAGTACGGCTGTCGGCGCACCGCGTCGGTGAGCAAACCGCCCTGGTCAAAACCGACATAGCCGGGCGGCGCGCCGATGAGACGCGAAACCGTGTGCCGTTCGGAATACTCGCTCATGTCATAGCGCAATAAATCCACGCCCAACGCGTGCGCGAGCGTGCGCGCGAGTTCCGTCTTGCCGACGCCGGTCGGGCCAAAAAACAAAAACGAGCCGACCGGTTTATTGGGCGTTCGCAGCCCCGCGCGCGACAAACGAATCGCCGCGACAATCGCTTCGATTGCATTGTCCTGGCCAAAAATCTGCGCGCGCAGCGCGGCGTCCAAATTTTTTAACCGCGCGCGCTCGTCGCCCGAAACGCTGTCCGCCGGAATTTTTGCCATCAACGCGACGACGCGTTCGATGTCATTGCGGTCCACCAAACGCGCCGCGTCCGGGTCAATCCGCAACCGTTCGCGCGCGCCCGCTTCGTCCAACACATCAATCGCCTTGTCCGGCAAAAAGCGCTCCAAAATATGTTTCGCCGAAAGTTCCGCCGCCGCGCGCACCGCCGCATCCGTGTACGTGACGCCGTGATGTTTTTCAAACTGCGGCTTGACGCCGTTCAAAATTTGAATCGTCTCGGTCACGCTCGGTTCGAGTACGTCAATTTTTTGAAATCGCCGCGCCAACGCGCGGTCGCGTTCGAGCGTCTTGTATTCTTCGTGCGTCGTCGAACCGATGCAGCGCAATGCGCCGTTCGCCAAAACCGGTTTGAGCAGCGACGACGCGTCCACCGAACCGCCGCTGGTCGCGCCCGCGCCGACGAGCGTATGAATTTCGTCAATGAACAAAATCGCATTGGGCTGCGCTTCTAGCGCTTTTAACACGCCCTTGATGCGCTCTTCGAACTGACCGCGAAATTTTGTGCCTGCCAACAGCGCGCCCATGTCCAACGCGTAAATGCGCGCGTTTTGCAAAAGGTCGGGAACCTTTTTTTCGTGAATCCGCCGCGCCAGACCGTACACCAACGCCGTCTTGCCGACGCCGGGGTCGCCCACATACAACGGATTATTTTTCAAACGCCGCGACAAAACTTGGAGCGTGCGCTCCAATTCCGCGTCGCGTCCAATCAGCGGGTCAATTTTTTCTTTTTCCGCCAGCGCGACCAATTCGGTCGTGTACGCCGCGAGCGGGTCGCGCGGCGGCGCGTCCGGGTCCGCTTCCGACGCGCCCGCGCCCACATTTTCGCGCGGCGTCTCGCGTTCGATGCCGTGCGAAATATAACGCAGCACGTCGAGCCGCAAAATGTTTTGCTGTTCCAAAACATAGCGCGCGTACGCTTCGGGTTCGTCCAAAAGCGCCGCGAGCAAATCGCCGCTCTCGATGATGGGTTCGCCCGCGCTCTGCGCGTGCCACGCCGCGTTGTTCAACACGCGGTCGAGCGCGACGGACGCTTCGGGTTCAAACGCGCCGCGGCCGGGCAACGCGTGGAGATTCTTTTTCAAATACGCGTCCAGCTCTTGTTCCAATAGTTTTAGATTGCCGCCGCACGCGGTCAGAATTTGGCGCGCCCGTTCTTCGCGCAAGAGCGCGTACAACAAATGTTCGAGCGTGATATATTCGTGGCGACGGCGGCGCGCTTCATTCACCGCGTCGCGCAGCGATTGTTCAAGCGATTGTTGAAATTGAGGCATAAAAAATTTTATTCCGGTTCCATCGTGCAAAGCAGCGGAAATTCCGCTTGCCGCGCCATTTCCGCCACATGCGCCACTTTGGTTTCGGCGATTTCATACGTGTACGTCCCGACGACGCCAATGCCTTTTTGATGCACGTCCAGCATGATGCGAATCGCTTCCGCCTCTTGTTTGCGAAACACGCTGACCAAAACCAAAACGACAAAATCCATCGTCGTGTAATTGTCATTGTGCAGCAAAATTTTCCACAGACGCGGCTTGTCAATTTTTTGGCGCGTTTCTTGCGTAACGGCAACGCCGCCCGCCGGTTCGTCATCCCATTGTGGTGGCATGTAATTCCTCTGTGAAATTATAGCACAGGGCGCGGCGGCGCTTGAAGAGCCAACGCGGGTGTGGTATATTTTGGAAAATTTTGGGAGTCGGCGCATGGACTTGGAGCAAACGATGCAGACGTTGGAAAAAATGGGGACGGCGCAAAATCGCGCGCTCTATGCGCGGCACGGCGTCGCCGACCCAACCTTTGGCGTGAGCGCCGCCGACCTTGCCGCGTTGAAAAAACGTCTCCAAGTCAATCACGCGCTGGCGCTGGAATTGTGGGCAACGGGCAATCACGACGCGCGCCGTCTGGCGACGCTGATTGCGGACGCGGATGCATTGAGCGCGCAAACGCTGGACGCGTGGGCGCGCACGGTGAGCGACCCCATCACGGCGGATGCCTTTGCCAAATTGGCGGCGCGCGCGAAACACGCGCGCAAAAAAGCGGCGCGCTGGGTCAAATTGAAACCCGAATATGTGGCGCGCAGCGGCTGGAACATCATCGCGCTGTTGGCAATGCACGACCGCGCTTTGCCCGCGGCATTTTTTCAGGATTATTTGGAACTCATCGCCGCGACCTTTGCCGCGCGCCCCGCGTGCGTCCAAGAAGCCATGCACGCGGCATTGATTGCCATCGGCGTCCGCAGCGCAGAGTTGGAACACGATGCGTTAGAGACGGCGGCGCGCATCGGACACATTCCAAACGCGCGCGGCGCGGCGAATTATAAAATGCCCGACGCGGCGCAAACGATTTTGAAAACCGTCGCGCGCAAAGGTTTCGTTATAACGCCGCCGTCTTGATAAATTGACCGCTCAAATCATTTGTCAGAATTTCAAATATCCCTATAATTTTCATCCTATCAATATCTCGCCGCGTGGAGGTTTTTTGTGCGTCGTCTCGTTCTCGCAATTTTTTTACTTTTTTCATTCTTGACCTTTGCCTCGCCGGCGCGCGCGGAAACGTGCGTGCCGCTGCCCATTTTTTCAGAAACGCCATCGGGCGAAAGCCATGTCATGGCGCAGCGTCATTGCGCGACAGCGGCGGCGGCGCCCAAACCCGCGTTTCTCGGCAAAATCGTCGGCGGCGGCATCATTTATCTGCGCGCTAACGACGAAGCCAAATACAGCTCGCTCAACAACGTCCTGCACGCCATTCAACAATTGAATGGCGCTATCATTTATCCGGGCCAAATTTTTTCGTTCAATCGCCAAGCCAAACTTTTGGAAATGACAATTCCGTACGATTTGGGGCCCGACGTTCGCAATAATATGGTCAAAGCGGGCGGCGTTTGCATGGTCTCGACGCTGGTCGCAACCGCCGCGCACGATGCGGGCTTGCCCTTTATCAATGAACGCGGCAAACCGATTAAAAAACCCGTGCCGCACAGCCGCTATTACAAATATTATCATCAGGTCAACGAATACAACGGTCATCCGGTGCCCATCGTCGAAGCCGCCGTCGCAATTCAAAAAGATGACATTGCAAAACCGTGGCGCACGGTGCAGGATATGCAATTCATCAACACCACGGGCCAGATTCTCGTATTGAATCTTGAACCGTCGTTCACGGTTGACGATTTGGATTTGACGCAGCCCTTTGGGTTGATTCAACAAGACCAAACGATTCGGGTGGAACTGCGGACGCTGCCCGTTGGAATGAATGGGTGGTTTACGCGACTCGGCGCGCAGAATACCAACTAAACGCATTTTGCAATCGGTCGTCTCTCTCGAACGCGCGAATCAACGTATGACAAGAACCTTCGAAAGTCCGAAGGTTCTTGTTGGTTTAGCGGGAATTTTTTTGCTTTAACTCTCCTTTTCTAAATTGATGTATCATACACAGCGCGCCAAAAAAATTTTCAGGAGTTGCCCGTGTCTCTCGATGTCCAATGGATTCGTTCCCACTTTCCCTCTGTTCAAAATTCCAATACCGTTTTTCTCGATAACCCCGGCGGCACCCAAGTCACGCAAGCCGTCATTGACGCGTTCCGCGAATATCTTGAAACCGCAAATGCGAATCACGGCGGTCTCTTTCCGACGAGCGAACGCAGCGACGCTATGGTCCAACAAGCGCGCCGCGCCTTTGCCGATTTTTTGAACGCGCCTTTAGAAAATGAAATCGTTTTTGGGCCCAACATGACGACGCTGACGTTTACGCTTTCGCGCGCGCTCAGCCGCTGGCTGCATCCCGGCGACGAAATTATTGTGACGCGGCTCGACCACGACGCCAACGTCGCGCCCTGGGTCGCGCTGGAAGAGCGCGGCGTCGTCGTCAAACGCGTGGACATTAATCCCGATGACTGTACGCTCAACATGGCGGATTTTGAAAAACAGTTGTCCGAAAAAACGCGCGTCGTCGCCGTCGGTCTCGCGTCGAACGCAGTGGGTACCGTCAATCCCGTGCGCGAAATCGCCGACCTCGCGCACATGGCGGGCGCGCTCGTGTACGCCGACGCGGTGGCATACGCGCCGCACTATCCGCTTGACGTACAAGCGTTGAATGTAGATTTTCTCGTTTGTTCGGCGTACAAATTTTACGGGCCGCATCTCGGCGTGTTGTACGGCAAATATGATTTGCTCGACCGTTTGCACGCCTACAAAGTGCGTCCCGCCGAAAATACGCCGCCGCATAAATTTGAAACCGGCACGCCGAGTTTCGAAAGCATCCACGCCGCCGCCGCCGCCATCAATTATCTCGCGTCCGTCGGCGAAAAATTCGGCGCGGAATACGCAAGCGCGTATCCGCAATTTAGCGGTCGCCGCCTGCATCTCAAGACGGCAATGCGCGCAACGCAAGCGTACGAAAAAAATTTGTTCGCCCGTTTATTTCAAGGGCTGCGTGAATTGCCCGACCTGACATTTTACGGCATCGCCAATCTGAGCCGTTTCGATTATCGCGCGCCGACCGCCACCTTCAATCTGCGCGGCAAAACGCCGCAAGCTATCGCCCGCGCGCTCGGCGCCCAAAATATCAACGTCTGGGACGGCAACTATTACGCCTTGGCGTTAATGGAACGCTTGGATTTGGAAAGAACGGGCGGCGCGGTGCGAATCGGCTTGGCGCAGTATAATACGGCGGCAGAGATTGACCGTTTGCTGCAAGCGCTGCATCAGCTGTAACCAATCCAACGCAAACCAAATAGACCGCGCAAACAAACGCGCCGCGTCTATCTGTTTTGCCTGTCTATCAATCATCTTATGTCTCAACTAGTTGAATTCGTTCCCAATTTTTCCGAAGGGCGTCGCCCCGAAATTGTGGACGAAATTGTCAAAGCAATGCTGGCGTGCGACGTTATGCTGCTCGACCGCGAGATGGACGCGAGTCACAATCGCGCGGTGGTGACGATTGTGGGCGAACCCGCCAATGTGGCGGAAGCGGCGTTTCGCGGATGCGAACGCGCCGCGCAATTGATTGACCTCAATACGCATCGCGGCGAACATCCGCGCATGGGCGCGACGGACGTGATTCCGTTCATTCCCATTCAAAATATGACGATGCAAGAATGTGTCGCCCTCGCGCGCCGCGTCGGCGAACGCATCGGCAACGAGTTACAAATTCCGGTCTATCTGTACGAACGCGCGGCGACCCAGCCCGAACGCCGCGATTTGGCGTACATTCGCAAAGGCGAATACGAAGCGCTCCGTGAGGAAATTGCAACGGTCGCCGCGCGCGAACCGGATTTTGGGCCCCGCCGCGTCGGCGCCGCGGGCGCGGTGGCGGTGGGCGCGCGCCCCTTCTTGATTGCCTACAATGTCAATCTGGATACGCGCAACGCGCAAATCGCCAAAGACATTGCGAAAATTATACGCGAAAAAGGCGGCGGGCTGCCGAGCGTCAAAGCGCTAGGGTTTGCGCTCGAAGACAAAGGCATCGTCCAAGTTTCGATGAATCTCACCGATTTCAACGTGACCGGCATGTGGACGGCGTTTCAACATGTGCGCGCCGAAGCGGAAAAACGCGGCGTGCGCGTCTTGGGGAGCGAATTGGTGGGGCTCGTGCCGCTCGAAGCGCTGGCGCAAATCGCGCGCGACGCGCTGCAACTCGACGAATTCAGTTCCAATCAAGTGGTCGAGGTAAAATTATCCCAAGCCAAGACACGAATCTAAAGACGCTTGAAAATTACCCTGCGGGCGAGAAAGCATCAGAATTGACGCACTGCGTCATAAAGCGTAGAATAGAGGTTGTAGAAGGGAGTACAGCTTATGAATCCATTAATTATCGTCGCGCTGTTTTGGGCAATCGTCGCCGTCGCCGCGCTCGCGTTTGGCGGCTTGTGCCTCAAATACGGCGTTTATACTTCGGGCAGACACGGCGAACATGCCGCGCTGGAAGTTTAAACTCGCGTCACAATTATTCGCCCCCAAGAGAAACCGCGCCTTGTCGGCGCGGTTTTTTTTTTTGGCGCGACGCGTCAAGCCGCGCGCGCATTTTCAAAAACGACGCGCCCGCGCTTGATCGTCGCGCGCAGCGGATTCGTGCCATAGCGATACGCGAGATAACGATAATCGGGAACGTCCGTTATCAAGACATCCGCCAGTTTCCCCGCTTGCAGTGAGCCGACGCGCGCGCCGACGCCCGACGCGTACGCCGCGTTCAATGTCGCCGCGACCAGCGCTTCCGCCGTCGTCAATTTTTCATAGCGCGTCGCAATCGCCAGCGCCATCGGCATTGACTCGCACCAACTCGTGCCGGGATTCAAGTCGCTGCCCAACGCGACGGGAACGTTTTCTTCGACGAACGCGCGGCCGTTGGCGAAATCGTGTTTGCCCAAACCAAAGGTCGTGCCGGGCAATAACACCGCAATGACATTCGCGTCCGCCATCATTTTCATTTCGTCGCGCCGCGTCACCATCAAATGGTCCGCGCTCACCGCGCCGAGTTCCGCCGCCAGCGCCGCGCCGCCGAGATTGGCAAATTCGTCCGCGTGAATTTTCAGCGGAAATCCGAGTTCGCGCGCGCGTTCCAAAATT
>JAJVIA010000107.1:18227-26598 GCA_022072245.1 Anaerolineae bacterium
GCGACGATTTGCGCCAACGACGCGGCGCGCGTGGCGCGCACGGTGTTCATAATGCCGCCGCCCGCTTTTAACAATTCGAGATACGACGCGCCGCGCAAACGCATTTCAAATTCCGGCGCGCGGTCGCCTGCGAAAACAACGTGCGTGTGCGCGTCCACAAAACCCGGCAATACAACGCGCTGCTGCGCGTCGAGCATTTTCGTTTCGGGCGTCGCCAGCGCGCGAATTTCGTCCGTTGTACCAACCGCGACAATTTCCTCGCCGCGCATGGCAACCGCGCCATTTTCGATGATTTGCAAATCGCCCTGCGCCGCGCCGCGTTTGGGCGCATCGCCCGCGACGGTGACAAGTTGCGAAGCGGAATGAATAATGAGAGTGATGCTCATGCGTTTTCGCTTTCGATTTCTTGCGCGGTCTGTTGAATCAAGCGCCATGCCGCATCCACATGCCGCGCTTGCGTGTTATTTTGTCCGACGCAAAAACGCAGCGTATATTGGTCGTTCAACAACGTATGCGTCAAATAAATGCGACCGCTGGCATTGAGCCGTTCCAATAATTGGCGATTGAACGCGTCGCCGTTGACGTGACGAAAGCAAACGAGATTGAGCGGCGGCGGCGCGACCAATTCAAAATTTTCCGACTGGCGAATCTGTTCGGCAAAATTTTGCGCCAACGCGACATGCGCGCGCACATGATGACGCAAACCCTCGATGCCGTAATAGCGCAGGACGAACCACAATTTCAGCGCGCGAAAACGGCGGCCAAGCGGCACATGCCAATCGCGATAATCAATCACCGCGCCCGATTCCGTCGCCTGATTACGCAAGTATTCGGGCAAAATGCTCAACGCCTTGATGAGCGCGGCGCGGTCGGCGACAAAAAAACAATCGCAATCAAAATTGGTGAACATCCATTTGTGCGGGTCAAAGCTGTAACTGTCCGCAAACTCGACGCCATTTTGCAGCGCGCGAAATTCGGGACATAACGCCGCCGTGCCGGACATTGCCGCGTCAATGTGCAGCCAAAGTTTTTCCTGCTGACACCGCGCGCCAATGGCGGCGATGGGGTCCATCGCGTTGGACGACGTGGTGCCGACCGTCGCGCACACAAAAAACGGCGCCAGACCTGCGGCGCGGTCGGCTTGGATTTGACGTTCGAGTTCGTCCACGCGCAGCGCAAACGTTTCGTCCACCGCAATCAAGCGCAAATTTTTTCGCCCCAAGCCCGCGATGCCCATCGCTTTTTCCAACGACGAATGGGTTTGCGTCGAAGCGTACGCGACCAACTTGTCATTGCCGCCGCGTTCGTTAATTTGATTGTCGCTCGCGCGTTCGCGCGCGGCGAGCAGCGCGCACAAGACCGCGCTGGAAGCGGAATCTTGAATCATGCCGCCGCCAGCCGAATTCGATTTGAATTTCGCGGGCAAACCAAGCGCGTCCGCGACCCAATCCAATACATGCGTTTCCAATTCCGTACACGCGGGGCTCGTCGCCCACAACATGCCCTGCACGCCCAAGCCCGCCGAAATGAGTTCGCCCAAAATCGAAGGACCCGACGTATTGGCGGGAAAAAATGCAAAGAAATTTGGCGATTGCCAATGGGTAATGCCGGGCATCAATTTTTCCATGTCGGCGAGAATGGTTTCAAACGGTTCGCCGCGCTGCGGCGGCGCGGGGTCGAGCGCCGCGCGAATTTCGCCGGGCTGGACGCGCGCCATGACCGGCAGCGTTTCGACGCGCTCGTAATAATCCGCAATCCAATCCACCACCGCGCGCCCTTGACGGCGAAATTCGTCCGGCGTCATGTGAAAGCTTGTAGAGTCGCTCATGCGTAAAAAAATTTTCCTTGTGCGTTATGGTCGTGATTTCGCCATCGCGTTTTCAATTTCATCGGCATCGTTCGGGTTCAAATCGGCATAGGCGTGCAGCAAACCGAACGCGCCCGCGAGCATCATGTCGCCGTATGGCACGGCAAAGTACGAGTTCAATTGCAACGCGCGCAGCATCGCGCGGCGGGGGCCCGTGACCGCGAGAAAATCGAGCGGCTGCGGCTGCGTATCAAACATCACCGCGCCGTGACCTTGCGAATTAAAAATTTCGTCGTTCGTCAAACTGCCGTCCGCAAGCCGCCGTAAAAAATGTTCCAACTGCGCGGGTTTGATTTCGCCGCTGTGATGCTCGAACAAGCCGGTAATTTTTCCGTCGGTGAAACGAAACGCGAGCGCGTGAAAGTTGCCGAGATTCGCCACCAGCGCATTGGGCGCCGCCGCGACGCGCGGGTCATCCAATGCGCCGCGCACCGCCGCCGGCGCCGTGTCCATCAGCAGCAACGGCGTCTCGGCGGCAATCGCATCCGCCGTCGCGCGCATCCGCGTCAAACGTTCGGGAATCTCTGCGCGCATGAACGCAAAGCCCGATAATTTTCCCGTCGCGCGAATTCGTTCCGCCAAAAATTCAAAACGAAACGTGCGGTCGCTCATGCCCGGCGGCGCGTTGCCGTGGTCAAACACCGCGACGGCGAGCGCGTCAAATTGAAACGGCGCGCCGAACGCTTCCAACGCGCGCGCGATGGCGTCCAAATTCACGTCGCGCATTTCGACGCGCGTCGCGTCGAGTTTGCGCGCCTCGTCCGCGCTGACGACGCGAATGCCCGACGCTTCCACTTTGTCCAATTCGTCGTTAAAACTCAACGCGGCGGCGCGCGTAGCAAAAATCGGCAAGCCCGCGCGCACATGGTCTTCCGCCGCCCAACTATTGGGCCCGCCGCCCATCGTCGTTCCGGTCAATAAAATGGTTTCGCCGCGTCGCGTCGCCGCGCGAATTTGATTGGCCACCAAAACGGTCGGCGAAGGCATGACCAACTGCAAACAATTTTCGATTTCGGTCGTCGAATCAAAAAGCAGGATGTCTTGGGTGCCGGCGCCAATGTCAATGCAGAGAATTTTCATACGGCTTTATTATATCCAAAAAAAGAAACGGCGAGTTTGCCATTGGGTCTCGCCGTACCTTTTTTTACCTTGACCTCTCACATTTCAAATTTTACGTTGGGCGCGCGCAACGGCGGCGCCGCGCTCGGCGCGGGCAAGGCGTTCAACGCCGCAAGAATCGCGTCCAAATCTGCGCCGCGTTCCTTTGCCGCGTCGGCGAGCGACGTATGTTCATTCACCGCGCAGCTCGCGCAGCCGCCAATGTGAAACGCCGCCAACACATTTTGCGCGCGCGGCTCTTGGGCAAATAATTCGTCCAACGGCTGCTGCGGGTCAAAGCGCATTTGACCGGTCGTTTTTTGCAGCGCCACATCCAACGCCGCGATGCGGTTTTCGATTTCGACATCTTTTTGGCGCTGCTCTTGACGCGTCTGATACAGCGTTTCCATGAGCCGCTGCGTCTTGGCGTTCAAGGCGCGTATTTCGCGGAGCGCGCGCCAGGCGACAAACAACGCGACCAGCGCCACGCACAATAACCCGATTTCAAGAAAAGGCATTTTGCTCCTCGCAGGTATGATTCGCGGAAATTCTAAAACAAAAAGGTAAGCGATGCAATGCTTTTTATACAATTCCAAGCATAGCGCGCGGCGCGGCTTTTACAATCTTTTGACGCCAAACGTCCCGCGCGCATGTTATAATTTGAAACGCTATGCGTGATTCATTCGGACGTGAAATCCATTACTTGCGCGTATCGCTGACCGACCGTTGTAATTTTCGCTGCGTGTATTGTATGCCAGAAAAAGGCGTCGTCTTTCATCCACATGCCCATCATTTGAACGACGATGAATTGACGCGCGTGATTCGACTCATGGCGCCGCTGGGGTTTGACCGCATCCGCTTGACGGGCGGCGAGCCGACAGTGCGCCCCAACCTCGTGCCGATTGTCGAAGCGATTGCGGCGATTCCCGGCATTAAAGAAATTGCCATGACGACCAACGCGCTGCGCTTGGAAAAAATTGCAGAGCCGCTCGCGCGCGCGGGCATGAAGCGCGTCAATATCAGCATTGACACGCTCGACGCGGAACGCTTTGCGCGCATTACGCGCGTCGGAAAATTGGATGCGGTGTGGCGCGGCATTTTGGCGGCGGAACGCGCGGGGCTTACGCCGATTAAACTAAACGCCGTCATTGTGCGCGGCTATAATGAACAGGACATTGTAGATTTGGCGCGTTTGACCATGCAGCACGCGTGGGATATGCGCTTTATTGAAATGATGCCGCTCGGCTCGATTGCGGATTTTCAAATAGACAGCGTCGTGACGGCGCACGAAATTCAGACGCGAGTGGAAGAAACATTCGGCGCATTGATTCCGTTGGAATGGAATGGACACGACCCCGCGCGCCCATATCAAATTCGCGGCGGACTTGGCACGCTCGGTTTTATCAGTTCGGTGAGCGCGCCATTTTGCGCGGGATGCGACCGCGTGCGCTTGACCTCTGACGGACGTTTGCGTTTGTGTCTGCTGCGCGATGACGAAGTAGATTTATTGACGCCGCTGCGCGCGGGCGCGAGCGATGCGGAATTGACGGCTTTGATTGCGCGCGGCGTCCACAACAAACCGTGGGGGCACGGCCTCGCGGAGCATGTGATTGCCGAATCGCGCATCATGAGCCAGATTGGCGGATAGGCAATTTGCGCGCGCAAACGTTTTTGGAAACGCTTGGCTTGAAAATATGGGCAATCGCCAGACCTTTTTGCGATTGACAAAACGCAGAATCTCATTACTATACAAAGCACGGTAGTTGTCGAGAATCCTACCACAAGGAGAGATGTGAAATGATGACGGAAACCACAACCATCCAAACGACAAGCGATTTGCCGGTGACCCCCGAACTCGTCGCCTTGACCCCGCTCGCGGCAGAAAAATTGCACTCTATTCTACAGGAAAAGAATTTGGCGACGCATGGGCTACGCGTCTATATTGCCGGCGGCGGCTGCTCGGGTTTTCAATACGGCATGGCGTTTGAAAATCAGATGGAAGACGGCGACCTGGTTTTTGAATCGCGCGGAGTGCGGCTTTATGTTGATCCCGCGAGCGCAATGTATTTGGAAGGCGCAACCGTTGACTATGTGGATTCTTTGATGGGCGGCGGCTTTCGCGTCGAAAATCCGAATGCCATTTCCACCTGTTCGTGCGGTCAATCGTTCAACGCGGGCGATGGCGCAAGCGAGGGTTGCGGTTGCGGCGGCGGCGGCTGCGGTTGCGGCGGACATCACTAGAAATTGTTGCAAACTTTGCGCGGGCGATCTGGAATGTATTTTCCATGTCGCCCCTTTTTTTTATCCCAGGTTGCGGACAAAAGCAAAAGCGAATTCACGGAATCACGCATGACTCGAATCTTCAAAACGCAAGACGGCATCGCGCTGCGCGCGCGCGTCAATGAACCAGAAACCGCGCCGCGCGCAAACATAATTTTGATTCATGGCATCGGCGACCAAGTGGACGGCGTGCCGTACGGCATCGCCGCGCAAGCATTCGCCGCGCGCGGTTTTCGTACGCAGCGCCTCGAACTGCGCGGCCACGGCGAATCGGGCGGCGAAAAAATGTACATTGATTCGTGGGCGGATTTTCGCAACGACCTGCATCGTTTCGCGCAGGACGTTAAACAAAAATTCCCCGCCCTGCCGCTGTTTCTCGTCGGCATCAGCATGGGCGGCTTGATTGTGACAAATTACGCCGAACATTTTCCCGATGGCATCGCGGGCGTCGTCGCGCTCGCGCCCGCGCTGGGCGATACGGGCGGTTCGCCCATCCTGCGCGCGATTTTGCCAATCCTTTCGCGCGTTACGCCGCGGCTGCGCGTGGACGCGGGGCTCGACCTCGCGCATCTCACGCGCGACCCGCAATTGCAGCAAGCATATCTCGCCGACCCGCTGTATCAAAGAAAAATTACGCCGCGCATCGCCGCGGAACTTGTACGCGCCATTCAAGAGACGCGCGCGGACGCGCCAAATTTGCGCGTGCCGCTTTTAATTTTACATGGCACGGCAGACACGTTGACCGCGCCGCAAGGCAGTTTTGAATTTTATGAAAGGGCGGGAGTCAAGGACAAGACGTACAAACGCTATGAAGGCGCGTACCACAATCTGTTTGTCGAAACCAATCGGGAAGAGATTTACGACGATATTGCCGCATGGATGAACGCGCGCGCGTAATCACAACGCGTCGGTCTCGCGCGCCAAACCAAACGCCGCGCGCGCCAACGCCGCGACGGACAAGGAACCCGTGAGACAAATCAGGTCGCGCGGCGATGCCAACGCGCGCGCATTGTCCAACGCGGCTTGGATGTTGGCTGCCGCTTGCGCCGCAATCCCATGTTCATTCAACGCTTGCGCCAAAGCGTCCGCGCGCCAACTGCGCGGCTGCTGCGTTTCAATCGTCCACGCGCGCGTCGTCGGCGCGACGAACGGCGCGAGAATGTCGTCCAAATTTTTGCCGCGCAGCGCGCCAAAAATCAAAAAGAGTTTGTCGAATTCAAAATGAAATTTCAGCGCGGCGACAAGTTTTTCCGCCGAAGCGCCATTGTGCGCGCCGTCGGTCACAATGAACGGCTGCGTCGCATCGCGTTCTTGCAAAATTTCTAAACGTCCTCGCCATTCCGTTTTTGCCAAACCCGTCCGAAACGCCGCCTCTTCAAGTTTTAATTTCCAATTCGCTCGCATCGTCTGCGCCGCCGCGACAGCCAACGCCGCATTGACCAATTGATGCACGCCGAGCAGCGGCACGCGCAAATTTTCGACCCGCCAATATCCGTTCCACAAACCCGCGCGCGGTTCCGCTGCAACCATAAAATTTTCATGTCCGCCGAGCCAAAGCCAATCGCGTTCGCCGACGCCAAGCGTCGCATTTTTTGCGCGCGCAACATTTTCGATAACCTGCAATGCTTCGGGCGCTTGCGGCGCGCTCAATACAATTTTGTTTGGCTTGATAATGCCCGCTTTCTCAAACGCAATCTTGGGTAACGTATCGCCCAGAACTTGGGTGTGGTCAAAACTAAGCGGCGTGATGAGCGCCAAATCCGCGTCCACCACATTCGTCGCGTCGAGCCGCCCCCCTAACCCGACTTCTAAAATTGCAAAATCAATTTTTTGCCGCGCGAAAAAATTCAGCGCGAGCGCGGTCATCACTTCAAAAGTTGTAAATGCCTCAAAAGCGGGACGCGTTGCGAGCAAGGCAGCGCATAACGGTTGAAGCTCCCCTACCCCGCGCGCAAATTCGCTTTTTGAAATCAATTCGCCATTGACGCGGATTCGTTCGCGATAGGTGTGCAAATGCGGCGAGGAAAACAATCCCGTTTTGTATCCTGCCGCGCGCAGAATGTTTTCCAGCAGCGCAGCGGTCGAGCCCTTGCCTTTTGTGCCTGCAATGAGGACGGAACGAAATCGCGTCTGCGGATTGCCCAGCGCGTCCAATAACGTAGCCGGTCGTTCAAGAAAGAGCTGGGCGCGTGTCGGGCGCGCCCCGGCGCCGCGTTCCCAATCGGGCAGCGCCAAGATATCTTGAAGCGCGCGCGCGTAATCCTCCGTCATTGGGCTTGGGTCATTCGGCGCCGCACAATCGCATCCGTCATGCGGCACGCGCGCGCCGCTTCTTTTACGTCATGCACGCGCACAATGTCGGCGCCTTGCGCGATGGACAATGCCAAAGTCGCCAGCGTGCCTTCGAGCCGTTCCGACACGGGCAGATTCAGCGTCAAACCGACGACGCTTTTACGCGATGTGCCGATGAGCAGCGGTACATCGCGTAACGCGGGATGCGTTTTGAATTCATGCAGCCGACGCAATAATTCCAAATTCTGCTCCAGCCCTTTGCCAAAGCCGATGCCGGGGTCAATGATAATTTTGGCGCGCGCCACGCCCGCGCGTTCCGCGTCGGCAACGCGCTGGACGAGTTCGGATGCGACGGCTTGAACGATATCCGCGTTGTCATATTCCACATTGCCATAATGTCCGCCGAGAGCGCCGCTCAGCGCGGGCGCGGCGCGATTGTGCATCAATACCGCAAACGCGTTGTGCGCGGCAGTCACGCGTCCGAGATTTGCATCGCGCGTGAACGCCCATACATCATTGACCCAGGTCGCGCCCGCGTCGAGCGCGCGCTGCGCGACCTCTGCGCGCGATGTATCCACCGAAAGCGGCAGAGTTACGCGTTTTGCCAATTGTTCGATCACCGGCAGGACGCGCGCGATTTCTTGCGCCGCGTCAATGCGCGCGGAACCGGGGCGCGTGGATTCGCCGCCAATATCCAAAATATCCGCGCCCTCCTCCACAAAACGCATTCCCTGCGCGACGGCTGCGTCTGTATCCGTCACGCCATCGCCTGAAAAGGAATCGGGCGTGACATTGACGATGCCCATGATGTAGGTGCGCGCGCCCCATTCAAAC
>JAJVIA010000126.1:0-9014 GCA_022072245.1 Anaerolineae bacterium
AATTCCGCCACCGTATCATATCTGCCGAACGCGGGCATGATGTACACCCCTTGCGCGAATTCGAGCAACTCGCTCCATAATTCTTGCGCGATGTTCAAACCTTCCGCGCGGCCGTTGTCGCCCGCGCGGCGCATCCGTTCGCGGATTTCGTCGGTGAGCGTGATGCCGGGAACTTCGTTGTGCAAAAATTCCGCGTGGCGCGAACTGGCAAGCGGCAGCACGCCCGCGAGAATCGGCAATTCCAATTTGCCGTACTCGGCCGCGTAGCGTTTCAAAAATTCGCGCGCAGTGCGCGGTTCATAAATCGGCTGCGTCAAGCAAAAGTCCGCACCCGCCTCGATTTTTTTGCGGAGCGTTTTGATTTCGCGCGCCGCGTCGCGCGCGCCAAAATCGCACGCGACGCCTGCGGTGAACGAACAGGGCGCGCCGATGGACGTTCCCGCGTGATCAATGCCTTCGTTGAAATGCTGTTTGATGAGTTTCACCAAACCCGACGGCACAATGTCATACGCGTCCGTCGCTTGCGGATAATCGCCCGTCGCGGCAGGGTCGCCCATGCACGCAAAAATGTTTCGCACGCGCAGCGCGTGCGCCGCCATCAAATCGCCATGCACGCGCAATAAATTTCTGCCGCGCACGGGAAAATGCAAAACGCTTTCCGCGCCGATTTCAGTTTGAATGAGATGCGCCACCGCCCACGCGCTCATTCGCATTTGCGCGCGCGGCGAATCGGCGACGTTGATCACATCCGCGCCCGCCTGTTTCAAAATCATTGCGCCCGCGAGAACTTTGTCGGGATTGAAACCGCGCGGCGGCGCCATTTCGACGCTGACGACAAAATGGCCCGCGTCGAGTTTTTGCTGTAATTGCGTCGGCGGTTCGGGCGCGAGAGGTTTTGTTGCTTGTTCGTGCGACGCGATAGAGATGCTGCGCGTGCGTTTGCGCGCGGTGCGCGCATAGGCGTCGAGCGCGAGCCGCATCGCGCGAATATGTTGCGGCGTCGTGCCGCAGCAGCCGCCGATGAGATTCACGCCCGCTTCCGCAAAACGGCGCGCGTAATCGCCAAAATAATCGGGCGTCGCGGGATAAAAAATTCTGCCGCCGTTCGCTTGAGGAAAACCCGCGTTCGGCTGCGCGGAAAAATAAATTATGCCCGGACGACGCGGGTCGTCGTGAACGGTATGAATGATTTGTTCAATGACCGGCAACATGCGCGCGGGTCCGACGGAACAATTGACGCCAATGACGTTGACTTTGAGCGCCGCGAGCGCGTGCGCGACTTGGACGGGCGTATAGCCGTATTGCGTCACGCCGTCGTTGGTAAAAGTCATTTGCGCGATGAGCGGAATGGGCGAAACGGCATCCGCCTCTACTTGCTGCGCGGCGCGAATCGCTTCGGTAATTTCCGGGAGATTGCCGAACGTTTCAAAAATGAGCGCGTCGGGTTTTTCAGAAACGAGCGCGGCGATTTGTTCGCGGAACGCGGCGTGCGCCTCTTGCCGCGTGATAGAACCGACGGGCGCGAGTTGTACGCCGAGCGGTCCGACGGAGGCGGCGACGAACGCGTTTTTGCCCGACGCGTTCACCGCCGCGCGCGCGAGTTTGACGCCCGCCGCGTTGATTGCGGCGACGCGCGGCGCGAGACCGTGCGCTTCGAGTTTGAAACGATTCGCGCCAAACGTATTGGTCTCGACGATTTCGGCGCCCGCGCGCAAATACTCGGCGTGCAATTCTTGGACGAGCGCGGGTTGCTCCAAATTCAACGCGTCAAAGCATTGCTCGAACGCGATGCCGTGCGCGTACAAAAGCGTGCCGGTGGCGCCATCGCAAAGCAGCGGCGCGTGCGCGAGGCGGGAGAGAAACGAGTCGGGCATGAGAGTCGGATTGGAAGGGAGGAATGTGAGATGTGAAAAGTGAAACGTCAAACGTCAAACGTGGGTTCAGGGATATTTTCATTCTCATATTTTTCAATGAGAAAGCCAATTACTTCCATCAATGACGCGAGGGGATGCTCTTGGTCTTGGCCTACTTGGTCAATCAGGTCGTCCAGTATTGCAACGAGCTGTTCATATTCTGCTTCACTATGAGGGACATAAACGAAAGGTGCAACCGTTGGCCAATTCGTGAATGCCTTTTTGGTTTGGTGATCTAACATTTTACTCCTTCCATTTACTGCGCTCGTATTCTTGATGAGTCAAAATCGCGCGAATATAGACGAGGTCTCGATTAAAATGAATTGCACAAATCAATCTATACTTGTTGCCGCCGATATTAAAAACAATGAGACTACCAACCAAATCCGCCGATGGAAATACTTGGCGCACTTGGGCAAAGTTTGCGAATCGTCTCCGTTTCACTTCTTTGTACCAGTGTGTTAACGGATTGTTGGCATCAGGATGTTTGCTAGAAAACTCGTGGATGCGCTTGCGCGTGATGATGTGCATATTAAAAAATTAGCGCCACACAAACGCGCGCGTCTCGCTCGGCGGACTCACTGCACAGGGTTGGGTCGCGTCGGGAGAGGCGGGACCGCAACCGATATTGCGAACGACGACGACGTACCAAGTGTATGTTGTATTGGGCGAATCCAAAGGCGGCGTTTCCAAACGATACGAGGTCGCGCGGCCCGCGTCGAACGCGCGCGTAATGAGATTGTCGCCGTCTTGGTAACGCAGCGAAATAATATACGACGCGGAATCGGGCAGCACGCCCACCGCCGTCCATTGAAAAACGACGCTGCCATGCACCGCCGCATCCGCGCCGGGCGATAACAACGCGGGCGCATTGAACGCATAAAGCGGCGTGGGCGTTACGGTGCGTTCGATTAAACGCGTCGGCGTAAAGGTCGGCGTCCACGCGCCGACGGGAATCGTAATCGCCTGTCCGACGCGGATAGTGGTATTGGTCATTTTGTTGACGCCCATAATGGCGTCAACCGTCGTGCTGAACGCTTTGGAAATCGTGCCGAGCGTATCGCCGGACTGCACGTAATAAACAACAACCCCCGCTGTCGGCGTGGGGGTTGTGGCTTGAGCGGTCGTTTGATTGTTGGCAAAGGGCAGCAGCGTCGGCGTATTGAATGCTTGCCCCGTTAGCGTTTCGGTGGGCGCCAGAGTCAAGGTTGGCGCCGAGGTCGGCGGCTCGTTGCTGGCGCCGGGTTTGGGCGTCGGCGTCGGCTGTGGAATCAATAGCTTGTCGCCGACATGAATTATATCGCTGGACAAATTATTGGCGTCGCGGATTTGGTCCACCGTGACGTTGAACTTTTGCGCGATGGTAATCAGCACGTCGCCGCTTTTGACAATGTATTCGACCATGTAGGGCGTGGGGCGGCGCGTGGGGACGGCGGTTTCCGTCGGCGGCGCGGGCGTAGCGGTAACGACCAGCGTGCCGGGCGCGCGCGGCGTGCGCGTGCGCGTTTGCGGCGTCGTCACGCCGGCGGCAAAATTTTGCGGCAGACCCGAAAAGAACAAGAGCAATCCCGCGACCAAGACGACCACCGCGACGGCGCCGACGACGAGCCACGGCGAAAACGAATTTTCTTCGCCCAAATGCGCGGGGACGCGCTGCACCATGCGCTCGATGCGCCACGGTTCCGGCGGTTTGTTGCGCGGACGATTGCTGGGGGGCTGATTACTGGACATGAAACGTTCTAATTGGCAAAGCGATATCCCTGACCGCGCACGGTCAAGAGATAAATGGGGTTGGAGGGGTCCGGCTCGATTTTTTCGCGCAGGCGGCGGATTGCTACGTCCACCAAATTGGTCTTGCCGAAATAATCGTAACCCCACACATCGCGCAGCAAAGTTTCGCGTTCGAGCAGCCGCCCCGCATGCAGCATCATATAGTGCAACAGTTCCAATTCAATCGGCGTCAACGCGGTCTCATTTCCGCGCACGACAGCCATGCCGCGGTCCAAATCGAGCGCCACTTCGCCGCGCGTTTGGATGCGCGCTTCTTTTTCCGTTCCCTTTAGGCGTTCCACCCGCGCCAGCGCCGCATTGACGCGCGCGAGGACTTGTTTGAATTCAAACGGCTTGCTAATGTAATCGTCCGCGCCGAGTTCCAATCCTTTGACGACGTTATCGGTGTCGCCGAGCGCCGAAAGCATAATGACCGGGACGCCCGACAGCGCGCGCACGTCGCGCAGCATGTCGAACCCGTCGCGCTGCGGCATCATTACGTCGAGCAAAATCACATCAATGGGATTGGCGCGAAAGACTTTTTCGCCTTGCAAACCATTGGCGGCGGTCATGACCGAAAATTGACTGCGCTCAAACTGCACGCGCAGCAAATCCACCATTTTGGGGTCGTCGTCAACAATGAGGATTCTCTTTTGTTCCATAGAACTCTATCACGCTCGCCGCGAGAATCGGAGGTCGCGGCGGGGTGATTCTAGCATAGGTTGGACAATTGACAAATGAGCTTTACACAGAGCCAAGCCATTTTCCCCCCAAAAAACGGCGCGGCGGCGCGTGGAAAAATCCGACGCGGCAAAATTGCGCGCCGCGCTCAAATCGAAAAATCCTGCCCCTGCCATACGCCATCGTGCGGCGCGGCGGGATGATGCGCGACGCGATGATGCGTGACTTCGGCTTCCAACGCATCCACGCGCTGCATCAACGCTACGAGCGTCGTGCCAATCGTGTCGGGCAAAAGACCATGTTCCAAATCGGGACGGTGCGGGACAGGCGTTTCGCTGCGAATCACCACTTGGCCCGGCACGCCGACGACAACCGAATTCGGCGGCACGTTTTTCACCACCACCGCGTTCGCGCCGACGCGGCTGTTGGCGCCAATCGTAATGGCGCCAAGAATTTTTGCGCCCGCGCCGACGACCACGCCGTCCTCCAACGTCGGATGGCGTTTGCCTTTTTTCCAACTCGTCCCGCCGAGCGTAACGCCGTGATACAATGTGACGTCCGCGCCGAGTTCGGCGGTTTCGCCAATCACAACGCCCATCCCATGGTCAATAAAAAAACCCGAGCCAATCGTTGCGCCCGGATGAATTTCAATGCCGGTCAAGCCGCGCGCCAATTGCGATAGCCAACGCGCGCTCAAGCGCCAACCGCGTAGCCACATCCAATGTGTGAGCCGATGCCCCCACATGGCGTGCAAACCCGGATAACACAATAAAATTTCAAGCGCGCTGCGCGCGGCAGGGTCGCGGTCAAACACCGCTTGAATGTCGCGGCGTATTGTATTAAACACGGAAAATTTTTGCAGCGCAGCGTCTTGACGCGTGCCTGATGCCTTGAACGCCTCAAGACGCCGGGCTGCGCTGAAAAAACGTATTTCGCAATTTTGGCGGGAGCGAAAACTTTTTTAATTTGCGCGCCGCCGTTTCGCGCACAAAACCAAAATACCGGCGCGGTTAAATTAAAAGCTGCGCTAATCCGCCAGATTGGCAAACAATGGCGTACTCAGATAGCGTTCGCCAAACGATGGAATAATCACCACAATCAGTTTGCCCGCATTTTCGGGTTGTTTGGCAACTTGCGTCGCCGCCCACACTGCCGCGCCCGACGAAATGCCGCACAGAATCCCCTCTTCTTTTGCCATGCGCCGCGCCGTCGCCATCGCGTCTTCGTTCGTCACGCGAATCACTTGATCGTAACTCGTCGTATCCAAAATGTCAGGCACAAAACCCGCGCCGAGTCCCTGAATTTGATGCGGACCCTTTTGACCGCCCGACAAAACCGGCGACCCTTCCGGTTCCACCGCGACCACATGGAACGACGGTTTGCGCGCTTTGATGACTTGGCTCACGCCCGTAATCGTGCCGCCCGTGCCGACGCCCGCGACGAGAATATCCACCTGTCCGTCCGTGTCGCGCCAAATTTCTTCCGCCGTCGTCTGACGATGAATTTCGACGTTCGCCGGATTTTTGAATTGCTGGGGAATGAAATAACGCTTGTCCTGCTGCGCCATTTCTTCCGCTTTGCGAATCGCGCCCGTCATGCCTTCGGGTCCGGGCGTGAGAATCAATTTCGCGCCGTACGCGCGCAATAACATGCGGCGCTCTTTGCTCATCGTGTCCGGCATGACCAACGCGCATTGATAGCCGCGCGCCGCGCACACCATCGCAAGCGCAATGCCGGTGTTGCCGCTCGTCGCTTCCAGCACAATCGTATCCGACTTGATGAGGCCTGCCCGTTCCGCCGCGTCGAGCATTGAAACGCCGATGCGATCTTTGACGCTGTGCGCGGGATTATAAAATTCCAGCTTGGCGACCACGCGCGCGCCCGCGCCGTCGGTTACGCGCCGCAACTGCACTAACGGCGTATTGCCAATCAGTTCCGTCACATCCTTTGCGATTTTCATTTGCCCATATCTCCTCGTGTTTTATTTGCATCCCATTGTAGAAAAGATATGCAGGATGGCAAAATTTGCGTTTTGGCGCGCATAGAAAATAAACGCGCCAGCGATAGACCTTCCGATAATATTTCGGACCGCCAGACCTTTCGGGTTTGCGCAATGCGGCGCATTGCCGCCGCGGTCCCACAAGGTAAATTCCAGCTGACGCGCGGCGAGGTCGGTTTTGCCCTGAATGTGATAGGAAAAGGTTTTACTGCTGCGCCCGAGGTTGGCGAGTTTCGGAAGCGGGAGATTGGTCTGAACAATATCGGCGCGGAACGCATAGCCGCCGCCGCGTCGCGCAAGCGCATGATATAATCATTGCGCGCCATCCCAACCAACCCGTTCGCTAAGGCTCAAAAATTTCCCAGAGGAATTATCGCGATGGATTTTGTCACGCTCGGCGAATTATTGATAGATATGTTTCCCGCCGAAACGGGCCGCCATTTCAGCCAAGTCACAGCGTTCCTGCCCAAACCCGGCGGCGCGCCGGCAAACGTCGCCGTCGCGGGCGCGCGGCTTGGCGCGCAAACCGCGTTCATCGGCAAAGTGGGCAATGATTTTTTCGGCGAATTTTTGCGCGACGTGTTGCGCCAAGAAAATGTGGATACGCGCGGTTTACGTTTCGACGACGACGCGCGCACGACGCTGGCAATGATTGCCCAACCGTCCGCGCAACACAACGAATATATTTTTTATCGCAATCCCGGCGCGGACCAACGCTTGCGTCCCGACGAACTCGACCGCGCCCTGATAACTTTGGCGCGCGCGCTGCATATCGGTTCGCTTTCCTTGAGCGCGGAACCGAGTCGCAGCGCGACGTTACAAGCGGTACAGTGGGCGCGCGCTGCCGGCGCGCTGATTTCATTCGACGTAAATTTTCGCCCCGCGCTGTGGCGTTCGCCAGACGACGCGCGCGCGCAAATCAGCGCGCTGCTGCCGCATACCGCTTTGGTCAAGGTGAACGAAACGGAATTGGAATTATTGACCGCGACCAATCATGTCGCGACGGGGAGCGCGCAATTGTTGGCGCGCGGTCCCCAAATCGTCATCGTGACGCTCGGCGCGCAGGGCAGTTATTTTCGCACCGCGCGCGCCGACGGATTTATCCCCGCCTTGCCGGTCACAGCCATTGATTCGACGGGCTGCGGCGATGCGTTTGTCGGCGCATTATTGACGCAGTTGACGCGCGCCGACAAAGCCGAACTCGAAACGCGTCTCCCTGCCGCGCTGCGTTTTGCCAATGCCGCCGGCGCGCTCACCGCCACGCGGCGCGGCGCGATTCCCGCGCTGCCGACGTACCAAGAGACGCTGGCTTTGCTCGCCGCGCACGATGCCGCAGTTTCATAGAAAACAAAAACGGAACGCTTACGGCGTTCCGTTTTTTCATGTCAGAATTTTTGCGAGCGCCTCGCGCAGCGCGTCCACGTCCGCGCGCGTATTGTACGCTTGCAGCGACACGCGCACGAATGGGCGGCCGTTCCATTCGACGATTGGAACTTCGATGCGAAATTCATCATACAAACGCGATTTCAAACAGAGCGCGTCGCACGGCGGCAGCGGCAGCGTCGCCATCTGCGCGAACCAAGCGGGCGGCGCCAGCGGCGCCAAATTAAACTGCGCGCAAATTTTTTCTTGGGCATACCGCGCCAACGCGTGACATTCCGCGCGCGCCGCGTCCCAATCGTTCTCTTGCAAAAATTGGATTGCGCGCGGCGTCGCCAAATACGCGGCAATATCGCGCGTGCCTTGCCATTCCTGTTCCTGTACAAACCGCGACGCGGCAGGTTTTTCGGGATGCCAGCCCCAACTCACCACCAACGGTTCGATTTGATTTTGCAATGCGCGTTTGACGTACAAAAACGCGCTCCCTTTCGGCGCGCACAACCATTTGTGATTATTGCTGCTGTACACATCCGCATCCAACGCGCGCAGGTCGAGCGGAATTTGTCCCACCGCGTGCGCGCCGTCAATGATAGACAAGATGCCGCGTTCGCGCGCGCGACGACACAATTCTTGCAGCGGAAAAATCAACGCGGTCGGCGAAGTAATGTGCGACAAGAATAAAACGCGCGTGCGCGGCGTCACGGCAGACCACACGCGTTCGATAAAATCCGTTTGCGTGGTCACGGGCAGCGGAATGGGAACGCGTTTGTACACCGCGCCATTCTTTTCGCACAAAAATTCCCACGTGCGGTCGAGCGCGCCGTATTCGTGGTCGGTCGTGACGATTTCATCGCCCGTGTTCAGTTTCAAAGAACGCGCGACGATATTCAAGCCCGTCGTCGCGTTCGGCACATAGACCAAATCGTCGGAATCGCAATTCACGTAACGCGCCAACGGTTCGCGCGCCGCGCGCAGCAAACTGTCAAAACGGCGACCCAGAAATTCGACGGGCTGCCGTTCCAATTCCAATTGCCATTTTTGATATTCTTCAAAGACGGGCCGCGGACACGCGCCAAAAGAGCCGTGATTGAGAAAAGTAATTTCGGGCGCCAAGAGAAATTGCGCGGCGACATCAGAGTGTGACATATTTATTCACGTTACGCCAAAGAGTTGAAATGCGCGAGTCAAAGGATGAAAACGCGAATCTTGCGAATCAGAGCGAATCTCCGCGAATTTTTTAGTATTTTTTCGGGCAACCTTGAAATTCGCAA
>JAJVIA010000126.1:9114-18196 GCA_022072245.1 Anaerolineae bacterium
AATCCCATTCACTCGAATTCCATTCGCCTCAAAGCTGCGATAGCTTGCAGATGTCGCCTGTGTTATACTTGGGCAGACATGGCTATCACTATTCGCGATATGCAGGGCAATGTCGTCGGGTATCAAGACCGCGATGGCACGCTGCGTACTGCCGCCAAGAAAAAAATCGGCGCGCTCAATACGCGCAACGGCGCGGTGCGCGACCAACACAATCTCGAAGTCGGATTCATTGACAGCGACGGCAACGTGGTGGATCGCTATCGCCGCCGCGTGGGACGCATCGGCAAGGACGGCGTCGTAGAAGATTGGCACGGCATTGCGTTATACACCGGCAGCGCCGCGCCGCTGCTCTTGGATTTTGTTCAAACGGAATCGGACAGCGCGCCGGAACATTTTGATTTCGATGCCGCCGCGCGCCAAGCCGCCGGTTCCGGCAATACCGAATTTGAACGCCGTCTGCGGCCCGCGCAATCGGCGCGCGAACGTCTGAAAAATGCCGTGATGCAAGAAGGATTCGTTTCGCCGTCGGCGCTCGGCTGTCTCGGTTTGATTGGCGCGTTCGTGATTGGATTGCTTATTTTATTCATCGTGCAAAATCCCGCTATGCTGTCGCGCCCTGCCGTCGCGCCCACATCGAATGTGAGCTTGACGCCCCTCGAATCAAATAATGACAATGCGCCCGCGGCAAACAATGCGCCGCAAGCGACCGCGACGCCGCAGCCCGCGACCGGCAAAGTCAACGTCGAACTTTTGAATTTGCGCGCGGGCCCCGGAACCACATTCGAGCGCGTGGACGGTTTGAAACAGGATACGATTGTGATTCTGGTCGGACGGACAAAAGATAATACGTGGTACCAAGTCAAAGCGCCGCTGCTTGGCAAAGACGGTTGGGTCGCCGCGCAATACATTGATACGACCGCCGATATTAAAGAGCTGCCAATCGTCGAAACGCCCGCGCCCTAACGCGCGCCGCGCGCAAAATTTGACAGCGCGACCGAATCCTCTATAATCGCCCGCGAAATACACTCTATGAATTTTATCCAACCACTTGCGACATTCTATCTCGCAAAACAATTGACGCCTGTTCTGCCGCCCAATGCGCGACAGATACGGCGTTTATTTTTTTCGTGAATCAAGAGAGCCAAATTTTTTGGCTCTCTTTTTTTTTGCCGCAAAGGGTCGGGTCAAAGCCATAGAAAAAATCAAGGAGCAACCATGATCCCAACCCTGGCGACAAAGCGCAACGAACACAACAATCGCGCGGCGTATTTGCCGTTTGGCGCAAAACGCGACGGTCCGCTGCGCCATCAACACATTCTTTCGGTAAAGCAATTTACGCCGCGCGATTTGGACGCGGTGATAGCGGTCGCAGACGAAATGCGAATCATCGTGGAACGCATCGGCGCGTTCGATTTGCTGCACGGCAAAGTGTTGGCGGTGTTGTTTTATGAACCGTCCACGCGCACGTCGGCGTCATTCATCGCGGCGATGCAGCGTCTCGGCGGCGGTTTTATTCCCATCAACGAAGTGCGCTATTCATCCGTCGCCAAAGGCGAATCGCTGCCCGATACCATTCGCACGCTGGAAGGATATGCGGATGTGATTGCGCTGCGGCATCCCGAAACGGGCGCGGCGGCGCTTGCCGCGCAATACGCGCGCAAACCCATCATCAACGCGGGCGACGGCATCGGCGAACATCCGACGCAGGCGCTGCTCGATTTGTTCACGCTTATCAAAGAGCGCGGCGCGCTCGACGGCGCGACAGTGACAATGCTCGGCGATTTGAAATATGGGCGCACCGTTCATTCGCTCGCGCGCGCGCTGGCGTTGTACAACGTGAAACTCAATTATGTATCGCCCGACATTTTGCGGATGCCGCGCGAGCTTGTGGCGGAACTGAACGCGCGCGGGATTCAACAAACTGAAACGTCAGCGCTCCAAGACGTTTTGGGCGCGACCGATGTGTTGTACGTGACGCGCGTACAAAAAGAACGCTTTGCGAATTTGGAAGAATACGAAGCGGTCAAAGACGCATACGTCATCACGCCCGAAACGTTGACGCATGCCAAAGCCGATATGGCGTTGATGCACCCGCTGCCGCGCGTCGGCGAAATTAGTCCCGCCGTAGATTGCGACCCGCGCGCCGCGTATTTTCGGCAGGTCGAATACGGCATGTACGTACGCATGGCGTTATTGGCGATGGTGTTGGGAAAAGCGTGAGCAAGCCAAACCGACAGGAACGAGGACGAAAAGCAAATGACGTTTATTGAACGACTCGAAGCGCGCGTGCGCGCAGCCGATTCTCTAGTGTGCATCGGACTCGACCCGCGCGCGGCAAACGCCGCCGCCGCGCGCGAACAGTGTTGGCGTCTCATTGACGCGACGCACGAATGTGCGGCGGCGTTCAAACCCAACAGCGCGTTTTTTGAAATTTTTGGCGCGGCGGGCATCGAGGCGCTGCGCGCTGTGATTGCGCGCGTGCCGCAAGATATTCCCGTCATCCTCGACGCGAAACGCGGCGACATTGCCGATACGAGCGCGGCGTACGCGCGCGCGGCATTTGAAACGCTGGGCGCGCACGCGCTGACGGTGAATCCGTATTTGGGCGGCGATGGCGTCGCGCCGTTTATTGCGGATGCCGCGCGCGGCGCGTTTGTGTTGTGCAAAACGTCGAACGCGGGCGCGGCTGAATTTCAAGCGTTGACGTGCGGCACGCGCGCGTTGTACGAAATGGTCGCGGAACGCGCGCAAACGTGGAATACCAAAAACAATGTCGGTCTCGTCGTCGGCGCGACGGACCCCGCGCGTTTGGCGCGCGTGCGCGCGCTGGCGCCGGACATGTGGTTTCTCGCGCCCGGCATTGGCGCGCAGGGCGGCGATTTGCAAGCGACGCTGCGCGCGGGTTTGCGCGACGATGGAATGGGTTTGCTCGTTAATGCGTCGCGTTCCATCGCGTCGGCGGAAAATCCCAGAGCCGCGGCGCAACAACTGCGCGCTGCCTGTAATGAAATTCGCAAGACGCAAATCAAAATTCCAAAACCACAATTCAACCTTGCGAATCCAGCGCGCGCGAACCTTGACGCGCAAAAAGCAGAAATTGAAATTGACGAACGCCAACTTGCATCCGCGCTGCTTGAAGCGCGCTGCATCCGCTTTGGCGAATTTACGCTCAAGTCGGGACAGCAATCGCCGATTTATCTGGATTTGCGGCGGCTCGTTTCGTATCCCGCGCTTTTGAAACGCGTCGGACAAGCGTACGCAAACATTTTGCGCGGATTAGAGTATGACCGTCTCGCGGGGATTCCGTACGCGGCGCTGCCGATTGCGACGGCGGCGGCGCTGGAATTGAACGCGCCGTTAATTTATCCGCGCCGCGAAGCCAAAACATACGGCACGCGCGCGGCAATCGAAGGCGAATACAACGCGGGGGAAACGGTCGTCGTGCTGGACGACTTGGCGACGACGGGCGAAACCAAGTTTGAGACGCTTGAAAAATTGACGGACGCCGGTTTGCGCGTGCGCGAGCTTGTGGTCTTGATTGACCGCGGCCAAGGCGCGGGCGCGCGGCTCGCGCGCGCGGGATACAAATTGTACGCGGTGACGACATTGCCGCGCTTGCTCGAAATCTGGCGCGCGACGGATGCGCTTTCGGCAGAACAGTACGCGACAGTCAAAAATTTCTTGCAGGCATAGAGTAAAAAAGCGAAAATGTTTATGTACGAACAATTACGTCCGCTGCTCTTTAAGCTCGACCCGGAAACCGCGCATCATTTGACGCTCGGTTTATTGAAATGGGCGGGCGCCTGGTCGGGCACGCGCGACCTACTGCGCGCCATGTACGATTTTCAAGACGAACGTCTGCGCGTGAACGCGTTCGGCATGGAATTTAAAAATCCCATCGGTCTCGCGGCGGGTTACGACAAGAACGCGCGCGCGGCGCATGGTTTGGCGGCGTTGGGGTTTGGACATGTCGAGGTCGGCACAATAACGCGTTTGCCGCAGCGCGGCAATGAAAAACCGCGCGTGCAGCGCGTGCCGGAAGCGCGCGCGCTCGTCAATCGCATGGGATTTCCCAACGAGGGCGTCGCGCATTTGCATTTTCCAAAACACGGCTTGAATTTTTCCGCCGCGCGTTTGGGCGTCAACATCGGCAAGGGCAAAGATACGGCGCTCGAAAATGCGGCGGCGGATTATATCGCATTATTGCGCGCGGTCCACGCGCACGCGGATTATGTCGCCGTCAACCTGAGCAGTCCGAATACGCCGGGGCTGCGCGCGCTGCAAACGCGCGCAGCGGCGCTGCCGTTGTTGAAACAAATCGCGGACGCGCGCGATGCGTTAACGCCGCGGACGCCGCTGCTGGTAAAAATCGCGCCCGATTTGGATTGGGACGAAATTGACGGAATCGTGAACGCGGCGCGCGACATGAATTTCGACGGCGTGATTGCGACAAATACGACAATCCGCCGCGCGGGCTTGCCGGAATATGCGAAACCGTTCGCGGGCGGTTTGAGCGGCGCGCCCTTGCGCGCGCGCGCCACCGAAATTATTCGGCACATTGCGACGCAGACGCGCGGAGAATTTCCAATTGTGGGCGTCGGCGGAATCGAGGATGCCGCGAGCGCGTTGGAGAAATTGCGCGCGGGCGCGACGCTGCTGCAAATTTTCACCGGATTGATTTATCGGGGCCCCCGCATCGTGCGGGAAATCAATCAAGCGCTATTGCGCCAAGCGAGTCCGACGCGCGCGTGGGCGCTGCATCCGACCTAAAGCGATTATTTGTTTGGCGGAAAAATATCGAACGCGGAAAAATCCACCCAATACACGCCCGCTAAATTTGGAATCTTGGCGCGCAGCGCGCTGCCGATTTCTGTTGGCGGGTCTTGCAATGCGCCCCACCATTTTTTATCGGCGGGATAACCGAATTGAAAACCAACTTGCGCGGGCGCGAACGTTTTGCCCCACGTTTCAAATTCGCTGACCAATGCGTCGCGCGAAGCCACGCCCTGCGAATCGTCCACAAACACGATGCCTTCGCGTTCCGTCGGCGGCATTTTTTCGACAGCCCAATGTTTGAGAAAGAGGCGATAGGTCGGATTGAATTTGCGCGCGGCGTCGCGCCACAAACGCGCGTCCGCGTCGCTCACGGCTTGGCCTTCGGGTTTGTCCGTTGACTTGTACCATTCCACATCTACGCCAACGCCAATGACCGATGGATGGTGGGCGTATTTTTTCAACACAAGTTCAATCAATTCCTCCACAGGCGCGTTCCCCGGTTCCACTTGCAGCCATACCTGCGCGCCGAGCGCGTCGAATAACGTTAACGCTTCATCGTTGCGGTCTCGCATCGAAAAATGAATTTGCGGATTAGCGCTCTTGCCGAAAAAAGTCAGCTGCGTACCGGTCCCCGAAACATTGCCGACAATCCAAATAATTTGCGGCGGCGCGCCGTCGAAACGTTCCGACATGTTTTTGGCAAAATCAGCCCAATAGGTCGCGCCGGGATCATACGGAGGTCCGTAGGTTGAAAAACGAAACCCTGCGCCGAACGGCAAGGGCGGCAGCGTGGATTTTTTGCCTTGCGCCGTTTCGACAATCGCGTTCAACAAAGAATTCTCGCCGGGCGCGTCTTGGTTGAGCGTCCAAAACATGATGCCGCCCGCGCGCTCTAGCGCCAATTGCGTTTTCGCGCGCATTGTCGGCAAACCGTTGTACGCCGCGATGACGCCGTGATAATTGAAAAAATCGGTCTGCGCCGCGCGCGGGTCGCTTTTGACCAATTTGGCAAAAGACACATCGCCGGGCGACGCGTAAAACGGTACGCCCAATACCATTTTGCTTTGCGGCAAACCGCGCGCGTGCCAATAGTCCAGCGTTTGCTGCGCCAACGCGTACGAAGAATGATGCGCGCCGCTGTCGGCGTACGCCATCAAGTTGAGAAAATCCACCAACGCAAACGTTGCGTCGGGAATCCCGTCCGCGTTGTCGCCATACGCGGCGACGGCGGCGGTCAATAATTTTTTGCGCGCGTCAAGTTCCGCGCGCAATTCCTGCATCAACGCGAGAAAATTTTCCGACGACGCGCCGCCGGTGGGATATTCCCAATCCATGTCCACGCCGTCGAGATTGTGCGCGTCCACATATTGCATCAAACTTGAAATAAATTTTGCGCGCAGTTCGGGCGATGCGGCGAACGCTTCAAATTCTTGGTCCAAGCCCCAACCGCCGACTGAAATCAAGACGCGGATATTTTTCGCGTGCGCGGTTTCGACGATTTGCTGCAACTTCCACGTGTTGGGCGGAAAATCAATCGAACCGTCTTTTTTCGGCAATGCGAACGCGTAATTGACGTGCGAAAGTTTTTCGATTTGCGCGGGCGCGACGGGAACGTCCCAATCGGCGATATAGGCGATGATGCGAAACGCAGCTTGCGGTTCCGGCGTCGCAGTAGGGAACGCTGGCTCTAGCGTTTCCTGCAATGGAATGGTCGCAGTCGCGGTAGGGAACGCTGGCTCTAGCGTTCCCTGCAATGGAATGGTTGGGGTCATGGCACGGAGAAAATCTGGCGGCGGCGTAGGCGGCGCGGCAGTGCACGCGGCGAGAAATAAAACCAAGACGCAAAGGTAGCGCATCATATTTCTGGATACAGTTCTCACGGCCGCGGAACCTGGCGCGATTTTTTTTAGCGTAACGGCGTGAAAGCTGTATCGGGCAAAATTCAAGCGGTGAACGCGGGCGCGTTGTGCGCTTGATGAATGGTCGTGTTGAGATTTTCGCGGAGGGTGGGGGTGAGCGCGACGTTCGCTTGTTCCATGCCCAAAAGGACTGCGCCGACGACGGGCGGAACTTGGAGTTTCACAAGCTGCGCGTGGGGCGCAAGTTTCAAAATAGTTTCGCGCGCGGGCCGAATCAACACTTCGCCGGCATTCCACATGCTGCCCACCAACACCACATCGAAATTTTCGTTTTCAAAATTCAATTGACGAATGACGGCGTTCGCCAATTCGCCGAGTTCGTGGCCCGCGTGTTCAATCAGATTTTGCGCGACGACATCGCCCTGCGCGGCGACTTGGAAAATTAACGGCGCGGCGGATGCATTCAATTCATAGCGGTAATTGATGATGCCTTCGAGCAAATCTGGCACATCGCGCGCGCCCGCGCGTTGCACGAACGCGTCCGCGAGTTGGGTCGCGGGGCCCCGTTTCGTCCACATCTGCGACACGGCGGCAATCGCCCAATGCGCCAATTCGCTCGCGCCCGCGCCTTCGCCCATCCACGCGCCCGCGCCCGTGACCATGCCCTCGCGTTTGCGGTCACGCGTGCGCCCGCGCGCATTGCAGCCCGTTCCCGAAACGACGGCGACGCCCCAGCTTGCACGCGCGCCGGCAATGACGCCGAGCATCGCGTCATTCACAATTTCTAACGGCGCGTCGAGGCGCAAGGTTGCAATCGCGTCGAGCATCGCGGGGCGTTCCGTTTGCCAATCAAAACCGGCAATGCCGAACCCCGCGCCCGCCACATCGCGCGTTGTGAGCTGCGCGGCTTGCAATGCCGCGTGGGTTGCGTCGCCGAGCGAACGAATCAAGCCGTCATAGCCGACGGATTCGTGATTGCCCGCGCCGCCTTTGCCGAAACCGAGAACTTGGCCCGTTTCGTCCGCAATGCACGCGTGGCTTTTGGTGCTGCCAATGTCAAGACCGAGAAAATAACGAGGCATAGATTAGAGTTTGTGCGATAGTGTGTTTGTGTGATGGTGCGATAGTAAGCAGCGAACTGTGCGCTAAGCGTCATTGCGCATGGCGTCGCGGAGGACGCGATAGCCGATGACGTGGACGCCGGATGCCGCAATCATTGCGCGAAATTTTTCGTTCAAAAATAATTTGCGGTCGGCGACGCGGCTGCGCCAATCGGGCGCCATCGCGCGCGCTTCGGCGGTATCGCGCACGGGATGAAAAACGAGCGCGCTCAAACCGACGGGCAGCGCGTCCAACGCGCGTTGCGCTTCTTGCAAGCGACGCGTGTGATGTTCCAACGCGAGCGCGTCGAAATGGTCAAAAAGCGGCGCGCCGCGCGCTTGGCGTTCGCGCAGCGCCGTCAAAATTTCCTTCGGCAAATCGCGCATCCATTCGTGTTCGGGTTTGAGAACAAACGCGGGCAAGTTGAATTTGTCCGCGACGCGCAAATACGCGGGCAGAATACGCGAATGAAAAGCGGTGAGCATGTGCGTATCCAAATGCGTGACGTCGAAACCGGATGCCAGAACACGTTCCACTTGCGCGGTCAATTCTTGTTCCACCGCGTCGGACTGCGCGTTTTCTTGGGTCGGCTCGCTGAGCGAATAAAAATAACCATCCGCGTCCAAAAGACCGCTCGCGGAATCGCGCGTGGAAATTGCGCCCCAGCGAAAATTTTGCCACTCGCTGTTGAGCGTGCAGTGTACGCCAATGTCAAAGCGCGGATTATTTTGGCGCGCGCGAAAAATTTCCGCTGCCGCAGGGAACCATGGACACGGCGCCATTGTCGCGGCGGAGGACATGATGCCAAATTCCAACAAATCCGCATACGCGTCCACCGAAGCTTGACACATGCCAATATCGTCCGCGTGCAAAATGACGACGCGCGCGTTTTCGTCATAACCGAGTTTTTGGAGGATGGGGTTCATAGGGATTGGGTGATCGGGTGATTGGGTGATTGGGTGATTGGGTGATTTTTGATTTTTGATTTTTGATTTTTGATTTTTGATTTTTGATTTTCGATTTTCGACTTTTGATTTCTGATTCTCGAATTTTGATTTCTGATTCTCGAATTTTGAACTTTGAATTTTGAACTTTGAATTTTGAATTTTGAACTTTGAACTTTGAATTTTGAACTTTGAATTTTGAACTTTGAACTTTGAATTTTGAATTTTGAATTTTGAATTTTGAACTTTGAATTTTGAACTTTGAATTTTGAACTTTGAACTTTTAGCTTTCAACTTTTAACTTTCAACGACTCGTCGCCAAAACTGCGGCAGGTGTTCTCTATTCGTTTCTAGCAAATCATCCAACACGGCTTGCGCTTGGTCGGGTTTGGGACCCAAGGG
>JAJVIA010000126.1:18296-24658 GCA_022072245.1 Anaerolineae bacterium
TTGAACTTTTAGCTTTCAACTTTTAACTTTCAACGACTCGTCGCCAAAACTGCGGCAGGTGTTCTCTATTCGTTTCTAGCAAATCATCCAACACGGCTTGCGCTTGGTCGGGTTTGGGACCCAAGGGGTTTGTGATGAGCGCTTGGTATGCGGCTTCGCGGTCGCCATGCACGGCGGCTTGGACGGTGAGCAGCTCGTACGATTTTACCTGCGCGAGCAAACCAAAGCACGCGTCGGGCAATGGGGCGGCGGCGATGGGATGAACGCCTTGACGATTTACCACGCACGGCATTTCCAAAACCCAATGCGCGGGATATTCCGCCACCGCGCCGTTGTGCGCGATGTTGACGACGTGCGTTTCATTCAAATCGTTGTAATGCGCGTTGAGCAGTTGCGTCGCCACCGTCGAATAATACGCGCCGCCGCGTTTCATCAAATCGGCGGGCATCTCGGTCAACGCAGAGTCGGCGTACTGTTCCAACAAACCTTTTTCGATTTCTTGCACTTGCTCGGCGCGCGAGGGGGGCCAATGTTCTTGTTCCGCGAGTTTGTGCGCGGTGTTGTAAAAGTATTGCAAATAATAATTCGGAATCACGCGCAGCGATTCAATCAAACGCGGATTCCATTCGGGTTCCGCTTGCGCTTTCAACTCGTTCACATAGCCGGAAATAATTTCGTTCCACACCTCTTCGCCGTCGAGCGTAAAGCCGCGATGCCAGGACAAATGATTGAGACCGAGCGTTTTCAATTCTGCGCGCGACGGCTCGATTTTGGCGCCCAAGCTTTTTTCCACGCGCGTCAGCAGGTTCATTTTCGCGTTGATGGGGACGTTGCACACGCCGACTGCCAGAATGTCCGGCGCGTATTGCGATAACGCTTGCGTCACGATGCCCGCGGGATTTGTAAAATTGGCGAGCATGGCGTTGGGCGCGAGCTCGCGCATATCGTTCGCAATGTCGAGAATGACCGGGATGGTGCGTAACGCTTTTGCCATGCCGCCGACGCCGGTCGTTTCTTGGCCGATGAGACCGTGCCGTTTGCCGAGATATTCGTCGTTGCGGCGCGCGGGCATCATGCCGACGCGCAATTGGGTCGTCACATAACTCGCGCCTTGCAACGCCTCGCGCCGATTCGTCGTCAAGAAAATTTTGAACGGCGCGCCGCGCGTTTCCACCATGCGCTGCGCGAAACCGCCGACGACGCGCAAGCGTTCCGCGTCCACATCCATCAACCACAATTCGCGCAGCGGAAAAGATTCCGCGCGCTGCAAAAACCCGTTGACGAGTTCGGGCGTATACGTTGAACCACCACCGATGACGGCGACTTTCATTTTTGAACAGCAGGTAGCAGGTAGCAAGCAGGCAGTACTATATGCTACTTGCTACCTGATACATACTACTTGTCCACTCCCGTAATCACGACGCCTTGCATGAAAAACTTTTGCATGAAAATAAAAATAATCACGGGAATAATCAGGGTCAAAATGGTGCCTGCTTGCGTGAGTTCGGGTTTGTTGCCATAGATGCTGTTGAACCGCGCAAGCCCCACGGAAATCGGCTGCAAATCGGGCCGCGTCGAAAGATAAATCAGCGGCGCGAAATAATCGTTCCACGCGTACACGAAATGAAAAATGCCGACCGCAATCACGGCGGGCCACGCTTGCGGCAAAATCACCGAGCGCAAAATGCGAAAGGGGCCCGCGCCATCCACTTTGGCGGCTTCGTCCATCTCGCGCGGAATCGTCAAAAAGAATTGGCGCAAGAGAAAAATATCGAACGCGTTGGCGAAAAACGCCGGTACCAACAACGGCAGCCAAGTGCCAATCCAACCGATTTTTACGTAAAAGGTGTATGTCGGAATCAGCGTCACGGCTTCGGGCAAAAAGACCGTGGCGATGACGATGGTAAATAAAAGTTGTTTGCCCGGAATGCGAAAGCGCGCAAAACCGTACGCGACGAGAATGTTAGAGATGAGCGTGCCGAACGTGCCAATCACCGCGAGCGCGATGGTATTGAACATCAAGCGCGGATAATCCAACAGGTCCCACACTTGTTGATAATTGGTCAGCGTCGGCGCAAATTCCCACGCGCGGTCGAGCGAACGCCACGCGCCGGTCCACACAATCGGCGGCGCGTCGAGATTCGCGGGGTCAATAAATTCGCTGGTCGCGCGTCCTTTTTTGTACAACGCGAGTTCGCGCACGCCTTCGGCGAACGGCACTTTATAGATTTCGTACTCTTTGCCTTGATATTCGACCACGCGCGCTTTGGCGGGATACAACGGCGTGCCGAGCTCTGCCACTTGGGACGGCGTTTTGAACGAGTTGAGCGTAATCCGCAGCAAGGGCGACAAAAAGAACGCGAGCAAGACAACGACGATAAAGGTTATGATAAAAGAGCGACTTGGTTCGCGCAAACCGCGCGCGAGACGCGCGGAAAACGTTCGCGTTGGCGCCAGAGTTTCATTTGCTTGTTTCGTTGCCATAATTTTGCTTTACCCTTCACGCGTTTCGCCGGCATAGTACACCCAATACTTGCTGCTCCAGAATAAAAAGATGGTGACGACCAAAATGAGAATAAACAAGACCCACGCTTGCGCCGCGCCGTACGACATGTTTTGGAACGTAAAAAAGGTTTTGTACATGTACAGATTAAAAAACATGGTCGCGCCGCCCGGGCGGCCCGTGCCATCGGTGACGACGAGCGGCACGAGAAAATATTGAAATACGCCGACGATGCCCAGCACGAGCGAATAAAAAATTACCGGCGACATCATGGGCAGCGTCACATTTCGCATCGTCGCCCACCAGCCCGCGCCGTCCACCTTTGCCGCGTCGTACAATTCGGTCGGCACGCCTTGCAAACTCGCGAGGTAAATAATGACGGCGCTGCCGATGCCCCACAAACCGAGAATCACCAAACTCGGATAAACCCATAGCGGGTCGTTCAACCAGCCGGGCGGATTTTGCACGCCCAACGCTTCGAGCGTTTGGTTAATCCAACCCTGTTCGGGATTCAACAAGCCGCCCCACGCGAAAATACCCGCGACAAAAGGAATCACGTACGGCAAATAAAACATGACGCGAAAAAAACCTTTGGCGCGCAAATGTTTGTTATTGAGCAAAACGGCGACGGCAAAGGGCACCGCCAAGCCAACCGGCAGCGCGATGAGCGCGTACTTGAGGGTCACGCCCAACGCATTGCGCAGCGACGAATCGCTCAACATTTTTTGATAATTGCCAAAGCCGACAAAGCGCAGCGCCTCTTCTTGCGCGAGATTGATATTGCTGAATGAAAAGGCGAGCGTCGCCAGCATCGGAATGAGCGTAAAGATAAAAAAACCGATGAACCAGATTGAAATGAACGCGAGCCCTTGCAGCGCTTCGCGGCGCGCAATCGGTTTGAGGCGGGGAATCGTCAATAGTTCTTTGAACGAATTCATAATGTTTCTCTCTGCTCTCTCCCTCTCGGCGGCGATGACAGTCCGATGTGAGAGGGAGAGAGAGGGAAGAGAAGAACGCGTAGCAAAATCGTTCCGGTCTTTTTACGGCGTCGCTTTTTTGTCAAAGACCGCTTGCAAATCTTTTTGGAACTGGGCGATTTCTTTGTCCATATCGAGACCGTCCGTCGTGTACAACTTGTTCAAGAACACGTTGGCGAGGTCGAACGACTCGTTGTAATTCGGCATGTATCCTTCGAACGACGGATTGTCCGCGTACGCGATGCCGTCAACGAAAACTTGCCAATCCACTTTTTGCTTCCACGTTTCGTTGAGGGAATCAAAGAACGCTTTTTGGTCCGCCGTGCGCGCGGGCATCCCGCCATAGATTTTCAGCAAATCGAGCGAGGCGTCGCCGAGCAGATACGTCAAGACGGTGAACGCTTCATCCGGATGCTTGGACGCTTTGAGAATGCGGAAGGTGTCGGCGTTAAAGTTCGCCGTCGTCTTGCCTTTGTACGAAGGCGCCACCGCGACGTCCCAATTGCCGCCCGCGTCGGTCACGCAGCAGGTGTACCACAAGTGCGTCAACGCGGTCGCCACTTTGCCGGAATTGAACGGATTGCCTTGCCCGAACTCTTGGCTTTCGCGCGTGGGACCATTGGCGATAAAGTGTTCTTTCCAAACGCCGTCATAGACCCATTTCCACGCGTCCGCCCACTGCGGCGGAATCTGCGCGGTTTTTTCATCGGCTGCGACAAAAGAGCCCGCGCCAAAGTACGAACCGACCGCGCGCAAATCTTGGTACTGCGGCTCGTAACCGTACTGTACGATATTTTTCGTATCGAACGCGGCATCGTTTGCGTCTTTGTTGTTTTTATCCACCGTCAACAAGAGCGCGAGTTTGCGCAGCGTGTCGTACGTCCATTCTTCTTCGGTACCGTCTTTCCATTTGTATTTTTCGCCGTACTTGTGCGGCGGATAATTCAAATCGGCTTCGTCAAACATATCGCGTTGATAAAACACCGCCGAGGGGAAAATGGCGAACGGAATACCGATTTGACCTTCGCCGCCGACTTTATAAAAGTCCACCGCGCCTTTGTCGTATTGCGTGAGGTCATAGTTATTTTTTTCAATCAACGGCGCGAGGTCGAGCCATTGGCCATGAAACGCTTCGGCGCCAGAAACGCCGACGGGTCCCACAATGTCCGGCGGATTGCCCGAAGCGATTTGGGTGGCGAGCGCATCGCGCGCGGCGTCGTATGCAACCACTTCAAGCACGAGCTGGATTTTGTCTTGCGACGCATTGAATTTGTCAACCATTTCTTGCTGCACGGTAACTTGGGCGGGGTCGGTGCCGGTGCCAAGACCGACGAACCAGCGAATCTGCGTGCGGCCCGCCGCGGCGGTGGGCAAGGCGGTTGCCGTCGGCGCGACAGTGGCTTCGGGCGCCGTCGTGGGCTGCGCGGGCGCTTCGGTCGGTTGCGCGGGCGCGGCGGTGGGCTGCGCGGGCGCTTCGGTCGGCTGCGCGGGCGCGGCGGTCGGTTGGGCTGGAACGGCTGTCGGTTGCGGCGCGGGCGTCGCGGGCGCGGCGCATGCCGCAAACACCAACAAGAGCGCCAGCGCCGGAATCAAGGTCCAGCGAAATGAAATCTTCATGAAACTCTCCTCCTGAAAGTTTTCGTTCACCCCATGCCGCCGCTTGCGCGGACCGGCTGGAGCATGGATAGGCAGTCAACGGGGATAAAAAAGATTTGTGAATTCGGTGAACGGCGCCGCTCCTTTCACAGCGTCACAACAATATATTTGTTGCCACGCCTGCGGGGTTGACGGATTAAAATTAGCAAATAGTTCTTTACCCTTATGAAATTGCAGAGTGTGGAGGCGTAGAAAGGCGTTCGCAAGCGAACTCTGTTTGATAACGCCGCATTATCACATGCCGTTCATGTGCGTATGCAGCCCAGCCAATTTCATGTTGGATGAGAACTAGGTTCCCAGAGGCGTTGAAATCAACAACCGCACGAAGCGCGAATAATCATCGTCGTCGGCAGCAGGGTGAGCAATTCCGGCTGCGCGCCATGCAGCAATTGAATCAAACCGCGCGCCGCCGCGCTGCCCACTTGTTCGATTGGCACATGCACGGTGGTCAACGGCGGCTGCAACACTTGGGCAAGACTTTGGTCGTCAAAACCGACGACCGCGACATCGTTGGGAATATGTAAATTGGCGTCGCGCAGCGCGGCGTACACGCCCACCGCCGCTTCGTCGTCGCCGGCAAAGACCGCGTCAAAGGCGACGCGCGCGCGCAAGAGCCGTTCAATCGTCGCTTGCGCGATGTGGCGGTCAAAATGCCCCGGCGCAATCAATTCGTCCTGAATGGGTAGGTCATGGCGCAGCAACGCTTCGCGATAACCCATCTCGCGCCAATGTCCGTCCTCGTTGCCCGGTTCGCCGGTGAGAAACACAATGCGGCGGCGTTCGTGTTGAACGATGAGATGTTCCACCAGCGCGCGCGTCGCGGCTTTGTTTTCAATCGTCACGCAGGGAATGGGTAAATGGTCGGGCGGCGTTTGGTGCAAGAGCGCCAGCGGCACGCCGCGAGCGTGCGTATCGCGAACGCCTTCGGCGGTGAGACAACCGGCAAAAATCAAAAGGCCGTCGGCGTTATGTTTGTTAAAGGAATTGGGTAGTTGGTCTTGGGGACCGCGCCGTCCGGCGGTAGAAATCAAGAGGTCATAGCCCTGTTCGGCGGCGATACTTTCGATGCCGCGCAAGAGCGGGCTAAAAAAATCGCCCACCAATTCTGCCAGCACGAGGCCCAACGTATTGGTGCGGGCGGTGGCGAGATTGCGGGCGGCGGCGCGCGGCGTATAGCGCAAATCGCGCATGGCGGCTTCGACTTTGGCGACGATTTCATCGGACAC
>JAJVIA010000126.1:24758-26234 GCA_022072245.1 Anaerolineae bacterium
GTGATCGCTTCTTCAAGCGAGTCCACTTCTTGGACGGCGAGGAACGGCACAAACAATTCATCTTGGAACAAACGATGGTCGGGCGCGAGCGAATCCACAATCGTCGGCTGGACGTAATAGCCGTGCTGCAGCGCGCCGTCGTTGATGCGATTGCCGCCAAACACGATGCGTCCGCCGGCTGCGAGCGCGTCGTCCACCGCTTGCTGCCAAGTGTCCACCGCGCTCTGATTCATCACGGGCCCCATAAAGGTTGCGCGTTCGGTCGGAAAACCGACGTTAACGCGCGTCGAAGCGTATTCGACGAGACGGTCAACGAATTCGCCTTTGACGGCTTTGGCGACATAGGCGCGCGAGGTGGCGGAACATTTTTGACCGCTGAAACCGAACGCGCCGCGCGCCGTTCCTTCCGCCGCCATATCCAAATCGGCGTTTTCGGTAATGATGACGGGATTCTTGCCGCCCATTTCGGCAATGACCGGTTTCAGATATTGGATGCCGAAATTGCGATAGAGGTGCATCCCGACATCATACGAACCGGTAAAGGCGATGCCGTCAACCATTGGATTCACGCGCAGCTCTTCGCCGACGGACGAGCCGGGGCCCACGACGAGATTGAAAACGCCGTCGGGCAAGCCGGCGTCCACCAAACATTTGGCGAGAAAATACGCGCTGACCGGCGATTCGGACGCGGGTTTTTGCACGACGGTATTGCCCGCAATCAACGCGGCGGAGGTCATGCCCGTCGCCAACGCGATTGGAAAATTCCACGGCGAGATGACGCCGAACACGCCGTACGGCAGCAAGACCGATTGCGTGCGCGTATTTTTGCCGGGCGAGGTGAGCGTGTACACAAAGCCCTTGCTCGCTTCAATCGCATCGCAATAGTAGCGAATGATTTCGGCGGCTTCGTACACTTCGGCGATGCCTTCGCCGCGCGGTTTGCCGACTTCGAATGCCATGATGGCGGCGGCTTGCCACGCGCGTTCATACATCAAATCGGCGGCGCGGCGCATGATGGCGATGCGTCGTTTGTACGGCATGCGTCCCCATTCGTTCGCGGCAAGGCGCGCGGCGCGAATGGCTTCGACCGTTTCTTCGCGGCCGAATTTGGGAAAGTGGCTGACCGTGAGACGCGTGTCGGCGGGACTGGCGTGCGCCATTTCCGCGCCATTCGCGGCGGCGAGCCATACGCCATTGACCAAGTTTTGATAATGATGGTCGAGTTCGCCGTGAAATTGCGCGACGGCTTGGTCATACGAAACGTGGTCGTTTTCTGAAAAGGTGAGATTGGAATAGGTGAAACGCGGCGCGGCTTTTTTCATTGGCGCTTTGCGCGCGGTCATTTTTTGGGCGGCGCTTTTTTGGGCGGCGCCTTTTTTCGCGGCGCCTTTTTTCGCGGATTTTACATTTTTAGCGGGCATGGTCATTCCTCCATTGGAACACAATTTAAAAATTTTCATGCGTTGCTTGACGCGC
>JAJVIA010000083.1:0-7203 GCA_022072245.1 Anaerolineae bacterium
TGATTGCGCGGTTGGGTTTTGTGCCGCCGTGGGCGCGCCCCGAAAATACGTCGGTCAATTATTTGGACGAAACGCATTACGCCGATTTTGCCGCGTTTGCCGCCGCGTTCGCCGAACGTTACAGGGGTCGCGTCAATGACATTATTATTTGGAACGAACCGAATGTGAGTTTTGAATGGGGACAGCGCGCGCCCGACCCGGCGGCGTACACGGAACTCTTGAAGGCAACGTACGCGCGCGCGCATGAAAAAAATCCCGACGTGAAAATTCTTGCCGGCGCGCTCGCGCCCAATCTCGCGCCGCCCAATTCGACGGACGCGATGAACGATTTGGAATACTTGGACAAAATGTATCAGGCGGGCGCCAAAGATTATTTTGATACGCTGGCGGTTCACGCCTACGGTTGGAAAGCGCCCGCTGACGAAGCGCCGTCGCCGGACCGCGTAAATTTTCGGCGCACGGAATTGCTGCGCGACATTATGTTGAAATATGGCGACGGCGCGAAAAATGTGGCGCTCACCGAAGGCGGTTGGAACGATCATCCGCGCTGGACCAAAGCGGTGACGCCGGCGGAACGCATCCAAAACACAATCGCCGCGTACGATTGGTGCGAGAAAACAAATTGGATTGACGCGTGCGCGCTGTGGGTCTTTCGCACGCCCGCGCCGACGTACACGTTCAACGATTATTTTTCGTTCGTCACGCCGGGCTTTGACGCAAAACCGATTTATTACGAAGTGCAGAAATACGCGCGCGGAGAGTGAGTGAGAGTGTGGGGGAGTGGGGGGATTGGGTGATTGGGGGATTGGGTGATGGGGGGACGAGGTGATGAGAATGGAATTTTCTGAAATGATGGAACGCGCAACGCGGGTGCGAAAACGCTATGCGGAATTTGAGACGGAAAAATATGGCGCGCGCTGGACAAATGAGGAATTGGCGTTGGGCTTTGTCGGCGATGTCGGCGATTTGGTAAAATTGGTGATGGCGGTGAATGGACGGCGCGGAATTGAGAACGCGCGCGAAAAACTGGAGCATGAACTCGCCGATTGTTTGTGGTCGGTACTCGTTCTGGCGGACGCGCACGCGATTGATTTGGAACGCGCGTTTGCGCGAACAATGGCAGAGCTAGAGAAACGATTGAACGCGCATGATTGATGCAATCAAAAAAAACGGGCAATTGAAATTCAATCGGCTGCGCATTGGCTCTCTGCCCGTCGCGCTCTTGCTGTTTGCTCTTGCGGCAATGGCTGCGTACTGGTTATTCGTTCCCGCCGCGCCGCCGAAACCCGACGACACCTGGACGCGCATTCAAAACGAAAAAATTATACGCATCGGCATTGACCCGAGTTCGCCGCCGTTCATTGCGGATGACGGGACCGGCAAATTATCGGGTTTGGATGTCGCGCTGGCGAATGAATTGGCGCAGCGGTGGGGCGTGAAAATCCAATGGGTGTACACCGGGTTTGATGGGCTGTATGACGCGTTGAACGCGAAACAATTTGATCTGATTTTGTCCGCGCTGCCGTACAACCCAAGTAAAACGCAGGACGTATTTTTCTCGCGCGCCTATTTCAACGGCGGGCCCGTTTTGATTGTGCGCGGCGATGATACGACGACCAACGGTTTGGAAAATCTGCAAAACAAAAATGTCGCGGTAGAACTCGGCTCGAACGGCGACGCGGTGGCGCGCAAATGGCAGAAACGCTACAATTTGAATTTGCGCGAATTCAACACTTCGCAAGACGCTTTGCGCGCGTTACAGCGCGGCGAGGCGAATGCGGCGATTGTGGACCCGATTACGTTCATTGATTTTCAACGCGCGGAAGCGGACACGGGCGCGCTCGCTTGGCGCATCGTCGGCAAACCGCTCGCGAATGAAAATTACGTGATTGCGGTGCGCCGCGATTCGCCGACGCTGTTGAAAGAAATTAACGCGGCGCTTGATGAATTGAGGCGCGAGGGTAGGTTGGACGAAATGGAAAAGGAAAATTTCTAGCGCTTACCAAACTTTTCAGCCGGCGCGACCACCTGGATTCCCTGAATTTTCCATACCCCATTTTCTTTGACGAGGACCGCAGAGAATTGTCCAACAAAGTTCGTCTCGTACGTCACGTCTCCGCTGATCTCGGCATATTTCACACTTCCGACCTGGGTCATTTCAAAGCCGGTGAAGGAATGTTCGCGATAATCCTCAAAGACGAAATAGTTGTTCCCATTTACGAGACCTTCAAGATCAGCAAGCGCAATCGACTCGTTCCCATTTACGTACACGACCTTGTAGGCGCGCTGCGCATCCTTTTGCGCCATCGCAGAGAGATATTCGTCAATCACCTGCGATGTGTTTTTCATTTCCTCTGGGAACGACCCAAAGAATCCGAACATGAATTGACAAATCGGAATACTGATGAGGATTCCCAGCACGAGTAATCCGCCAAGTAACACAAGCCGCTTGCGTGAGTGCTTGGCTGCGGTAGTGGTATTTGCTGCCACACCGGCTGTTGGTTCTGTTGCCTGTGGCATTTCTTCCATTGGGGAATTGGTGTTGTTCAGGTCCATTTTTCACTCCTCCCAGCTGATTCAATCAGTGAACAACGTTTTTTGGCCTGCTATTTATTGTTCCCTTCGATGCTGCTCTGCAATCCGTTCGCGGATAAATTCTTCCAGCGTCATCAATTGCGTTGGAAATTCGCGCAGCATGTTTGTCGCATCGAACGTTTCACGAAACGCATCGTCGGGCAAGCTGTTGATGTACATGATGCGGCTGACGCCCGGCTCGAACGGCTTGAGAACGACGCTCATCATGCGCGCGGCGGACGGCGGCATGTGACTGATTTTGGGCGTGATGCCCGCCAATTTGCCGTACAGTTCCGCGACCTGATTGTTTGTAAAATTTTGCGGACCGCCCACTTCGAGCGCGCGATTTTTCAGGCGCGCATCGCACAATGCCAGCATCGCAAAATGGGCGGCGTCGCGCGCGGCGACAAAATTGCGCGGTTTCGTGCCGTTGCCTAATAAACTCGTTTTCCCTTTTTCTAAAATCGCCTTGCCGTTGAACTGGTGCGCGTGCGATTCCATAAACGCGGTGGGACGCAAAATCGTGTAACTCAAACCGCTTGCCTTCAAGTGTTGTTCCACTTTGTACTTGACGCGAAAAAAATCAACGGGTTGGTCGGGCGCCGCGCCGAACACGGACAGATAAACAAAATGCGATACTCCCGCCGCTTTTGCCGCATCAATCAAGGCGCGATGTCCTGCATCGTCCACCTCTTCCGATTTATATTTGCCTTTGCCGAGAATCGAATGTGCCGTCGCGATCACGCGGTCAGCCCCCGCGCACGCGCGACGGAGCGATGCGGCATCAATCAGATCGCCCTGCATCACTTCTGCGCCAAGTTGTTTGAGGTCTGCCGCCTTGTTTGGCTCACGCGTCAGCGCGCGCACGCGTTGCCCCTCTGCCAACAACTGTCGCGTAACGCGCTTGCCTAACGAACCGGTAGAACCGACGACGAGAATCATAGGAACACCTCCGTAAGGGAATGAATAGCGCGACGCGCTAACCACCGCGCGTGCAATAGATGGAACACAGCCGAACGAACTCGCCCGCTTCTTGTTGTGTCATGACCATCCTCCTTGTAAGACCCAAAGGGTTTCCGGAAACCCTTTGGGTCTTGATCACCGAAATTGTTACCTTGCGGTCAATCTAGCACATCAAGCGTTTCAAAAGCGTTTCGTCAAGCGTGTGGCAAACGCGAGATTTTTTTGTGGATTCGCAGAAAACAAAAAAGGCGATTGAGAATAACTTTCTCAATCGCCTTTGCCTTGCTCAAAAGTATCCGGTTTCATGCGCAGTCTGAATTGCGCGCCTCAAGGCCGTCAACGCGGCAGAGCGATGTCCCTGGTCTGCCGCCATGATTGCTGCCTCAAGTCGTGAACTCAGCATATCAGGAAGCTTTGCCTGCGATGGCTCAAGCAAACGGAGCGCGCAGTCTATTGCGTCGTTCAGTTCACGTCGAATGAGCAAGATCGCAACCAACGGCACCAGGGCGAGCCATTGGAAAGGATAGGGCGTTGGCACACTCTTCCATAATTCGAGCGCAGACCGAAATTCCGTTTCGGCAACACTAACGTTCTTTCGTCGATATGCCACCCACCCCAAGTTTGCCCGCGCAATACCAACATAACCAGCCATTTTGGCGGCGCTAGCAGCTTCCAACGCGCCCGCGGCGTAAGCTTGTGCAGCATCGTCTTGCCTGTGCATTCGGCAAACCACTGCCAGATAGGTCAGACAGAGCACGCGCACTTGTACATCACCATTTTCATTGGCTGCCTCGAGCGCGGCCTTCAGGTGCGTTTCCGCGTCTGGCAAATCCCCTTGCCACAATAAAACAAAGCCAACGCGAAAGGTTGCATCGGCGATCTCACGGGGATTGCCCGATTCCACAAAAGCAGCCAAAGAAGCCCGTGCGTCGAACAAAGTTTCGGCGGATGGATCATATCGTTCGCGGCGATTACCCACCCGCACGCGGTTGGCATGGTATCTCCCGCGTTGGTCAGCTGTTCCATACTTGCTCAAAATAGGTCCGGCTTGATCCAACACCGGCAGCATCCGCTTTAGATCATTTGTAAAGTAATAGGCCTGTAACTGCGCGAGTCGGAGTTCCAACCATTCGTACCACCACGACTGGTCCGGCTCATCTGGCGCGGGATTTAACGCGGCTTCGGCTGCCTGTAGAGCATCGAGCGCATTATTTACCTGACGCTGCGCGATCCACGCTGCGCTGATTTTCTGGTAGAGGCGCGCTCGCGCGAGGTCATCATCTTTGGACACATGCTCGAGCGCCATCTCATACCTCATGATACTCTCTTGCCAATACCCGCGCGTGTCCCAAAATCCGCCAAGCGCAGCGCTGAACTTGAGTATTGTTTCACTTGCGTTTTTCTCCAGCGCCCAATTCATTGCCGCACTCAAATTGGCGTGTTCTTGTTCCAAACGATTGTAGAAAGCAAATTCCTTTGCAGGTGCAATTTTTGTCGTCTCGTTGGCCAGCCGGAGAAAAAACTCTGCATGGCGATTTCGTACCTGTTCTATCTCGCCCGCGGCGGCAAGTTTCTGGCTCGCATACTGCTGCACCGGCTCCAACAAGCGATAGCGCACCTGCTCTCCTTCTTCCATCGCGGCAACCACAACCAACGATTTGTCAACCAAATCGGAAAGCAAATCGAGAATTTCGGGTTGAGAGATAGATAGTTGGAGCGCGCGAATGATATGTGCCGCTCCCTCTCTCTTTCGCTCTATTTCATTATCGTCCGCGCATACCTGTTCCACACTCTCCAATGTGAATCCGCCCGCAAAGACTGACAGTCGGCGAAACAACATTTGCTCTGGCGGCGAAAGCAAGTTGTAACTCCAATCCATCGCCGCGCCCAGAGTTTGTTGGCGCGGCAGCGCGCCGCGATTGCCGCGCGTCAACAGCGTGAAACGATGATCGAGATGCGCGGCAATGTCTGGCGCCGACATTTCATACCCGCGCGCGGCGGCGAGTTCCAACGCGAGCGGAATACCGTCCAAGCGCGCGCAAATATGCGCCACCGCCGCCGCGTTCTCGGCATTGATTTCAAACTGCCCATCGAGCGCGCGGACGCGTTCGACGAACAAACGCACCGCCGGATATTGGAGCAAAAGGTCGGCGAGCGAAAGCGCCTTTGGATCGGGAAAGGCGAGCGTGGACAGCAGGCGCACCGTTTCGCCGATAAAGCCCAACGGTTCGCGGCTCGTCGCCAAAATTTGCAAATGCGGACACGCGCTCAACAGCGCGCGGATTAACTGCGCGCACGCGTCAAGCAAATGTTCGCAATTGTCCAGCGCCAAGAGCAGCTGCTTGGCGCGCAAAAAATCGGTGAGCGACTCGAACAAGGATTGTTGAGCCGACTCCCGAACGCCCAACGCTTTTGCCACAGTTTGCGGGACCAATGCTGGATCGGTCAGCCCCGCGAGCTCTACCCACCACACGCCATCGCGGAACGAGTCAATCAAATCGGTGGCGACTTGAATGGCGAGCCGCGTTTTGCCGGAACCCCCCGCGCCGGTCAAAGTCAAATGTCGAATGGCATACGAACGCTGTGAGTCTTCCGTTGCAAGTCCCATTCGGTTTTCCGCGCGCGTCAGCAAGCGCTTTATTTCCGCCATCTCGTTTTCGCGTCCGACAAAACTTGTCAAAGGGATCGGCAGATTCGTAATGCGCGCGGCGAGCGAAGACGATTGAGTTTGTGTATGTTTAATCCATTCATACAGCGCCGTTGTTTCTGGCAAAGGGAGAGCGTCAACTTGATCTTGCAGCGCGACGACGCATCGTTCGTACTGTTGCAGCGCCGCGTGCCGCTCACCCAGCGCGACAAAACAAAACATCAGATGTTGATGCGCGCGTTCGTTTGCGGGGTCCGCCGCGACAAGCCGCCGCGCCATCTCAATCGCCTGCGCGTATTCACTCAGCGAGCGATAATGTTGTGTCAGATGCAGCAGCGCGTCGAGATACAATTGCCGATAGCGTTCGCGCGGGGCAAGCATCCAATCGTCATAGCAGCCCGGCAACAAATCGCCATGATACAGCTGCACCGCTTGGCACAGTGACGGCGGCGAACTTGTCTGCGTCACATACTTTTCAAACTCTTGGACATCCAGAAAAAACGGCGCGGCGCAATTCCATTGCAACGTTTGCGCGTCGGCAAGGAGAAATTGGTCCGCGCGGGGGAGCGCGTGACGAAGATGATGCACGAGATTGCGGAGGTTGGTGCGCGCTTGGGCGTCAGAGGAATCGGGGAACAAAAGAAACGCCAGCTGTTGGCGCGCTTGCGGCGCGTCGCGGTGGAGCAAAAGATACGCGAGCAGAGCTTGTAGGCGCGGGGCATCCAAGCTCGTCAGGGGCTGTTCGCCATACGTGAGGCGAAAGCCGCCAAAAAGTTGGACGTGGAGAATAGGGCTCGCGCCGAGTGTCATCCTGCGCCTCGTCCGCCAACAGATTCGTTTTGTCTCTTGCTCGTTATGCTATCTCAAATGCGCGCTCACTGTCAAGTAGATTTCATTCGCCAATTTTCTTGGATTTCCAACGGGGGCAATTCATCCATCCCATTTTCCTTTGCCGCACGCGCGCGGTAATTCCTTTTCAATTTTTCCGCGCTATATCAAAGCGCCCCACCACAGCGCGG
>JAJVIA010000083.1:7303-13884 GCA_022072245.1 Anaerolineae bacterium
TCATTCGCCAATTTTCTTGGATTTCCAACGGGGGCAATTCATCCATCCCATTTTCCTTTGCCGCACGCGCGCGGTAATTCCTTTTCAATTTTTCCGCGCTATATCAAAGCGCCCCACCACAGCGCGGCGAGTTTTTCGCGAGCATGAGCTTGAGAAAAGAGGACGAGGTAGGCGCGGCGCGCCTCGATTTTGCGCGTGAGGAGTTGAACGGGCGAACGGCAAAGGTCGCCCTGATTCACACGCGCGAACTTGAAGGCGCCAAAGAGTCTTTTTTCGAGCCGGGGCGGAAGCGCGAAAGTGGAATCAAAAACCTTGGACATGCTTGGCCCTCCGCGCGCGATAACCTTTTTCTACACCGACTGCAATGTTTCAAACCTGCTGCGGTTTTGTCCGCAAGCCCAACATTTTTTCGTGCGCGAGAATGCTTTGGATGATTCCAATCATCATCAAGAAGGTGACGAGCGAACTGCCGCCCGAACTGACGAACGGCAGCGGAATGCCTGTGACGGGCATGATGCCGACGTTCATGCCGAGATTGACGAACGCTTGAAAAAAGAGCGCGGCGGCAAAACCCACCGCCGTCAAACGGCCAAAGACCGAACGCGATACTTGCGCCGCGCGCAACATTCGCAGCAGCACAAATACATACAGCGCAAAGAAAAACATGCCGCCGAAAAAGCCGAGTTCCTCGCCGACGACCGAGAAAATAAAATCGGTGTGCCGAATGCGTAAAAATTGCAATTGCGATTGCGTGCCGGCGCCGATGCCGCGCCCGAATAGCTCGCCCGAACCGATGGCGATGCGCGCCTGCGTCACGTTATATCCCGCGCCCAACGGGTCCGTCGCCGGATTAAAAAACAGCGTCAAGCGCGCGCGCTGATAATCCTGCATCGTCAGCCAAACGATCGGCAAAAGAATCAACAACAGCGTGCCCAGAATCAGCAATTGTTTCCACGACAAGCCCGCCGCCAACACCATTACGCCCCATGCAAAAATGAAAACCAAAGAGGTGCCGAGGTCGGGCTGCAAATACGTCATGAGCGCGGGCAGGATCACGATGCCGAACGACAAGCCCACCGTGCGCCACTTGTCCATCTGTTTGTTGTGGTCGGCTAGAAATTTTGCCAGCGCCAACACCAGCAAGAGTTTGCCGATTTCGGACGGTTGTAATTGAAACGACCCGAGCGGAATCCAGCGCTGCGCGCCGAGCGTCAAACGGCCCAGCACGGCGACGATGACCAAGAGCGCGAGCAGGGTCAGATAAAAAATCCAAGCCAAGCCGGCGAAAACGCGATAATCTATTTGCGACAAGCCAAATAAAACCCCAAAACCGGCGAGCGCGTAAATAATTTGGCGGAATGTAAAATCTTCTAGTAGATTTGCCGTGTCGAAGAGGCCCTCGACGCCAGCGGTCGTATTGTTGATGAGGATAATGCCCAGCAGTACGAGGAGTCCGACCGCGATAATCAACCACCAATCAAAATTTTGAAAGAGACGTCTTTCTCGTAAAACCATTTGTGATGACGAACTTGGATTTTCGATTGACCGCGCGCGTTGGGCGCAAGCATCGAAAATCCTAAATCCTAAATTGAAATCATTCTCCCGCCGCCGCCGTTGGGCGCACGCGTTTAATCGGAATTTCGGCAATCAGACGCTGGCCGCTTTCGCCGCGTTCCGTCGTAATCTTCATGCCCGCGCGGTCAATGTCGAGCGTTTCGGACACGGCGCGCACGATATCGTCTTGCAGCTGCTGCAAGAGTTCGGGCGAAAGATTGCTGCGATCCAGCTGAATAGCAATCTTGAGCCGCGATTTGGCGACGCGGGCGCTGGAATCATTTTTCTTGAATAGCGAATCGAACCAACTCATGCGCCGCCTCCTCCGCTCGAATCGCGGAACCACTTTTGAAAACGCGCCAAGACATTGGACGAAGTTGAAAAGACGGCAAAGGGCACCTCTTCGCCGAGCAAGCGCGCCGCAATGCGTTCGTAAGCTTGACCGGCTTGGGTTTTGCCTTCAAACGCTACGGGCTGCCCGCGATTGGTCGAAGTGATGATACTTTCGTCTTCGGGAATAATGCCAATCAAATCAATCGCCAGAATTTCCAACACATCTTCGGTCGCCAGCATATCGCCGCGCTTGACCATGTTGGGACGCAGACGATTGAGAATCAAAGTGGGTTTGGGTTTTTCGGACGCTTCGACCATGCCGATGATGCGGTCTGCGTCGCGCACCGCGCTCACTTCGGGCGTCGTCACAATCAAGACGCGGTCCGCCGGCGCGACGGCGTTTTTGAAACCGTGTTCGATGCCGGCGGGCGAATCAATCAACACGAAATCAAATTCGGCTTTGAGCTCTTCCACCAGATGCAGCATCTGTTGCGGATTGACCGCCGTCTTGTCGCGCGTTTGCGCGGCGGGCAGCATTTGCAATTCGGGCAAGCGCTTGTCTTTGATTAAAGCTTGACGGATCCGCGCGCGCCCTTCCACCACATCCACAATATCATACACGATGCGATTTTCGAGCCCCAGCACGACATCCAGATTACGCAGCCCGATATCGGCGTCAATGCACGCGACGCGTTTGCCGCGTTTGGCGAGCGCGACGCCCAAATTCGCGGTCGTAGTGGTTTTGCCGACGCCACCCTTGCCGGAGGTGATAGTTACAACTGTGCCAGCCATGTGAATTGATGACTTGTGATTTATGATTTTAGATTTTGCCGCGTCGTCCGCGTGCGCGTCAGGCGGCTATCAAGAATCACAAATCAAAAACCCTTTCATGCTTTCGGATTCCACGTTTGAATTTCGATGCGACCGTTTTCTATGCGCGCGATTTTGGGACCCGGCTGCGCCCAAGCCGCGTCGTCCGGCGAATGGGCGATAAAATTGCCGATACGCAGCTGGGGGGACGCGATTTCCAGCGCGCACACCACGGCGGCGGCATTGCCCGCCGCGCCCGCATGAACCAGCCCGCGCAATTCCCCCCAAACCATCACATTGCCTAACGCCACAATTTCCGCGCCCGGATCTACATCGCCAAGCACGACCACATGGCTCGCATACCGAATGGTTTGACCTGAATGTAACGCGCGCGGACACCATGCCGCATCGTCCCACACCGCGACGTTTTGCATCAACGTCTCGACGGGTTGACGCGTGTGTTCCAAACCCGGCAAATGCGCTTGCGCGCCGTTGCGGTCCCATTCAAATTTTATGCCGTGCAGTTCCAGCGCCCATGCCAACTCTTCGACTTGCAGCGGCGTCAATGCGCGTTCGCCCGTCTCGATATGCGCGCGCCGTCCGCGAAATAACTCGACCCCGCGCGCCCGTTCCAGTTCGGCGGCTAATTCGGCGAGAACTTTGGACCAAGGTCCGTCCCCGAGCGTAATGACTAGACCGTTCCCGTTGCTCTTGAGCGTAATCATCGGGCGATTGTGAATCGGTAACGGACCGCGGCGGCATCGGTCCATTATTTTTCGTATTGCATACTATAACATAGCATGAGGGAAAATTCCACTGTACGCGCGCATGGCGCGTGTGGCCGCCAAGACCCAAGTGTTTTCGGAAACACTTGGGTCTTGCGAGACCTTGCGGCTTTTTGGAAACCCGCAAGGTCTCGCAAGCTAAAGGTCTATCGCTGCGCGCTGGTTACGGCGTAATTGGATTGTTGCAGGAACGCGGCAGCGCTATTTGCACCGGCTGGTTGACGTCCGTCAAATCAATGCGTACGTCAAAATCGCCTTTGAATTTCAACGGTTCGAATTCGCCGCTGTAACTGCCTTGAAACGCCACCGGATATCCTTCCGCCGAAACGTACACGTGCGCGTCGTCCGCCGACCATAGCGCCGAGCCGAATTTTTTTAGATTCGGGTCCCGACTATTTTGCGCCGCCGCCAGAAACGCGGGCCCGCTGACGATATAATGTTTGACCTTGACGCCGTTCAGCGTTTCCTCGCCGACCAATTTTCCGCGCGCCACTTCCGGGCTGGTCAACATGGTCAACAGCGCTTGCGGGCTGAGATTATCCGTCGCCGCCGTCGCTTGCGGGTCATTCGGTTTCACGCACACATCCAGAAAACTTTTGACGACGATGTAGGCGCCCGTCGGCATTTTATAAATTTCCACTTGCGACGGTTTGAATAGACTCACCGCCGCGCCGCCGACTTGGGCTACAATGTCGCCCAACAGCGGCCCGGTCACGGTAATCTTGCTCTGGTCGTTCAGGTTCGTCACAATATCCGCGTTCAATGCGCCTTGCGTGCGCTGGCCGTTCACCTCGCCGTTCACGTTCAATTGCACCGCCGCTTGGAGCGAGGTCAAATCCGTTAGCGGTTTCAACGGAATTGGGTCGCCCGGCGCAAGCGTCGCCGTCGGCAAGGGCGTACTCGTCGCGCTGGCTTGCGCCGCCAGAGCTAACGGCCGCGACGTCGTCGCGCCGAGCAGATAACCAAACAACAAGGTCAGCGCAAACAGGAGTGACAAGACCCCGGCGCGCCCGTAGCGTGAATTCAATTTCATATTTTTTCTCCTGAAAATGTACGGCCGAATTTCTTGCGAGCAAGGTTCGCCGTTTGTTCTACCGCCGCCCGCCTTTTTGGGCGCGGGCGCGCGGGTCGTACAACTTTTCTTGCGGCAAAATGTATTCCGCCTAACTTTAGCAGGTTATGCGAACTTGGCAAGAAAAGCGCTTGGTTCATTTCGCGCGGCGCGCAACCGATTGCCGCTTGCGGATTTTTATTTTTTTCGGGTTATTGCGATAATGTACGCGCGACGGCGTGGCTTTGCGCGCAGCCGCATGGAACGAGGTTACGGCGGAGGATTTATGATTCGTGAAAATACGACCAAATCAAAATTGCGACGCGGCGATACCGTGTTTGGCATGATTTCTTTGAGCGCGGACCCGCTGCTCGCCGAATGGTGCGGGTTGGTCGGTTTCGATTTTTACATGTTGGATGCGGAACACGGCGCGATTACGCTGGCGCAGGCGGAAAATGTCGTGCGCGCGTGCGAAGGCGCGCACATTACGCCGTTGATTCGGCCCGGCATTTTTGACCCCAAGCTCGTGATGCAGTATCTCGATTTGGGCATGCTGGGCGTGATGCAGCCGGGGTTAAAGAACGCGGACGAAGTGCAGACGTTGGTGAACGCGGTGCGCTATCCGCCGCGCGGCGCGCGCGCGCTGGGGCCCGCGCGCGCGAACGATTTTTTTATCGGGCAAATGGCGCAGGCGGAATTTGTCGCGTTTGCGAACGACCAGATGTTGGCGCTGCCGCAGTTTGAGGAACCGGAAATGTACGACGAATTGAACGCGATTGTTCAAATCGAAGGCGTGGACGGCATTTGCATTGGGCCCCGCGATTTGGCGTTGGCGATGGGCTATCCCGACGGCGCGCATCATCGCCCGGTGCAGGCGTTGATCAAAGAAGCGATTGCGTTGGCGCGCGGCGCGAATTTGGCGGTTGGGATGCCCGCCGCGACGGGCGGCTTGGCGCAGCGGCAAATCAAACAGGGCGCGAATTTTATTATGGTCTCGACCCATTCGCTGATGCAGCAGGGCGCCAAAAATTTTTTGAACGGCTGACGCCGTATTGACGGGTTGACCTGCCCGCGCGTAGTGGACGCGCAACGCGGCGGCGGTAAATTGATTGGAATACGCGCGGCGCCGCGCGGGTTTTTTTCAAAAGGGCAGCGCGACCAAGTTGAACAAGCCGTTGAGCGTAAAGAGCAGCGCGACGCCGCCGAGCGCGAGCGCCAAATACAACAGCGGGCGCAGCAGGGTAATGATGGCTACCGACGCCAGCACGATGGCGATTTGGAGCAAGCCCGCCGCATAATCGTAATTCGCGCCGCGCGCCGCCGCTGCATCGCGCGCGTTTTCGTAAAAGCGCGCGCGCGTCAACAATTCTTTTTTGCCTTCGCCTTTGAGCGGATTGTGCGGGTCGGACGCGTCCGGCTCGCTTTCGTAACGCTCCACCGTCGCCTGATATTTGTCGCGCCGTTGTTCGAGCGCGGCGCGCTGCGCGGCGGAAAGCGTCGCGTTATTTTCCAAATCCCAATTCACTTGGTCGAGCGCCAATTTATAATCGGTCTGCCGGATATTCTTGGCTTGGTAAAACGCGTACGCGTCGGCAGCTTGGACGTTGCCCGCCAATTGATCCTGGTCGGCGTTGTCGCCCAACAAACCCGCCAACGCCAACACCGCTGCCAACAGCGCAATGCACAATGCCGCGCGCGCGCGAAACAATTCGTTGGCAGAGACGGTTTTGTCGCGGTCGGAATCAATCAGATTGTCAATGAAATCATTCATGCCGCCATTTTAGCACAGGGCTGCGCTCTGTGACGCGGCGAACGGTTGCGGACAATGGCAATGGCGAGACGGAAACGGAAACGCAAGACGCCGGCATATCGAATGCGCCCCGCCATATTTTTTACGGCGCGGCGCATTTTGATTTTCAAAAATCTGCCAGCGCCGCCGCGCGCGTATCGTACAGCTTGAAGAGCTTGTCCAAGCCCACCAACTTGAGCGCATCCAAAATGAACGGCGCCGGCGCGGCAAGACGCAATTCGCCTTTGTGGTCGCTCGC
>JAJVIA010000083.1:13984-19406 GCA_022072245.1 Anaerolineae bacterium
AATCTGCCAGCGCCGCCGCGCGCGTATCGTACAGCTTGAAGAGCTTGTCCAAGCCCACCAACTTGAGCGCATCCAAAATGAACGGCGCCGGCGCGGCAAGACGCAATTCGCCTTTGTGGTCGCTCGCTGCGGCGCGCGCTTTGAGGAGCGCGCGTATTCCCGCGCTGGACAGGAATTCGGTCGCCGCCAGATCCACGACAATTTTGTACCGCTTGGCTTGAATCGCATTTTGCAGCGCGGCTTCGAGCTGCGGCGCGCTGTAACCATCTATGCGTCCCGCGACCGCAATGACGCTGACGTTATTTTGCGTTTCGGAATGAATCGTCAACATAACCCCTCCTGGTGGTTCGAAAAAATTTCCGTGCGTCTGCGCTGCGCCATCAAAGAATGAATCGTTTTTTTACGCGCATTGCATTGAGACAAAATGCGTTCCACTGCCCCCCCGCACCGCATCCAATTGGACATTCCAACCGCGCAAATCAAACGTCCTGTGCGGCTGCGCGGCAAGATTCAGCGTCCTGTCGGGATTCAAAAAATGCCAACCGCCAACAAGCCCGCTGCCGACGCTGGAGACGCCGCCAGCGAACCGTTCAACCCCAGCGCCGCACAAACACATGACACAACGGACGGAAAATTTTTCATATAGCCACTTGAAATAGCGGCACGCGACGCAAAAGATTATGAAATCGTTAAGCCAAGACGTTTTTCGGACATGCCGGGTGCAAGGCGCAAAAAAGAACGACAAGAATGTGCATTTATATCACGAATAACCCACGCGTGACAAGGGGGGCTGACGATCATCAAAAAAAAATCTCCCCTCGCCCATTGGGAGAGGGGCAGGGGGAGAGGGACAACTTTAGCGCAACGCCGATGAACGCGCCGTATTCGCCGACCTTCATCAAAAAAAATCCCCCCTCGCCCATTGGGAGAGGAGCAGGGGGAGAGGGGCAACTTTGGCGCAGCGCCGATGAACGCGCCGTATTCGCCGACCTTCATCAAAAAAAATCTCCCCTCGCCCATTGGGAGAGGGGCAGGGGGAGAGGGGCAACTTTGGCGCAGCGCCGATGAACGCCCTGTATTCGCCAACCCACATTAAAAAAAAATCTCCCCTCGCCCATTGGGAGAGGGGCAGGGGGAGAGGGGCTACTTTAGTGCATTGTCCATTGGGAGAGGGGCAACTTTGGCGTATTAAGCATTGAGACTGCGTAACAGCAACTCGGCTTCGGCGACGGTGATTTCGCCGCGCTGTAACGCCTGCAAGACTGCATATTGCGAATCGTACGCCGGCGTTTCGGCAGCGCCCGAGTTCGCCGTCGCGTGCGGCATGGGCGTATCCGCGGCGGCGGCAAACGTTTCAGTCGCATCGTCGCGCATGGGCGGGGCTGCGGGAACAGGCGGAACGGGCGGGACAGGCGGAACCGGTGGAACGGGCGGGACAGGCGGGACCGGAGCCGTCGGCGCTTTGCGCGCGCGCGGCGCATTGGGTTGATTGACATAGCGGCTGTGACGGCCCGTCAATTCGATTTGAATGTCGCCGTGCAATGATTCGAGATGCAATTCGATGGGGTCGGCGCCAATCTGTCCGAGCGTCCCGACCATGCGTCCGCCGTGTCGCGCCGCGCGGCCGGGGCGTCCGACGCCGACGAGCGGCACATCCGATTCGATTTCGCCGTGACGCGTCGCGGCGTCAATGCGCCCGTTCGCGTCGGTGGGCAAGACGAGTTGAATATCGCCGTGACGCGTGGAAACGTCCCAGTTGTCGGTGGGCAAGATATTTTCGATTTGAACATCGCCGCGCGCAGCGTCAATCCGTAATTCCGCGATGCGGCCATCTTCGAGTTGCACGTCGCCGTTGCCCAATTGCACCGTAACATATTGCGCGTCCACCTCTTCCACCTGCACGTCGCCGCTGCCCAAATGCACGTGCAAGCCGGGCGCGGTGGGTTCGGTTTTCCAACCGAAACTCTGGCCAAATTCGCGCGAAAATTTTTCAGCCCAGCGCGAAGCTTGTTCGGCAAACTGTTCGCCCCAAGCCTGCCATTCGCGCCCGTACTGCTGCCAGTCCTCGTCGTCGTCAATCGTAATATGTTTGCCCAAGCGAATCCGTTTGCCCGGCGGCGGCATGGGCGGAATTGACGCGTCGGCGGCGCTTTCGGCATTGGACGTTTGAAAAACAAACGCGGGGACCTCGGGCGTCGCGGCTTGGACGCAATTTTCGATTTCGACATCGCCGCTGCCGCTTTGCACGTTAAAGGCGCCGCGGCAATTTTCGATTTGTATATCGCCGCTGCCCAAACGTATGTCAAGCCGCGCGTGAATGTCTTGTACCGAAATCTCGCCGCTGGCTGAAGCAATTTCGAGCGTCCAAGCTTTGCGTTTGGGTAATTCGAGCGTCCACGTGTCCGCGCCCTGAATGGATTGTACAACCAACCAGCGGCCTTGAATAGCCGGCACGCTGCGCGTGTAACGGTCCCCGTCGCTGCCTTCGAGTAACACTTGGTCCGTGTCCGTACCGACGATTTCCAATTCGCCGTTCGGTACAGTGATATGGAGCGCGTCAAACGCGTCCAAGTTCCATTGCCATTCCATCTTTTATATTCTCCCTTTTCAATGCTGCAAATTCCTTTTTCCGTTCGCGCAAAACCTTTGCGATTTTTGCGCGCCGCCTTGGCGCGCGAAATTAACACGGTCTGTCGCTTGAACTCCACTGGAATTCGCGCTGCGAATTTTCAAATTGGCGTACAGTTCGGGCGCTCGACATTTGCGACGCGCGCCAGACGGTTTGTAAGCGTTTGCCCCACGCGCCAAGTTTGCGGCTGAGGGCTTGACGCGCTCGAACTTGGGTCGGGTCGGTTCGTAAAGCGGCGGGTCGGGCGTTGTCGTTGGCTGTGTGTTCACCCGCGTGCCGCGCGGGTTGCGCGCGTTTATTCGCGTATAGATCGTCAAACCATTCCATCTGCGGACTCCCGTTAATGTGTTGAGGCATAATCACTCCGCCAGCGTTTTGAGCTGTTCCAGCGCTTGCGTCGCGTCAAGTTCGCCCGCCGCCAAGCGATTCAAAATCGCGCTGCGCGGATTGTCGGCGGTCGGGGCGGGGGCTGGCTGATTCTCGGCGCTTTCGAGCGTTTGATTGATTTCGTCCAGCTTGTTGCGGATGGTGGGATACGAGACGCCCAGCGCTTTTTCCATTTCGGACAAATTACCGCGCACGCGTAAAAAGGTGCGGACAAAGGTCAATTGGTCTGCTGACAGGGACGAAAACAGCCCGGGTTTGAATTCGCCCTGCATTTTGAGTTGGCAAGCGTCGCACCGAATTTCGGTAATGACGATGGGTCCGCCGCAAGCGGGACATTGTTCAAAAAGTTTCAGCATCCTGTTCCTCCAAACGCCTTCCGAATCAAAAATAGCGTTTATTTTTATCTTCTCGGATGGCTATAATATACATCAATAATTTTACTTTGTCAATAGATAAATAAGAAATCTTGAATAAATTATTGAGAATTCTTATTTTTGTAAAAATGCTTAAAAATAGGCATTTTTGGAGCAATGCCGCAGCCGCTTACAAATTAAGGCGTCTGGCGAATGGGCAAATGCGGCGTTTTGTGTCGGTACGTTTTCGCGCTATTTTTTTTCGCGGGGCGGCGTAATACGCGTTACAGTTTGTACACACAACGCGATGCCTAGATTGGTGTTTTAACTTGGTGGGATATAATTACGTCCTGACAACGCTGTGTTGCGCTGGTCAATCCTAACGCATTGTATAAAAATTGAGGAGTCCCGCTTTGATTACGACCTTACCTGCATTAAACAATTTAGCAAGTCCGCGCGCGGATTTGCGCGAAACGCCGTGGTTCGCGCCGCGCACGATTTCGATTATGAATGCGCCCGTGCCGGGCGATCAAGTTCAGGCAAAATTGCTGCCCCAATTGTTGGACGCGTTTCGCGCGCAAGGCCATACGGTCAAGGAACAACCCGACGGCAATGTGAATTTGATGATTGGTTTTTATGATGCGCCGGATACCGACGCGCCGCTATTGGAACGGATTCCCGAACGTCAAATTCCGCTCGGTCTAGCCATCATGCGCGAATACGGTTTGGCGCGACGGCCCGATAATCTGGTTTTGTTCATGACTATCCGCGAGCGTCCGAGCGAAATGCGGCACATGCAGGTTGTGGAGCTTTCGCGTACGGCGATGGCGCGCGCGGGGGCGCCCAAAATGGTTTTTCTTTCGGGCGACCGCAACACGGGCGAATTGTGGGAGACGACCTATACCACGCTAGAGGGGGGGCATCCGAGCGATAGAGCCGAAGAACGCGATGTGGTGCTGATGCTGCGCGACCGCTTGATTTCGATGGCGTGCGCGCGCGATGTCGGCGCCGATTATATTGTGATAGACAATAAAGTTTCCCGGGCGCAATGGGAAACTACGCGCACGCCCGAAGCGCTCATCGAAGCGGGGCATCGGATGGATCAATTGAATCTTTTGCCCGCGCCGAAAAATGTCAGCGAATACGTTTCGCCCGACCTTGCCAACATTTACAACCGCTATCTCAACATGAAAGGTTTTAGCGAAGGCATGTTGTTTGCCTTTGACGTGGACACGGATACGTTGATGGTGACGGCATCGGGCTCGTGGAATGTGGACAAGCGCGCGTTGAAACGCGAAGAGGTGGTGCCGATTGGCGGCATGGAGGGCCACAAAATTTTGGTCTATGCGCCCGAAGGCGTCAAGCCCAAGGGGCCGTCCGTCGAAGCGGTGGAAATGTACACCCTATTGATGAGCGTGCCGAAAACGCGCGTGAGCAAAAAGAATGGCGTATGGGTCGCAGACCCGCACGGCGAAAAAGAAGCGCCGATGATTCGCGGCGGCATCCATACCCACGTCGGCGTCGTCAAGATTGACCCGGAATGGGTCGAAGACATGGGCCTCAATCGCCGCGATTATCCGTATGGTTTTGGCTGCGGCACCGATTTGATGAAGCAGCTCGCGCAAGACGCCGCCGCCCGGTCGCAAGCGATTCACGACCCCGCCGACCCGCGTTTGTATGTGCGCTGGCAAATGTTGTATCACGGCGAAACCGTCGTGGAATTGTGGAAACCTGGCGCGAGCGACCAGCCATTACAAGGGCTGCTCGACATGTACGACCCGCAGCGCGTCGGCGCGATTGAATATACGTACGACCATATTGACCAACCATAGCGGGTGAAAAAGTAGCGGGTGAAAAAGTAGCAGGTAGAAAAGTAGCAGGTAGCAGGTAGTAGGGAATATCACCCTGCTACCTGCTACCTATTTTCCTACTACCTGCTACCTTTCACTCAAACTCAAACACCGCTTTCAGCGCTTGGCTCGCGCCGCGATTCCCCAAAAGTTCAAACGCACGCGCATACTCGTTTAATTTGAATTTATGCGTAATGAGCCAC
>JAJVIA010000083.1:19506-25947 GCA_022072245.1 Anaerolineae bacterium
CCTACTACCTGCTACCTTTCACTCAAACTCAAACACCGCTTTCAGCGCTTGGCTCGCGCCGCGATTCCCCAAAAGTTCAAACGCACGCGCATACTCGTTTAATTTGAATTTATGCGTAATGAGCCACGATAAATCCAAGGGAGTAACAACGGGGGTTGTAACGGAATGGGTAGCAACGGAATGGGTAGCAACGGGGGTAGCAACGGAACCGGGTTCCGTTGCTACCCGTTCTGTTGTTCCCGCCATCATTTCCAAGGCAATATCGAACGCCGCGCGTTTTTCGCCGCGATACGGTTCGGCGCGATTGTAAATGTACGAAGCGATTACCTCCAACTCTTTGGCGAAAATCGCGGTCCAATCCACCTGCTTGGTGATGCCCGGCACGCCCACGAGGACGACGCGCCCGCGATGCCGCGTGAGCCGCAGCGCATCGTCAATCGAAGCGTCGCTGCCCACGCACTCGTACGTCACATCCACGCCGCCGCCGTACATAACGCGCTTGCCAATAATCGGTTTGAGGATTTGGGCGTCCGTGCGTTTTGCAATGTCCGCCAAATAATCTTGTTTGCCGTCAATAATTTCCGTCGCGCCCAAGCGGCGCGCGGCGGCGGCTTGGAACGGATAACGCGCCACAACCCAAATGTTTGCTTTGGAACCGGTGGCGCGCAGCGCCGCCAACATCATCAAACCGATGACGCCCGCGCCCATAATCAAAACCGTTTCATTCGCGCGCGGCGGATATTGCAGCGCGGCGTGCAAGCCGACGGCAAAGGGTTCAACTAGCAGCGCGTTCTCGTCGCTCACGTTGTCGGGAATTCGCGCCAACTGCGAGGCGTGCGCGAGATAATATTCGCTCCAGCTGCCGCCCGTGTCGCGGCAAAAGCCCGGCTGCACGCCCGGCGCCAGCGCGCCCTCATTCATGCGCTCGCACAAATTGATTTCGCCGCGCGCGCAAAAGCGGCATAAATCTTGAAAGCCGCGCGGTTTGCACCATAACAACGCTTCCACCGTTACGCGCTCGCCGACTTGAAAAGCGCCCGCGCGCGCGCCGACCTCTGCCAGCGTCCCCACATTTTCATGTCCGAATGTAAAAGGAAAAGAAGAAAGCGGCGAAAGATACGGACTCGTGTGCAAGTGCATCGTACCCAAATCGGTCCCGCAAATGCCGCCATAGCGCGTTTTAATTTTCACCCATTCGTCGTTCGGCAAAGTCGGTTCGGGAACATCGCGCAATGCCGTACACGACATGCCGTTCCACAAAATCGAGGGTGAAATTTTTTGCGCCGCGAGACCGAAGGCATAACGCGGGATGGACGCGTTGAATTGAATCGCTTGCATAAACATTGGCGCGCGGTCTATGCCGCCGCGCGGGCTCTGGATTTGATTTTTGCGCCGCGTGTTTTACAGTCGGGTTATAATGCTAAACATTCAAACGGCAGCGAATGATTTATCATGAAACCACAATTTTATCAACCGCTTGCGGCGCGGGCGGCGGCGTATGCCGATGGGATACGCTCTTCGGAAACGGCAGTGATGACCCTCTTGGCAATTTGTGTCGGCGTCGGCACGGGCTTGGGCGTCGTAGCGTTTCGGCGCGTCCTCGATTTTACCTTTGCGCACACGGTGGAGGGCATCGGCGCCGCAGTTCCGCTAACGATTTTGATTTTGCCGGGCGTGGGCGGATTGTTGACCGCGCTGTGGATGCATTTTGCCGCGCGCCACGCGCAGACCGGTTTGGGCGTGGCGGGCATCATGGAAGCGGTGGGCTTGCACGGCGGGCGCATCTCGTTGCGCGGCAGTATCGCCCGCGTCGTCGGCGCGGTTTTCACCGTCGGCTTTGGCGGTTCGGCGGGTCCCGAAGACCCCAGCGTCCAAATCGGCGCGGGCTTGGGTTCGTACATCGCGCAGCGTCTGAAACTGTCGCCGCCGCGCGTGAAAACGCTCGTGGGCTGCGGCGCGGCGGCGGGCATTGGCGCGGCGTTCAATGCGCCGATTGCGGGCGTCTTTTTTGCCATCGAAATTATCTTTGGCGAATTCTCCGGCGCGGCGATTGGCTGGGTCGTTTTGGCGGCGGTTGCCGGCGCGGTGGCGAGCCAGAGTTTTTTAGGCAGCGCGCCCGCGTTTGTCATTCCCGCGTACGAATTGCACAGCTCGTTGGAATTGGGTTTGTACTTGCTGCTCGGTTTGGCGGCGGCGCTCGTCGCCGCGCTCTATGTGATTCTTTTGGCGCGCATCGAAATCTTGTTCCATCGGCTGCGCGCGCCCGCATGGCTCAAACCTGCGCTGGGCGGTTTGCTCGTCGGCGTGCTGGCATATTTCGGTTCGACCGCCATCATGGGCCCGGGCTATGAATCAATCGGCGTCGTCTTGCGCGGCGGCATGGACAATGCGGGTTTTTTGTTAATGCTGGTCGCGTTGAAACTTGTCGCGACGCCCTTGACCATCGGTTCGGGCGGGCAAGGCGGTTTGTTTGCGCCGTCGCTCTTTTTGGGCGCAATGTTAGGCGCGGGGTTTGGCGTCATCGCCCAATCGTTCTGGGGCAGCGCGATTGCGCCCGCGCCCGCGTACGGCTTGGTCGGCATGGGCGCGGTGTTGGCGGGCGCCATCCATGCGCCGATTACGGGTTTGATGCTGCCGTTTGAAATGACCCAAGACTATCGCATCATTTTGCCCCTCATGTTCGCGGTGGTCGTGAGTACGGTGGTGGCGCGCTGGCTGGAACGCGAGAGCGTCTATACGCTGAAACTAAAACAGCGCGGCGTGGATTTGTACGGCGCGCGCAACGTCAATTTGATGAGTCATATCTTGGCGCAAGACGCCATGACGCCGCTGTCGGAATTACGCATCGTGCGCGCGACGGATTCGTTGGCGACGCTCGCGAACGCTTTTGAACAAACCATGCATCACGGCTTTATCGTGTTGGATCAAGCGGATGAATTATTTGGCGTGGTGACGTTGACGGATTTGGAAGAGGCATTGGCAAAAAACGCGTCCGCCAAAACTGTCGCCGAAATTTGTACGCGCCAAGTGGTGACGGTCTTGGCGGATGAAACGCTGGATGACGCGCTGCGTCATTTCGGCGCGATGGATGTGGGCCGCATCCCGGTGGTGAGCCGCCGCAAGCCGCGTCAGCCGCTTGGCTTGCTGCGCCGCGCCGACATTATCAACGCGTACGCCAAATCCTTGCTTCACGCGCAAACGCGCGAAACGCATCACGAGCGTTTGCGCCTGCAAGCGGTCGCGGGGACGGAAATGCTCGAGCTGCAAATCGGCGAAAACGATTTCGCGGCGGGCAAGCGCATCAAAGAATTGGAACTGCCCGAAGAGTGCGTCATTGTGGCGGTGCGGCGCGGTCCGCGCACGCTCGTGCCGCGCGGCAACACCCTTTTGTTGGCGGGCGACGATTTGATTGTGTTGAGCGCCGCCGCGTCGCAGGCAGCGCTTTTGAAAATTCTGAGCGCGAACGCCGCCTAAATTTTCGCGGCGCGTCCGCGCAGCGCGCGATATTCGGGAATCGTTATCATCGGCGGCCGTTCGCGGATTTGAATATCGGCGACGGTCAAATCAAAATCGTCGCGTTCGTAGCGAATCAATTTCATGCTGCGATTGAATTGTTCCACCAATTCGACGCCGCGCGCTTCGCCCACGCGCTGCATGACGACCTGGATGATTTCAAACGCCATCTTGCTCAACGCGTGCAGCGATTGATTGCGATGCACGCGCTCTTCCAAATCCACTTGTCCCAACGCTTGCAAACCGAAACGCGTCAACAAATCAATCAGCAAACCGGTTTCGACGCCGTACCCGACAAAGAATGGAACCTGCTCCAACGCGACGCGGCGACCGGCATATTCGCCGGCGAGCGGCTGCACAAACCCAGATAGTTCGGGATAAAACAAATTGAACAGCGGGCGCGCCGTGAGTTCGGTCACGCGCCCGCCGCCGCGCGCTTGCAATTTTTTGCCGATACGCAGCGGACGTTGATAAAAACCTTTGACGTACATCAAGCGCGGTTCTCGAATCAAGGGTCCCAAAATGCCATACACAAAACGCGGATGGATATTTACAATGTCCGTGTCAATCCACGCAATCAAATCGCCGCGCAAAATATAGAGCGAATTCCACAACGCTTCGCCTTTGCCCACCCACGCGCCATAACGCGTCAGCACTTCGGGATGTTTGACCACCGGCACGCCGAGCGCGCTTGCGATTTCGACCGTGCGGTCGGTCGAATTGGAATCAATCACTACGATTTCGTCGAGCAGCGGAAAATCGTGGATAAAGCGCTGGCGCATGGTCGTAATGACATTGCCAATCGTTTTTTCTTCGTTCAAGGTCGGCAAGCCGAGCGAAATAGTCAAGCCCTGCTGCATTTTGAGCTGCACCAATTGAGCAATATCGGTGAACTCGTGCGCGCTGAATGTATTTTCGGCGAACCATTTATCCACGATGACCGAAATGGTATAGTCCACCGGCGCGCGGTCGGCTTCGTCCGCTTCCGGCGGCAACAACGCGGGCATCGTCTTGACGACCAATGTCGGCACGGTGGTTTGTTCCAAGACATCGGGCGTCACGGCGGCGTCGTCTTTGGGTTGGCGCGCGCGCGAACTGGCGCCCATGACCACCAGTTGATGCGAGCGCGGTTTCGCGTGCGCGAGAATGGCGTGCGCGGCGTTATCTTTGACGCGAATCCAACGCGTAATTTCGGGCAGCGCGCGCAAGCGCTGAAACAACGCGCGCACGGTCTGATTGCGAAAACGCGCGCTGGGCGTCGCGTGCAGCAGCGAAATTTCGGCGCCGCAGGTTTTGGCAAACGTCAATGCGGTTTCGAGCGCCAGCGCCGCATGTGGCCCGCCGCGCACCGGCAAGAGAATGTGTTTGAGGCGGGCGGGCAGCGCGCCCTTGACCAAGACCACATCGCACGGCGTCGCGTCCAACAGCGGCAGCGCCAACGCGCTGGCTGCATTAGCCATCAACAGCGCGGCGCGTTCTTGCGCGACGAGCTGTCGCATTTCGCGCGCGGCGTCCGCCGTCACGCGCACTTGAAAGGGCAGTTCGGTCGGCAAACGCGCGGTAAAATTTTGGCGCAAAGTTTGCGCCGCGCGCGCGCCCGCGCTCAACGCGTCCGCCGTCGTAACGACCAAACCGACGACGCGCAGCTCGAGCGCGCGCGCCTGCGCGAGCGCGCGCGCAAAAGTTAAAACGGTTTCGAGCTCTGGGCTGTTTGTGCCGACGACCAAGAGTCGAGCGCTTGATTCAGGATTTTTCATACGCATCCAATAAGGGTTTTAGGCGCGCGGCAAAAATATGTTCCCAACCATATTGCGCGCGCACGCGTTGTTTCAATTGATAGCGCGCGTCGCGCGCGAAAAATTCCGCGAGCCGCGCCGCAATCGCGCGCGGCGCTTCGTCCAACGCGAAATAGCGCGCGAGGTCGCCGGCGGTTTCGCGGAACGGCGGAATGTCGGCGCAAAAAATCGGCAGCCGCGCGAGACCCGCTTCCAGAATCGGGATGCCGAATCCTTCGCGCGCCGAGGGAAAAAGCAACGCGTCGGCGAGCGCGTACAAATCGCGTCGCGTCGCGTCGTCCACGCTGCCGTATTCTTGAAGAAAGACGATATTGGGTTTGGCTTGAGCGTTTTGCTCGGCGCGACGTTTCAATTCTTCCAGATACGCTTGATTCGCGGGATTGTGCGGTCCGAGCGGACCCATCACAAGCAGTTGCGGCGCATAGCCCTCTGCGCGCAACGCGTTCACAATGTCAATGGCGAGTTCGATATTTTTGCGACGCGTGACGCGCGCGGGCAAGAGCAGCAGCGGCGCGCCGTCGAGCAGCGTTGGCGTATGCAGCCATTGCGCGGTCGTCGCGCTGACTTGGAAAAATTCCGCCGCGTCCAAGCCGGGCGGCACGACGGCAATTTCCGCCGCGTTGATTTGCAGCAGGCGCGCGAGGTCGCGCTGGCGCGAGGCGGAAACGACGACGTATTTTGTATTTTCCCATTTGCGCCGCAATAAATTCCACGGCGCGCCGTCGTGCAATTCGCCCGCATACACGGGGTCGTCCCACGCGAAATCGTGACACCACGCCAATAACGGCGCGCGTCCGGCGGCGACGAGTTGATGCAGCGCGACGGTGAGCGCGAGATTTTTGTGCAAGGTGACGACATTGTGCGCGATGAGAACGGCGCTGCCGCGCAAGGCATTTTCGAGCGCGCCGCGAATTTCTTGGACGAGCGCGTCAAAATCGGCGTCGAGCGCGCCGCGCCGGAGCGCGCGTTGAATTTTTTCTACGCGCGGATGACGTGAATCTATTTCGGGCAGGATGAGGTCCGCGTCGCCGCGGCCGGCGATGAGTTGAACGGAATAACCGTGCGCGCGCAAGAGACGCGCGTGCGCGCCGATGGTAACTTCGACGCCGCCAATAATCGGCGGAACGGCATA
>JAJVIA010000028.1:0-9577 GCA_022072245.1 Anaerolineae bacterium
AAATCCCAAATCCCAAATCAAACCCCTCTCACACATCCACCACCACCGTCGCTTCCCAACCGGTTGCCGTTTGTTGAATTTTCAAATCGTGATAGGTGACGGCTTTGATAAATTTTGTGACGGGCTGCGCGGGCGCGCCGTGAATGGTGGCGCTCAATGCCGTGTCGCTCAAATTTGTGATTTCAAATTTTTGATACGTTTCGCGCTGCGTCTCTTGCAAAAATAAAAGTTCGCTCAACCAATTCACCAAGAGCGCCTCGCGGTCTATGCCTTGCGCGTGGATTTCGCGCGTCAACACAGATGGCGTGTCGAGCGCGCCTTCCAACGCAAACAACGCGTACGCGGCGTTCTGGAACAATTCCGTTATATCGCGACCGTACGCGCGGAATGCCCAATCCGCCGTGTGGTCAATTTCTTCATAATCGTTCATGGGCTTGATTGACGCGCGCGCGCGAGAATCGCGCGCGCCGCTTGAACGTCGCGCGCCATCTGGTCGAGCAGCGTCGGCACATTATCGAATTTCAATTCGTCGCGTAAACGTTCCACAAAAAATACCTTGAGTTCTTCGCCGTAAATCCAACGCGTAAAGTCAAATAGAAAAATTTCGACGAGCCGTTTGCCGCCGCCAAACGTGGGCCGCACGCCGATGCTCGCCGCGCCGTCGAACCATTCGCCGCCCAGCTGTACGCGCACCGCGTAAATGCCGTTCGCGGGAATCAATTTGTTGGCGGGCGTTTCCAGATTCGCGGTGGGATAACCGAGTTCGCGCCCGCGATGGTCGCCGTGAACCACAATGCCGCGCAGCATCGGATAACGGCCGAGCAGCTGCGCCGCTTCCGCGACGCGTCCGTCCGCCACCAACGCGCGGACGCGCGTACTTGAGAGGATGCCCTCTCCGAATTGACACGGTTCGACCACCGTCACGCTGAAACCCATTTCTGCGCCCAGCGCGCGCAAGACCTCAATCGTGCCTTCGCGCTTGTACCCGAGCGCAAAATTGGGCCCGCAGACGATTTCAATCAAGTTGAGATGATTTCGCAAAAGTTGGATGAATTCGCGCGCGCGCAGTTTCGATTGTTCGAGCGAGAACGGAAAAACGACGATGTAATCCAAACCTTGCTGCGCCGCCAATTCGAGCCGCTCTTCTAACGTGCTGAGCAGCAGCAGATTGGAATCGGGCCGCAAAACTTGTTTGGGATGCGGATGCAGCGTAATCAAGACGCTCGCCGCGTTTTGCGCCTGCGCGCGGCGTTTAACTGTTTCAATCAATTGGACGTGGCCACGATGCACGCCGTCGAACGAGCCGATGGTAATCACGCTCGGCTTGGTGAGATACGCGTCAGAGAGAGTTCGAATAATTTCGGTCATAAGTGAATGAGCGCTTTACGCTGCGCCGTATCGTTTTTTTGTAGCTTGCGCCGTTGTCAGGGCGCATTGCTCAAAACTTTTTTGGGTTTGAGTTGCTGCGTAGAAACGCGTTCCAAAATGGCAATCAAGTTGCCTTGTTCATCATACGCGCGCACGAGGGGCGTCGTCAAATTCGCGGGCGCAGAAATAAATTGTCCGTTGCAGATTGCGCGCGCGCGGTTGGCGTCCAGATGCACCGCGTCGAATTGACCCAGCGCCAAATCCATCGGCAAGAGATATTTTTCCAACGTTTGGTCTGCGACGGCCGCTTCCACTTGCGCCAACGTCAGACTCTGCGCGATAGAAAAATTTCCGCTTGCCGTGCGGCGCAGCGCGGCGAGATGCGCGCCCGCGCCGAGTTTTGCGCCCAGGTCGTGCGCGAGCGAACGAATGTAGGTCCCTTTGCTGCAATGAATATCAAATGCGACGGCGTTATTTTCAATGTCAATGTTCGTGATGGAAAAAATTTCAACCGCGCGCGAGGGCATTGCAATTTCGACGCCTTGCCGCGCGAGTTTGTACGCGCGTTTCCCTTGAATCTGAATCGCGGAATGAGCGGGCGGCACCTGATTTTGTTTGCCGACAAAAGAAGCGAGCGCCGCGCGAATTGCGTCGTCGGCATAGCGCTCGGCAAAAGTTTTTACGACCGTGCCGGTGGCGTCGTACGTATCCGTTTCGACGCCGAGTTGCACGGTGGCGCGATATTTTTTGTCGTGGTCAACAATCCATTCCGCCAGCCGCGCCGCGCTGCCGAGCAAAATCAACAGCGCGCCGGTCGCCATGGGGTCGAGTGTGCCGGCATGGCCCGCGTGCGTCTCGCCGGTAATTTTGCGGACGCGATGCACCGCGCCGTGCGAGGAGAGCCCTTGCGGTTTGTCGAGGACGAGGAGGGCGTTCAAGGGAGCGCAACCCATGAACAAGGAACGAGAGGTCCATTGTTCATGGTAAAGATTCCTGTTGGATGGCGTCCAACACGCGTTGGACCGCCGTTTCAAACGGAGGAGAGAGCGTGGCGCCGGACGCTTGTTTGTGTCCGCCGCCGCCGAGCCGCCGCGCCGCGCCCGAAACGTCCGTGCCGACGCGCGCGCGCATGCTCAGGTCAATGCGACCGTCTTTTTTCTCGACCAGAAAAAAAGCAATGTCGGCGTCGGCGACGGTGAGCAGCTGATTGACGATGCCGTTCGTGCCATTGCCGTTCGCGCCAAATTTTTCGAGCGTTTGAAAATCCAGCGCGCTGTAAATAATTTTGCCGACGAGCGCGGCGTGCGCCAGCGCATAGCCCAAAACGTGCAGCGTTTGAAACGAGCGCCGATTATAGACTTGGTCGATGATTTCGGGAATCGAGCCGCCGTGTCGCACGAGCGCGGTCGCGCTTTCGAGCGTTTCCGGCGTGGTGGCGGCGGTGCGAAAACCGAGCGTGTCGGTCACAATGCCGGTCAATAACGCTTGCGCGAGCGCGGGCGAGATGGGGACATCAAGCGCGCGCACGACCGCATAGACGATTTCCGCCGCCGATGCCGCGCCGGGATCCACCAAATTGTACGTGCCAAATGGTTCGTTCGTAATGTGGTGGTCAATCAGAATGATGGGGCGCGCGCCAATGGCTGCCGCGTCGAACGCTTTGCCGTACCGCGAAGGATCGCTGCCGTCCACAAAAACGAAAACGTCTTGCGCGCGCGGCGTGTGCGGCGCAATCGCGCGCACGCCGTCGAGAAAAAATAAACTCTCGGGAATTTTATCGTCGAGCGCGAGCGTCACCTCTTTGCCGAGCGCGCGCAGCGCGTGCGCCAGCGCCAATTGCGAGCCGACGCAATCGCCGTCCGGCATGATATGCGCGGCGATGAATACGCTGCGCGCAGCGCGCAAGACGCCTACAATGTCTTGTAAAGTTTGTGAATCAATCACCAACGCGTAACGAGCGACGGAGGACGAATAAAGCGGTCGGGGACGCCGCGTCAGGCGTCAACCGTCGTCGTATTTTCTGGAGCGTTTGCGCGTGAGCGTAAATTGCTGGCCGAGTCATTTTTCCTAGCTCACGCGTTCCTTTTTGTAAAACTCGATGAGGTCGCCTTCTTGCAAATCGTTGAACCCTTCGAGACCGATGCCGCACTCGTATCCTTCCGCCACTTCTTTGACGTCATCCGTGAACCGTTTGAGCGACGAGAGCTGTCCGGTAAAAATTTCTTTGCCGCCGCGCATGACTTTGGCGGTGGCGCCGCGTTGAATCGTGCCTTTGATGACGCGGCTGCCGGCAATGACATTCTTTTTGACGTGAAAGATTTTTAACGCTTGCGCGCGGCCCGTCAACACATCTTTGTATTCGGGTTCGAGCATCCCTTTGAGCGCCTTGTCAATGTCTTCGATGAGTTTATAGATGATGTTGTATTTGCGAATGTCAACCTGTTCTTGTTCCGCCAACGCTTCCGCCGCGTTTTCGACATTGACGTTAAAGGCAATGATGATGCCTTGCGACGCGGCGGCGAGCATCACATCCGCTTGCGTGACCGCGCCGATGCCTTGCCGCAAAATTTTCGCGTGCAGATTGCCGTCGCCCAATTTTTCGAGCGACGAGACAATCGGTTCGAGCGAACCTGCGACATCGGCTTTGACGAGCAAGTTGAGTTCCTTGACGCTGCCCTCTTTGAATTTGGCGTACAAATCGTTGAGGGAAATTGCGGCGCTTTTGGTTTCTTTGGCGCGGCGCGCTTGAATCCGTTCGTATGCGCGCGCGCGCGCTTCTTGTTCGCTCTCGACTTCTTCAAACGGCGCGCCGGCGGGCGGCACATCGCTCAAACCGGTAATGACGACGGGCGTCGCGGGCGTCGCTTCCGCGACCGGTTCGCCGCGTTCATTGAACATGGCGCGGATTTTGCCATACGTTTCGCCCATGACGATAAAATCGCCGACGTTGAGCGTGCCTTCTTGAACCAGCATGGTCGCCGTTGGGCCCTGCTGTTTGTCGAGACGCGATTCGATGACGACGCCGATGGATAATTTATCGGGATTGGCTTTGAGGTCAGCCAGTTCCGCGACGAGCAAGATATTTTCCAGCAAATCGTCGAGTCCGATTTTTTGTTTCGCCGAAATGGGCACGACCGTCACTTCGTCTTTGCCGCCGTACACTTCCAAACCGATTTCACTCAATTGTTGTTTGACGCGTTCGGGGTTGGCGTTCGGGCGGTCAATTTTGTTCAAGGCGATAATGATTGGCACGTGCGCGGCGCGCGCGTGTTCGATGGCTTCGCGCGTGGTGGGCATGACGCCGTCATCGGCGGCGACGACGATAATGGCAATGTCGGTGGATTTGGCGCCGCGCGCGCGCATGGCTGTGAACGCTTCATGGCCGGGCGTATCGAGGAACGTAATCTTTTTGTCGTTGTGAACAATTTGGTACGCGCCAATATGCTGCGTGATGCCGCCAAATTCGCCGCCGACGACGTTGGTGTTGCGAATCGCATCGAGCAGCGAAGTTTTGCCGTGATCCACGTGCCCCATCACCGTGACGACCGGCGGGCGCGGTTTCATCCGGGCGAGCTCTTCGGGCGTGTATTCAACTTTTTTCGGCATCGAAGAGAGCGTCGCGACGGGTTCTTCGATGACTTCGGGTTTTTCTTCTTGGACCTGAAAGCCGAGTTCTTCTGCAATCAGCGCGGCAGTGTCGAAATCAATGGATTGCGTAATGTTCGCCATGACGCCGTTCGCCATCAATTTTTTGATAATGTCAATGGGCGTGAGTTTGAGCTGCGTTGCCAAATCGCGCACGGTCAGCGACGCGGGCAAAATTACGACGGCGGCGACAGCCGGTTTCGCGAGCGCGGCGGGCGCGGCGGTTTTGGACATGGGTGAACGCTGCCCCGGCGCGCCCGGTTTGCCCGGTGTCGTGCGTTGGGGCGGACGATTGCCGCCCGGCGGACGCTGGCCGCCTTGGCGATTTTGGCTTTGCGGCGGACGCTGCCCGTTGCCATGTTTTTGTTGCGAATGATGTTTGTGTCCGCCCGAACTGGTACGTTGTCCATACGGGCGATTGCCACCGGTAGAAGCGGGCCGTTGACCGGAATTACTTGGACCGGCGGGACGCGGTGCGTTGGAGCGCGGCGCATTGCCGCCGCTTGAACCGGCGGGACGCGGTGCGTTGGAGCGCGGCGCATTGCCGCCGCTCGAACCGGCGGGACGCGGTGAATTGGAACGCGGCGCACTGCCGCCGCTCGAACCGCCTTGCGGGCGCGGTGAATTGGAACGCGATGCATTGCCGCCGCTCGAACCGCCTTGCGGACGCGGTGAATTGGAACGCGATGCATTGCCGCCGCTCGAACCGCCTTGCGGACGCGGTGAATTGGAACGCGATGCGTTGCCGCCAGAAGTTTGTGGACGCGGCGTATGAGACGTTGCAGGTTTAGCGGATGGAGGCGTAGACGCTTGGGCTTGCAGCGCGGCGTTGTCGCCAGAGCTGACGGGTTTTTTCTGGTCCGCGTTGGCGGCGGAATTGGTGATTGCCTCTGGATTTAGATTGTCTGCCATTCCATCCTCACTTGAGGGCTATACCCACAAAATCATTGGACTCGCGTAATGCCGGCGGCGTCAGGCGAGCGTGTTCTTGTGAACATACGTCCTATACAATTGAAAAATTTGAAGCGTGAGAAACGGCGCGCAGTACCCAAGCCATTGCGCCAACACGTGGCGCGGGGACGAACAGAGGGGAGAGGGGCAGGAAATTAAATCAATGCCATTCGCTCCTCGTTTCGCCGGGCAGGCGCTGAATGCGCCGGGCGTAACCGATTGTCACGCGCAAGGTTTCACAAACCCACAGTTGGTTGACCATACTGCTTAGCCCGTAGGCGTGTTTGGGTCTGCGCCCGCTTGCTTGATAGTTTGCGTCGTTTTGCGAGCGGCGCGACGCGCGCCGGATAGTTGAGCGTTCATTGCGTTTCCCGACATGTTTGTCGCCGGAAAAGTTTCTACCAAATTTTGTAAAGCCAATAAATCAGCGGGCGGAATCGGCGTTTGCAGATTCAAGGCGTGTTGCAATTTGCCGGGCGCGCCCAGAACATTTTCAAAACATTCGCGAGTCTTGTGGACGTACGTGCCGCGCCCGTTGCGTTTGCCGGTCGGGTCGGCGACGACATGTCCTTCCGGGGCGCGAACGATACGCAAGAGTTCGCGCTTTGAGTGTACGCTGCGACAAGCGATGCAGGTGCGCTGCGGAATATGCTTTGGCATATTCGATTATTCTTCTTCGACCTCTTCGGCTTCGGACGTTTCGTCAACCGTCTCGTCTTCGGCTTGACTCAATTCATCTAACCAATCTTGTTTGCCGCCTTTGTGTTTCTTTTGCGCGACCACTTTGCCCACTTTCGGGTCAAAGACCAGCGTTTGACGTTTGCGGCGGTCTTCTTTGAGTTTGCGCGTGCGCTCGTCATCCGGTTCGACAATTTCCTCTGCCGTCGTTTGTTCTTGGACGACGGTCTGTTGTTCAAAACGCTCCAACGCTTCGGCAAACGAAAGTTCTTCTTCGGGTTCCGGTTCCGGTTCCGGTTCGGGCGGCGGCGGGGCAATCGGCGCAGGCGGCGCAATGGGTTGGGCGATAGCCGGTTCGAGCGTCATGCCGGTTTGGTCTTGGTCCAAAATAGTTTCGGCTTCCGCGTCCGATTGCTGCGCGTCCAAGACGGCTTGTTCTTCCATCTGGCGGCGCATCAAATCTTCATTGACCTGCGCTTCGCTCTTGATGTCAATGCGCCAGCCGGTCAATTTTGCGGCGAGCCGCGCGTTCTGTCCTTCTTTGCCGATGGCGAGCGAAAGTTGTTTATCGGCGACAATGACGGTGGCTACCTTGTCGCCGTTCTCGTCTTCGCTCAAGGTGACTTCGGTGACTTTGGCGGGCGACAAGGCGCTGGCGATAAAAATTTGCGGATTCGGATTCCATTCAATGACGTCAATTTTTTCGCCCGACAATTCGTTGACGATGGCTTGGATGCGGACGCCGCGTTGCCCTACGCACGCGCCGACGGGGTCAATGCCGTCTTGGGTGGCAGAGACCGCGACTTTGGAACGTTGCCCCGCTTCGCGCGCGATGGATTTGATTTCGACGAGGCCGTTAAAAATTTCCGGCACTTCGATTTCGAGCAGACGGCGCAGCATGTTGCGATGCGTGCGCGACAATACCACTTGCGGGCCGCGCGATGCTTTATTCACTTCGGTAATCAGCGCGCGAATTTTTTGATTGTGCCGATAGCGTTCGGTGGGAATCTGTTCGTTCTTGGGCAGCAAACCTTCGATGCGGCCCAAATCCACCGTGATATTGCCCTGTTCGATGGTCTTGACGGTGCCTTGGACGATTTCACTTTCGCGGCTGTGAAACGTGGTGTACAGCGCGTCGCGTTCGGCTTCGCGGATGCGCTGCAATACGACTTGTTTGGCGGTTTGCGCGGCGATGCGTCCGAAATTATCCGGCGTGGATTCGATGGCAACGGTCGCGCCAATGTCCGCCATCGGGTCAATCACGCGCGCGTCTGCGAGCGAAATTTCGGCGCGGCGGTCTGCCACTTGGTCCACCACCGCTTTTTGCGCGAAAATTTTCACTTTGCCGCTGTTCGGGTCAATCTTGGCCGAAATGTTTGCCGAGCCGCCGTAATTGCGTTTATACGCCGAAATGAGCGCCTGTTCCACTGCGTGCAAGACGGTGTCTTTGGACAAGCCGCGTTCCGTGCAAATTTGCGCGATTGCGACAATAAAATCGTTTTTGGATGCCTGCGCCATACGTTACTTTGTTCTCCATCAACAAAGAACAGTCGGGAGCGCCGACTGTTCTCAAAAAAACGTGCGAGGTTGAATGAACAAATTATACGCGGATGAAAGGTTTTGGCAAATTTGCATTGACGCTCATAGAGTGGGGCGCTATAATAGATTTTAGAACGAGGTTCATTCTGCATCGCGCTAGTCTGTTACGATTATATGCAGTGAGAGTCCACGATTCTGGTGAGTGGTCAGCTATGACGCCATTTGTCACGTTCCGCTACTAAAATAAGGTATTCATTGCACTGCTAAACAGTGCAAAAAAATATATATCAACTCAAGGAGAAATTGCAGATGAAATTCGAATTACCCGCTCTGCCTTATGCGTATGAGGCATTGGAACCCCATATTGATGCCCTGACGATGCAAATTCATCACGACAAACATCACGCCGCGTATGTCAACAATCTTAACGCCGCGCTCGAAAAGCATCCTGAACTAGAGTTCAGCGATCCCTGGACGATGGTTGCGCAGCTCGACAAGATTCCGGAAGACATTCGCACTGCCGTTCGCAACAATGGCGGCGGTCATGCGAATCACACCGCGTTTTGGTTGGCGATGGGCCCGAACGGCGGCGGCGCGCCAAAGGGCGCATTGGCGGATGCCATCAATGCCGCGTTCGGCAGTTTTGACGAATTCAAAGCCAAGTTCAAAGCCGCCGGCGCCGGTCGTTTTGGTTCGGGTTGGGTTTGGCTCGTGGTTGACGGCGGCAAGCTGGCGATTATGAGCACCGCCAATCAAGACAGTCCGTTTATGGAAGGCAAAACGCCGGTGTTTGGCGTGGATGTTTGGGAGCACGCGTATTATCTCAAATACCAAAATCGCCGCCCCGATTATCTCGACGCGATTTGGAATGTGTTGAATTGGGATGCTATTGCCCAGAACTATGCGTATGCGACGGCGCACGCCAAGGGCTAAGCCGCGCAGAGAACATTGAAACAACATTAGCGAGTGCAACGTTTTGTGTTGCACTCGCTTTGTTTATGCGGTTTGATGGGCTTTGCAGCGCCGCGTTACGAATTGAACATTGCCAGAGCCGCAATCACGGCTAGCGCGACGCAGATGCAAATTACCAACGCCGCGCCGACCACGCCAAATGCAAAAATTGCCGGTTTGCCTGCGCCTTCTTGTTTCACCTGAATCGGCGCGACGCTCGCGGCGGGCGTCTGTCCGCTTTCGAGCAGGCGCGCGCGGGCGGCTTGGCGCACGTATTCGACGGGGTCGGCGCTGACAATTTTTTGCAGCGCGTCAATGATTTGCGGTTCGGACAAAACTGTCGGCGCCAAGTCTTTGATTGCGCGTTCGCGCGTTTTGGCGCTGTCGGAATTTAATGCCGTAAGGATGGTTGGTAGCTCGTTCATGCGGTGCCTCCTGAAAAATA
>JAJVIA010000028.1:9677-25601 GCA_022072245.1 Anaerolineae bacterium
TATCTGCAAAATATGTCCCTCTCCCCCAGCCCCTCTCCCAATGGGAGAGGGGAGAATTTTATCTGGCTCCTCTCCAGATGGCGAGGGGAGATTTTTATTGGTGTCTTGAGAATTTCAAGAAAATTATATACGCGAAATGTTCGCACAGTTGTTCTAATTTGTGATACAATTTTGCCCATGCAAGCATACTGCTCTATATGCAATTTGCCGCGCGCAATGACCGCGCTGCAAATTACGCGCACGGCGGACGGGCAGGCGTTGACGCGCGGCAAATGCGCGGTGTGCGGCGGCGGGTTGATTGCGCTCGGCGCGCCGCCGGCGAATGACGCGCCTCAACAAGGCAAATTATTTTCTTCCGCGCTCGCGCCGGAAAAAGAATCTGCGTCCGCGCCCAACCCAAGCGCAGCGCAGCCCAAAACTTTGCGCGCGAAAAAATCTACAGCAACCAAACGACCTACGCAATCTCGCCGCCCGCGTCATGCCGACGCAGAATCTGACGCGGATGAAACGCCAAGCGTCAATCGCCCAGAGCCGGTCTCTGCTTCTGGCGCCGCGCTCGTCATTGTCGAATCCCCCGCCAAAGCCAAAACCATTTCCAAATTTCTCGGACGCAATTATCGCGTGCGCGCGTCGGTCGGACACATACGCGATTTGCCGGTCAAAGAATTGGGCGTGGATATCGAACACGATTTCAAACCCAAATACGAAATCAGCGCGAAAAAACGCGATGTCGTTTCGGAACTGCGCGAATATGCGGCGCACGCGCCCGAAATTTATCTCGCCACCGACCCCGACCGCGAAGGCGAAGCGATTTCGTGGCATCTCGCGGCGGTGTTGAAAAATCAAATCGCCAACAAACCCGTTCATCGCGTCGAGTTTCACGAGATTACACAAGACGCGATTCGCCACGCGTTTTCGCAGCCGCGCGCGCTCGATATGGGACGCGTGGACGCGCAGCAGGCGCGCCGCGTTCTCGACCGCATCGTCGGTTATACAATCAGTCCGCTGCTCGCGAAAAAAATGAAAAAGTGGACGCTCAGCGCGGGCCGCGTGCAATCGGTCGCCGTGCGTTTGGTCGTAGAGCGCGAACGCGAAATCCAAAATTTTGTCGCGGTCGAATACTGGAGCATCGAGGCGGAACTCGCCAAGCGCTTGCTGGAACGCGCAAACGACGCGTCGTTGCCGCGCGATTCTTTTCGCGCGCGTCTGCTCAAAATCGGCGCGCAAGAGTTTGAATGTCATTCGGGCGCCGAAGCGTTGAAATTGCAAGCGGTCTTGGAACAGTGCGCCTATCGCGTTTTGGACGTGCGCCGCAAAGACGTGACGCGCAATCCGCACGCGCCGTACATCACCTCTTCCTTACAGCAAGACGCGTCGCAGCGTTTGGGCTTTAATCCAAAACGCACGATGAAAGTCGCGCAGGAATTGTACGAAGGCATTGACATTGGCGCCGAAGGAACGGTCGGCTTGATTACGTACATGCGGACGGATTCGACGAATGTAGCCAAGCCCGCGCAAGACGAAGCGCTAAAATATATTGAGGAAAAATTTGGCGCGCCGTATTTGCCGCCCAAACCGCGCGTGTACGCCAAAAAAGTCGCGGGCGCGCAAGAAGCGCATGAAGCGATTCGCCCCACCAAAACTTTTCGCGAACCGAACGCGCTGCGTCAATATCTCGACGCCGACCAATTCCGTTTGTACGACCTGATATGGAAACGCTTTGTCGCGTCGCAAATGGCGAGCGCAATTTTTGATACGACGGCGGTGGACATTGCCGCCGCGCAGCCCAACCGCGCGCCGACCCCAACTCCCGATTTTCTTTTTCGCGCAAACGGTTCCATTTTGAAATTCGCGGGGTATCTCGCGGTCTATGGGCGAAACGTCGGCGACTCGGCTGAAGAGGATGACGCCGATAAAAAATTGCCGCCATTGGAAAAAAACGAGCCGCTGGATTTGCTCGGCATTTTTCCCGAACAACATTTCACCGAACCGCCGCCGCGCTACACTGAAGCGACATTGATCAAGGCGTTAGAACAGCACGGCATTGGTCGTCCTTCGACCTACGCGCCGATTCTGGCAAATATCCAAGAGCGCGATTACATCGAGCAAATCGAAGGACGACGTTTGAAACCGACGACGCTTGGCTTGGTCGTGAACGATTTGCTCGTCGCGCATTTTCCCGATATTTTGGACATTGGCTTTACCGCGCAGATGGAAGAAAAACTCGATGCGGTCGAAGAAGGCAAACAGGATTGGGTGCAGTTGCTGCGCGAATTTTATGACCCATTCAAACGTACGCTCGACCGCGCGGCAGAGGAAATGCCCGTCACGCACGTCGCGGCTGAAATGACCGATGTGATGTGCGATTTGTGCGGCGCGCCGATGGTCGTCAAAAAAGCAAAGTACGGAAAATTTTTATCGTGTTCGCGTTTTCCGGCGTGCAAAGGCATAAAAAAAATGACGACCGGCGCGCGCTGTCCGAAATGCAAACAGGGCGACCTGCGCGAACGCAAATCCAAAAAGGGGCGCGTCTTTTACGGCTGCGCGCGCTGGCCCGCTTGTGATTTCGTTTCGTGGGACAAACCGCTTGCCGAGCCGTGTCCGCAGTGCGGCGGTTTGCTTGCGCAGAGTTCCAAAAATGTGATACGATGTGTGAACGGCGATTACACGCGGGACGCCAAAACGGTTGCCGATAAACCGTAATGCGTCAGCGCGTGAATCCGTTGGCTTGGCCAAATCAAATCATGGAGTTTTTTTATGACCTCACGTCTTGAACGCTTGCGCGCGGCGCTGGAAGAACGGGGCCTCGACGCGCTCATTGTGTCGCGCAATGAAGACCAACTTTGGCTCGTGGATTTTAGCGGACACGCCGATTACGATTCGGTCTTGTTGGTTTCCAAAAATGACGCGCGCATCGTAACCGATTTTCGTTACACGCAAGCGGCGGCGGCGCAAGCGCCCGCGCTGCGCGTCATAAAAATCGAACGCGGCAAATTCGAGATTGGCGAGGCGCTGCGCGATTTCGCGCGCGAAAATAATTTGCGCGTCATCGGTTTTGAAGCGCAGCACGTCAACGTAGCGCGTTTCAAACAGTGGCAAAAAGGGGCGCGCCAAGCGGGCGCTAAACTCAAGCCCGTCGAAGACCTTGTTAAAAATTTGCGCGCGGTCAAGGACGCGGATGAAATTGAAAAAATCCGCCGCGCCGTCCAATTGACGGATGACGCGTTCGCGCATTTTGCGCGCGCGGTGCATCCCGGCATGACGGAAAAACAGGGCGCATGGTTGATTGAATCCTATTTCCGCGAACACGGCGCCGAAGGCAACGCCTTTGACCCGATTGTGGCGAGCGGACCCAATGCCGCTTTGCCGCACGCCGTGCCGACGGACCGCGCCATTCAATTGGGCGAACCCTTGACCATTGATATTGGCGCGCGGATGGACGGCTATAATGCCGACATGACGCGAACCATTATTTTGGGTCACACGACGGAAAAATTCAACGAAATTTATGGCATTGTGTTAAAGGCGCAAAAGGCGGTCGAGAAACGCGCGCGCGTCGGAATGAAAGGCAAACAGATTGACCGTCTCGCGCGGCGCGTTATCGAAAAAGCGGGCTATGGCGATAATTTTGGACACGGGTTGGGACACGGCGTCGGACGCGTCGTCCACGAATTTCCGCGCGCGGGCAAACTCAATAAAGATGTGATGCTGCCGGGCATGTTGCTCACCGTCGAACCGGGCATTTACATTCCCGATTGGGGCGGCGTGCGAATTGAAGATTTGATTGTGTTTCGCGACGACGGCATCGAGATTTTGACGCGCGCCACCAAAGACCCGTTAGTGCGCGTGGAACCAAGTTAGCGTAAATTTCCAATCCCATTTTTCTTGCCAATGATTCGCATCGTTTTTACGGCGGACAATCATCTCAATCGTTACTATGCCAAAATGACGCGGGACCAATTGCGCGAACGCCGCAAGCGCATTCGTCAAGCGTTCCGCGCAACGGTGGATTTCGCCATCGCCCAAAACGCGCATTTTTTTCTGCACGGCGGCGATTTGTTTGACAACCCCGACCCCAACCCCATCGAACTCGCGTACGTCGCGCGCGAATTCAAACGTTTGCAAGAACACAATGTGCGTATCCTCGCCATTAGCGGCAATCACGATATGCCGCGCTATATGGGCGAGAGCGCCACGCCGATTCGCATCTATCAAGAATTGGACGCGCTGCGCGTGTTCAATAAACGCGCGCAGGTTGAATTTGAAACCTTTGAGATTGACGGCGCGCGCATCGCCATCGGGGGCCTCGCGCCCGACCCGCGCGCAACGGCTGATACCGATTTATTGGACGGCGTTGAAATCAATCCGCCCGCAGCGGATGTAAAAATTTTGTTGCTGCACGGCGGCGTCGAGGATGCGGTTCCGTTTGGTTTTGACGACGCCGTGTATCGCAAAGCCGCCATCGCCGCGCTCAAACCGATTGATTATTTTCTCGTCGGCGATATTCACGCCGACAAAAAACTCCAAGTCGAACACGCGACCGTTTTGATTCCCGGCGCGACCGAACGGCTCACGTTTGGCGAATTGAACAACGAACCGGGTTTTTATTATTTGGAATTGGAAGGCAAGACGCCGCGCAAATTGCAGCGCAAAACTATCGCGCCGCAAGCGATGCGCCGCCATGAAATTCGCTGCGGCAATCTGCCCGCCGACGACCCGACGGAATATATCTTTGCCGAACTTGGCGGCGTGAGCGACCCGGACCAATTGCTGCAATTGCGTCTCGAAGGCATTCTCGACCGCGACGCGTATCACAAATTAAAATTTTTTGATATTTGGCGGCTCGGCAACGAACTGAATTTTTATTTTGACCTGGATAAATCGAAAATCGAAATCCGCGCGCGCGACGCGGATTCATTCGGCGGCGTTGTGCCGGAAGAACGCGTGGATGTGGAACGCGAACTGGGCCGCGTCGCCGACGAATTGTTGGACGCGGCGGAAAATGACGACGAACGCTTGACGATTCAAGACGCGCGGGCGCGCGTTGTAAATTTGTATCGCCGCGAAAATGCGTAAAATAAGGAACAACCCGGACCGCTTCACGCTCTGTCTGGTTATTCAAGGAGTCCTGTCCAATGCGTAAACTTGTTATGTTTTTTGCCGTCTGCGCGCTTGTCGCGCTGCCGGCGTTCTTGGCTACGTCCACCGCCGCCGCGCAAAAAGCGCGCGTCGCGCCGCTGCGCCTCAAATCCGGCGCGGTCGTGCCAAATAAAGAAAATTCGATTTCGGCGGCGCCCATGCCCGAAGCCGAATCCAAAATGCAGGGATATTATCTCGTGCAATTCAAGGGCGCGGTGCGCGACGCGTGGAAACAGCAATTGACCGACGCGGGCGCGGAAATTATTGCCTATGTGCCTGACTTGGCTTTCAAAGTGCGAATGACCGGCTCGCAAGCGCTCAGCGTCGCCAAGCTTCAAAACGTTACGTGGGTTGGTTCCTTTTTGCCCGCCTACAAATTGGATGTGAATTTGAAACGCGGCGACAGCGCGGCGTACACGGTGCGCGTGGAACAGGGCGCGAATGTGGATGCCGCTATCGCCGCCATTAACGCGACGGGCGCGCAAGTGACGGACGCCGACGAAGACATGCTGCGCGTCGCCGCCTCTGGCGCGCAAGTGGATGCCATCGCGCGCGTGACCGCAGTGGCGTGGATTGAGAATTACACTTTGCCGGAAAAACATAACGAGTACGGCGGGGGCGGCATTATGGGCGCCAACATTGCCAACGCCAACGGCTATGACGGCTCGTCGCAAATCGCGGCGGTGGCGGACACCGGTTTGGGCGACGGGACGCCGGGCGGCGCGCATCCCGACATTCCCGCCGCGCGCATTGTCACTATCTTTAATTGGGCGGGCAAAACCGATGTCTGTTTCACCAAGATTTTTGATGACGGCGCGGTGGATGCGGACAGCGCGCACGGCACGCACACTTCCGGTTCCGTGTTGAGCGATGGCGGTCCTAGCGGCGAAGGCAAAGGCGTTGCGCCCGCCGCGCGCTTGGTTTTCCAAGCCACCGAAAATTACGCCAAAATCAATCCGTTGTGCGTGGATGCCGGCGAACCGACAGAGGGATATTTTTTGACCGGTTTGCCCGCCAATCTGCAAAGACTTTATGCGCAGGCATACAAGCAAGGCGCGCGCGTTCATTCCAATTCGTGGGGCGCGGCGGTGGATGGCGACTATAATAGCAACAGCGCGCAGACCGATACGTACGCGTGGAAAAAGAAAGATTTGACGATTACGTTCTCGGCGGGCAATTCCGGCGTGGATGCCAACAATGACGGCATCGTAGATTTCGGTTCGCTCGGCGCGCCAGCCACCGCGAAAAATGTGATTACCGTTGGCGCAAGCGAAAACGACCGTCAAGGGCATTGGGAATGTGATTCCAATTTAACTTATACGTCGCACGATTTGTACCAGACGGGTCAAACCTGCAATAGTATGGGCGGCCAAAATGTTCTCGGCACGGCGGGTTCACGCTGGGGCTTTACCAGAAATCCGCTCAAGGACGATGTGACCGCTGGCAATCAAGAACAAATGGCGCCGTTTTCTAGTCGCGGGCCCGTAGATGACGGCCGCATCAAACCGGACGTCGTTGCGCCCGGCACGTGGATTCTCTCTGCGTCGGGAAATTTGTATCAAGAAGGTTACGGCGACCCGAAAAATCCGCGCGTGAATGATTATGCGTGGGATGGCTGGGGAATGCCGTTGAACGAATATTACAAATACATGGGCGGCACTTCCATGTCGAATCCGCTCGTCGCGGGCGCCGCAACCGTCGTGCGCGATTATTATCAAAAAGCGCACGCGTTGAACGCGTCGTCCGCGCTCGTCAAGGCGACGCTCATCAATTCCGCGATTGATTTATTGGATGAAAATAACGACGGCGCGAACGACAATCGCTATCCGATTCCAAACAATCACGAAGGTTGGGGACGCGTCAATGTCGCGGACGCGACGGACGGCACGCGTCAGTATGTGGACGAAACGACAGGCATCAGCACAAAAAATAGACACAACTATCAATACACGCTGTCGGGCGGTCAACCCTTTAAGGTTTCGCTGGTTTGGACGGATTATCCTTCCACCGAAATCGCCGCGCGCAATCTTGTCAACAATCTGAATCTGCTCGTGATTTCGCCGAGCGGCGTCAAATACAAAGGCAACGTATTTGTCAACGGTTGGAGCAAAACCGGCGGCAAGGCGGATGCCGTGAATAATGTAGAAAACGTCTATATCCAATCTGCCGAAGCGGGGACGTGGACCGTGCGCGTCATCGGCAAAAACGTGCCGATGGGGCCCCAACCCTTTGCGCTCGTCGTCAAGGGGCCCTAACCTTAAATTTTCTACGCGCTCCGCATCGTTCGCAGAAATTGGGGATGTAACTTTGCCGTTGCATCCCCAAATTTTTCGGATTGCGTTCGCACAAATGTTTCAAGCAAATCGGCAAGCATAAAACGTAAATTGAAAAAATGATTCGGCTCAAACGTCTTTACGCGCACGATTTCAAGCAGCTGCATGAAATCGAAATCGTCTTTCCCGAAGCGGGGCGCATCCTGGTCCAAGGCAAGAACGAAGCGGGCAAATCCACTTTGTTCGAAGCCGTATTCTTTGCGCTCTTTGGTCTCGCGCTAAACACCGAAAGCGGCGCCAAAAATTTGGATGACCTGATTCGGTACGAGCAGGAAAAAGCGCGCGTCGAATTGGATGTGCAGCTGCGCGACCGCGTTTTGCAAATCACGCGCACGCTCGTGCGCGCCAAGAGCAATAAATGGGAATTGGACATTGTGCGCCCGGACGGCACGCGGGACGAAATTCGCGGCAATCGCGCCGTGAATGACCGTCTCGTCAGCGAATTGGGTTTGGACGCCGAAGCGCTGCTCAACACCTGTTTCGTCGAACAAAAGAAACTCGAAAAACTCGAAGGGATGGGCAAAGCGAAACGCGAAGAATCGCTCTCGAAAATTCTCAATCTCGAACGCTTGCTCGAACTCGAAGAACAACTCAAGTTGCGCGGCGAAGATGAAAAACATTTGACGCGGCTCGCGCACCGCGTCGAACTCGCGCGCGCGCAAGCGGAACTGCCCGGCGTGCTAGAAGATTTGCAGCGCGCCGAAGCGGAATTGAAACAATTGGATTTGCGCGCCAACATCGAACGCGCGCTGGCGGAACTGCACGCGCGCGACGCGTTGACCCAAGACCTTGCCGCGCTGCAAACGCGGCGCGCCGATTTGCAAACCCAAGTGACGCGCGTGGACGCGTTGGACCGCGCGCAGCAAGCGATGGCGGCGTTGCTGCTCCGCCATGACGCGCTCGTCCAAGCCCAAGAACAATCCGCCGCGCTCGAAAGCGAACGCGCCGAAATTCAGCGGGACGCGCAAGCGCGTTTGCCCGCGCTCCAAGCGCGGCAGGACGAAATCAAACGGCTCGGCGTTTTGGCGGGACGCCTCACGCGCGTCCAAGCCGCGCGCGGCGTTGTGTTGAATGATTTGCAGCGCGCGCAAAATCTCCAGCAAGAACTCGACAGCCAACTCGAACGCGGCGCGAGTTTGAACGAGACGATTGCGCGGCACGCGGCGCGCGTCGATGCGTTGGCTGAGAAATTGCGCGCGTACGATGTCGGCGACGCGTTGGGCGAATGGATTACGGCGTCCGAATATGCCGCCGACAGCGCGGGCGACCAAATGACGAGCGCCGCCAAACAAGCGGAACGCGATGCGCTCAGCCGCGTCGCGCGCCAATATGTGATGTATCTCGTCGTGATTGTGATTGGCATTGGCGTGGTCAGCGCGCTCTTTTTGCCCGCGCTCGTTTTGAGCAGCAACAATTTATGGCTCGGCGTTCTGGCGGCGCTCGTTCTCGCCGCGCTCGCCGCGTTCGCGGTGTTGGTCATCGCGGGCCGCCTGATTAACCTCAATCGGCAGGTGACGCGTCTCACCGAAGAATTGGGGCGGCTCGAGGGCCAAGCCGCCGCCAAACGCGCGCTCGCGCAAAACGCGCAGAGCCGCATTGACGCGGCGGTCGAGAAATTGAACGCGCTCGGCGTCAAGCCGCCTGATTCGGCGGGCGCGGCGCAAGCGCAGCGCGTGGACATTGCGGCGACGCTCGAAAACAAAACGCGCGCAGAGCTCTTGGCCGAACGCGACGACGAGCGCGAAAAATTAAATTACGCGCGCGCGCAACGCGACGAAGTGACGCGGCGGATTCAAGAATTGTCGCCCGCGCGCGATGGCGGCAATATCCCTTTGTTGGAACGTCGTCGGGATAAAGCGGAGCAAATTCTTCAGCGGTGGCAGCCGCGACTCGCGCGGCGCTGCGCGCCGCTGGACGTGGCGCCCGAAACCGAAACGCTGCGCGAGGCGTATCGCGCGACGCAGAGCGACATTAAACTTGTACAAGCGCGCGCGGCGCACGCCGACAAATTGGCGAGCGATGCGGCGCGCGTCCAAGAGCGCATCGCCCAAATGCAGACGGAACTGCAAACGCAATATGACGACGTGACGGCGTTGATGGGAGAGAATATTCCGCCGTGGACGCCGCACTTGACGCGGGCGGCGTATGCGGCATTACAAGCGCAGCTCTTGACATCGTTCCAGCGCGCCGGCGGCGCTCAAGTTCGCGCGCAAATGTCGCAGGTGGAAAAAGAATTGGGCGCGTTGGAGCGCGAGCGTTCGATTCGTCAGCGCAACGCCGAGAACGCCAGCGCCGCCGCGCGCGAACTCGAAACCGCGTTGCGCCTGACGGATGTTTTATCCGCCGCGCCCACGTTGGACGAATTGCAGACGCACGCCGCGCGTTTTGCTTCCGCGCCGCTCCAAGACCGCGCGGCATTGGAAACGCGCGTGCGCCGCTTGAATCAACGCGTCGGCGAATTGCGCGGCGCGCGCGAACGCTTTGAGCGCGAACTCGGTTTGAACGGCGAAACGGTGAATATCGAAGCGGCGCAGATGGAGTTGGCGCAAGAGCAGCGCGCGCAGCAAGAGCGCAAGTACGGCGCGGAAATTGTAGCGCGCGCGCGGCGGCGCATCGTGCAGAAAATTTTGCCCGCGACGATGGAATACATGCGGCGCATCTTGCCGCAATTGACGCGCGACCGTTATCACGACGCGGAACTCGACGCCGAAAGTTTTAAAATCAAAGTGTGGGATGAGCGCGCGGGGCAGAATGGCGCGTGGAAAGAAAAAAATATCTTTAGCGGCGGCGCCAAAGACCAATTCTCGCTCGCGCTGCGCCTCGCGTTCGCGCTGGCGACTTTGCCGCAAGAGCGCGGCGCGTCGCCCGGTTTTATTTTTCTCGACGAGCCGCTCGGTTCGTTTGACGCCGAACGCGCGAACGCGCTGCTTTATCTTTTGACCGAAGGCGAAGTGGGCCGCGCCTTTGACCAGATTTTGCTCATCAGTCATGTGCCGGTCCAAGAGAGTAAATTCACGCATCGGATTCGCTTGGAGAATGGCAGCATCGTTCGCGCTATGGATGAGAATGTCTAAACCCGATGCGAATGGGACGGCGCGCGCGCCGGGCAGCCCAATCCGCATCCGCCGCAAGAAATCGCCGCGCGAGTTATTCTCTACGCGTTGACACTCTGCCCGTCTGGTCTATAATCCAAAGCGCTCACCGCCGTATGCCGCGCGCGGCATACGCGGCGCTTCGCATGTAATTTCTCTTTCCATGTTTTTTTCACGCCTACAAATTTTTCGCCGGACGCTGTGGTTGATTGGTTTGTGCGGGCTGGCGATTGCGACTGGCTGCGGCGCGGCGCCGGACCTGCCCCTCGCGCCTGCGACACCGTCCGCCAATTCACAAGCCGACGTGACGACGCTCACTGTTTGGCATACTTTGACGGATGACAAACGCGCCGCGTTCGAGACGCTCGCCCAAGATTTTCATAAAGTCTATCCCGACCTCAATATCAATGCCGTGTATGTCGGCAGCCGCGATGATTTATCCAAACAATTTAACGCCGCGCTGGCGCTCGGCGCCGCGCCCGACCTCATTCTCGCCGACCGTCGTCAGATTGCCGATTTTGCCTCCGCCGGTGGATTGCAGCCGTTGGAAGCTTTTATCCAAGATGCCGATTTGGGTTTGACCAAACAAGACCAGAATGATTTTTTGAACGGCGCATTGACGTTGGGAAATTATCCGACGCTCGACGCGCAAACGTTCGGGATGCCTTTTGACCAAGAGGCGTTTGTATTGTTTTACAATGCCGACCGCTTGAAAGATTTTAAGCAAGACGCGCCGCCGCGCACGTGGGACGAATTTGCGGAATGGAGTAAATTGGCGTCGTCCGAAAAAAAGTACGGTTGGGCGCTGTATCCGAACGCGGCGATGCTGGAAGCGATGCTGGCGAGTCGCGGCAGCGCGCTATTGACGGACGCGGGCACGCGCGCTTTGTTTAACGAACGCGCGGGTTTGGCGGTGATGAAAATGACGGCGGACCTGACCAAAGCCAATTACGCGCGCATTGTGGCGGACGAAACGCAAGCGCAGCAGGAATTTGCCGCGGGCAACGCCGCGTTTTATCTCGGTTGGATGTCGGAACTCGATACGCTGCAAGCGCTGCAAAAACAAGCCAAGCAGAAATTCGAGATTGCGCTCGCGCCGCTGCCCAAGCACGGCGACGATGAAACATGGCTGCTCGCGCGCGGCGATTTGTTTGGGCTGGCGACCGCGCCGCAGGGCCGCACGGACGCGCAGCGCGCGCGCAACGCCTGGTTTTTTGTGCGCTGGATTACGGCGCCGACGCAAAGCGCGCAGTGGGTGCGCGCGACGAACGCGATTCCTTTGCGCGCGTCCACCTTGCAATTCATCGCGCCCGATTTGAATACGAACGCGCGCTTTCGCCAAATTGCCGGCGCGTTCGGAAATCGTTTGCCGAATCTGGTCGCGCAGCCCGCGACGCCAAGCATCGAAACGATTGAACAGCAGGCGGCGGGCTTGTGGCTTCAGGTCACTGAACCGCAAGCCGATATTGCCGCGCGGCTGGACGCATTGGCGGAACGCGTCAATCTCATGCTGGCGGTGAAACCGTAACTTGATCGAGGCGTCAGCGGTAGTTTGTCATTTGTGAGCCGTATCCCGACGCTGCCAAGCAAGCGGAACGGCTGCCGATAACGAATTACTGATTTTATTTGCGTGACCAACAACGAATCGCGTTTTCTCAAACGGCTCATTATTTTTCTTGTCGTCGCCGCGCTGTGTCCGCTCATTGCGTTCGGGTATCGCGTCGCGCTGAATGTCGCGCCGGATACAGTGCCGGGACCCGCGCCGATTTTTACGCTTGTGCCGGTGATGGGCGAGGTGGCGCTGGCGACGCCTGCCCCCACCTCTGTCATTGTCGTCGTGCCGAACGGCTGGAGCGAATACACGCTGCCGGATAATGGCTTTGCGATTTCGACGCCGACGACGTGGCAGCGCCTGCCGGTGCAAAAAGCGGAATTGGACGCCGCGCTGCAAGCGGTGCGTACGAGCAACGCGGCATTGGCGCAAGCGCTGGGCGAGAACGCCGAAGCGTTGGTGCAGAACGGCGTCAAATTTTGGGCGCTGGATTTGAATGGCGAAGCGTCGCAGGCGGATTTTGCGACGAATGTGACGGTGACGCGCCAAGCGCTGCCGAACGCGGTTTCGTTCGATACGTTCATTGCCATCAATCTCAAGCAACTCGAAGCGTTGTCGTCGCGCAATAGCGAAATTGTGCATGAGCGGACCTCTATTGCGGGTCAACCGGCGGAACGGGTGCGTTATTTATTGACGCTCGACCGCGCGCAAGCGGCGCCCATAACGGTCGCCATTACGCAGTATCTGGTGTTGAATGGACGCAACGCGTTCGTGCTGACGTTTGCGACGCGGACCGATTTGATTGACAAATATCGCAGCGTGTTTGACCAGAGCGCGGCGAGTATGCGCTTTATCGGACAATGAAAATGCAACGGACAACGATGCGACGCGTCAAACGCGTCGCGCGTTGTCTATTTTTATTTTATGAAAGTCATGACAATGCACGCCGCTATTCGCGATTTGGTGCGCGACGGCGATACGGTGGCGCTGGAAGGTTTTACGCAATTGATTTGTTTTGCGGCGGCGCACGAAATTATTCGGCAGCGCAAACGCGATTTGACCTTGTGCCGCCTCACGCCCGATTTGGCGTACGACCAAATGATTGCGGCGGGCGTGTGCAAAAAATTGGTCTTTAGTTACGCGGGCAATCCGGGCGTCGGCAGTTTGCAAGCGTTCCGCCGCGCGGTGGAAAAGAATGAACCGCGCGCGCTCGAACTCGAAGAGTATTCGCATTTTGGGATGGTGGGGCGTTACATTGCGGGCGCGGCGCGTTTGCCGTTTTATCCCGTCAACAGTTATGTCGGCAGCGATTTGCCGCGCGCGAATCCGCGCATCCGACAAATTCAATCGCCGTATGGCGACGAAAAAATTTATGTCGTGCCGCCGTTGAATCCCGACGTAGCGATTTTGCACGCGCAGCGCGCGGATAAAAATGGCAATACGCAGATTTGGGGTTTGACGGGCGTACAAAAAGAAGCGGCGTTCGCGTCGCAGCGCGTGATTGTGGTGGTCGAAGAATTGGTGGACGAGAGCGTCATTCGCGCCGACCCGAATCGCACATTGATTCCCGATTTGATTGTGGACGCGGTGGTCGTCGAACCGTTCGGCGCGCATCCGAGTTACGCGCAAGGATATTACGACCGCGACAATGCGTTTTATGTGGAATGGGATACGATTGCGCGCGAAGCGGCGACGCTCGACGCGTGGCTGGACGAATGGGTGTATGGCGTGGAAAATCGCGCGGCGTATGCGGCGAAAATGCGCGCGCGTTTGGAAAAGTTGAAACCGGGGGACGCGTTCGCGGAACCGATAAATTATGGAGAGTACAAAGCATAAGAACCAAGTAGCAGATCGTATGCGAACCTGCTACCTGACGCTTTTTATCTGCGCTATATGAATTACAGTCAAAACGAACTCATGATTGCCGCCGCCGCGCGCGAATTGCACGGCGCGCGGGTGGCGTTTGTCGGCGTGGGCTTGCCGAACATTGTCTGCAATCTCGCGCAGCGTTCCCACGCGCCGAATTTGGAATTGGTGTACGAGGCGGGCGTCTTTGGCGCCAAGCCCGCGCGCCTGCCGCTTTCGATTGGCGACCCGACGATTGTGACGGGCGCGGCGAGCGTGATGGGCATGCCCGATTTGTTTCAATATTATTTGCAGCGCGGTTTGATTGATGTGGGTTTTCTCGGCGCGGCGCAGATTGATAAATTCGGCAACATCAATACGACGGTCATTGGCGATTACAAAAAACCCAAAGTGCGCTTGCCCGGTTCGGGCGGCGCGGCGGAAATCGCGGTCTTGTGCGGAAAAATTTTGGTCATTACGCGTTTGGGCAAACGCGCTTTTCCCGAACGCGTAGATTTCATCACTTCGCCGGGCCATTTGGACGGCGGCGACGCGCGGAAAAATTTGAATGTGCGCGGTCGGGGCCCCGAAGCGGTCATTACCGATTTGTGTATTTTGCGTTTTGCAGAGGATACGCGCGAAATGACGGTGACGAGTCTGCATCCGAACGTGACGCGCGACGCGGTGCAAGCGAATATCGGCTGGGCGGTGCGTTTTGCGGATCAAGTTGAAACGACCGCGCCGCCGAACGCAGAGGAATTGCGGTTGATTCGTGAGGAATTGGATCCGCAGCGGTTGTATTCGCGCTAGGAATAAAGCGCCGTTCGGATTTTTCTATTCCCGGCGCAGACGCAAAGCGGTTATGCTTGCCGTATATCCTGCTTGGACGGAGGATTGTTATAAACACCAAAGAACTCGAAGCCTATCTCTGGGGCGCCGCCAATATCCTGCGCGGATTAATCGACGCGGCAGATTTCAAGCAATATATTTTCCCGTTATTGTTTTTCAAGCGCATCAGCGATGTATGGGATGAAGAATATCAGCAAGCGTTGGAAGAAAGCGGCGATGATTTCGATTATGCCGAATTTCGAGAGAATCACCGTTTTCAAATTCCAAAAGGTTGCCACTGGGAAGATGTCAGAAAGAAAACAACCAACGTCGGCGCGGCTTTGCAAAAAGCCTTGCGGGGGATTGAAAAAGCCAATGACGCTTTTGTCGAAGTCTTTGGCGATGCCCAATGGACGAACAAGCGCCGCATGAGCGATGAAAAAATGCTGGACTTGATCGAGCATTTTTCAAAACACAAGTTGACCGTTGCGCAAGTGCCGCACGACATCATGGGCGAAGGTTACGAATATCTGATCAAGAAATTTGCCGATGACAGCGGACATACCGCCGCCGAGTTTTATACCAACCGCACCGTCGTAAAACTGATGACGATGCTTACCGACCCGCAACCAGGCGAAAGCGTGTACGACCCGACCTGCGGAAGCGGCGGAATTTTGCTCAACAGCGCGTTGCATCTCAAAGAGCAGGGCAAGGAATACCGCACGCTCAAACTCTTTGGGCAGGAATTGAACTTGATTACGTCTGCCATTGCCCGAATCAATATGTTCATGCACAACGTAGATGAATTTCAAATCGCACAAGGCAACACGCTGGACGCGCCGCAATTTTTGGAAAACGACGAACTGCGAAAATTCGACGTCATCATGGCAAACCCGCCTTACAGCGTAAAGCGTTGGAATCAAGCCAAGTGGATGAACGACCCGTTTGGCAGAAACATTTGGGGCACGCCGCCGCAAGGCAACGCCGATTATGCTTTTCAACAGCATATCATGGCGAGTTTGAAACCCAATTCAGGCAGAAGCGTGACGTTGTTTCCGCATGGCGTTTTGTTTCGCGACGCCGAGAGCGACATCCGCAAAAAGATGATTGCAGGCGATTACGTGGACGCGGTGAT
>JAJVIA010000012.1 GCA_022072245.1 Anaerolineae bacterium
GCGGACGAGCGCTGCATCGGTTTTCTCACCGCCGACATTGACGACGCGACGTACACGGCCATTGACGAAGCGACGAAACAAGCGGACGTGCGTGTGGCGTACGCCAAAAGTTTTTATGCCGGTTCGGGTCACGCGTCGGGTCCCTTGTCCGGCGAAATCATCGCCATTCTCGCGGGTCCCGACCCCGCCGAAGTGCGCGCGGGTTTGAATGCGGCATTGACCTACATTCGCGACGAAGCGTATTTTTATTCCGCGAACGACGACAACAGCATCGCGTTTTTTCCGCATCTCATTTCGCGCACCGGCAGTTATTTGAGCGACATGGCGGGCGTGCCGTTGGGTACGCCAATGGCATATCTCATCGCGCCGCCGCTTGAGGCGACATTTGGAATTGATGCCGCGCTCAAAGCCGCAAACGTGACGATGCGCGTGTGGTTCAATCCGCCGAGCGAAACCAATTTTTCCGGCGCGCTATTGACCGGCGACCAAGCCGCGTGCCGCGCCGCGTGTCGCGCGTTTCAAGAAGCGGTTCTGGATGTGGCAAAGAATCCGTTGAAATTTTGATGTATCAAGTATCAGGTAGCAAGTAGCAGGAAAAATTGGCTGTTTCCTACTACCTGCTACCTACTACCTGCTACCAATACAATGTCCGAATTTGACACTGACCTCCGTTCAATTCAAGAAGTTCGCAATCTTGCGGTTGCCGCGCGTCAAGCGCAGCGCGAATTTTTCCATTTTTCCCAAGAACAAGTGGACCAGATTTGCGCGGCGATGGCGGACGCGGCGTACCGTGAAGCGGCGCGTCTCGCGCAAATGGCGACGGACGAAACGACCTACGGCGTTCCCGCGCACAAACGCGTCAAGAATGAATTCGCCAGCAAATTTTTGTGGGACTCGCTCAAAGACGTGAAAACCGTTGGCGTGATTCGCCGCGACGACGCGCAAAGAATTATCGAAATCGGTTGGCCCGTCGGCGTGCTTGCCGGTTTTACGCCTTCGACCAATCCGACCTCAACGGCAATGTTCAAAGTTCTCATCGCGGTCAAAGCGCGCAACGCGATGATTATTTCACCGCATCCGAGCGCGGTAAAATGTACGAGCGAAACGGTGCGCGTGATGGCGGAAGCGGGCGAACGCGCGGGGATGCCGAGAAACTTGATCGCGTGTCTCACGACCGTGACGATGCCCGCGCTCAATGAATTGATGAAACATTGGGCGGTGAGCATGTTGATTGCGACGGGGGGCGAAGCGGTCGTGCGCGCGGCGCACAGTTCGGGCAAACCCGCGATTGGCGTGGGCCCCGGCAACGTGCCGGTGTACGTGGATCGCAGCGCGGATGTGATGCAAGCGGCAGAGCTCATTGTAAAATCCAAATCGTTCGATTGGTCCACGATTTGCGCGAGCGAACAAGCGATTGTGGCGGATTCGCCCATTGCGGCGCAATTGCAGAGCGAGATGGAAAAACACGGCGCGTATTTTATGGACGAGGCGCAAGCTGCCGCGATGGGTAAAATTTTGCACACCGCGAACGGCTTGCCGAATCCCAAAGCTGTCGGCAAAGCGCCGCAAGTTCTCGCGCAAATGGCGGGCATCACGGTACCCGCGACGGCGCGCGTCTTGGTCGCAAAATTAAAAGGCGTGGGGCCCGATTATCCCTTGTCGCGCGAAAAATTGACGAGCGTATTGGGCTGGTACGTCGCGGACGGTTGGGAGAAAGGTTGCGAACGCTGCATCGAACTTTTGAAATTCGGCGGCGACGGACACACGCTTTCGATTCACTGCCGCGATGAAAATGTCATTATGGCGTTCGGTTTGGAAAAACCCGCGTTTCGCATTGTCGTCAATACAATGGCGACGCTCGGCGCTGTCGGTTTCACCACCAACCTTAGCCCTTCGATGACGCTTGCCACCGGCGGCATCGGCGGCGGCGTATTTAGCGAGAACATTCACGTCAAGCATGTTTTGAATATCAAACGCATCGCCTACGGCGTCCGCGATTGGAATCCCGATGGTAGCGAACGCTCACCGCAGCGTTCGGACAGTTCGCCGCAGCGTTCGGACAGTTCGGCGCAGCGTTCGGACAGTTCGCCGCAGCGTTGGGATGTGAGCGACGCGCAGATTGAAGAGATTGTGCGACAGGTGTTGGCAGAATTCAGGAACAAATAAAACGTGTTCTCTTTTACGCGGTTCTTGATTATTCTCGGCATTTATTTGGCGTATCTCTTTGCAATCATTTTCTTGTTTGCCGAAAGCGACACAACCCTTTATCTGATTCTGTTGTTTGTGGGAGTCGGACTCTTTCTATTGATGATGTTCATGGGTTGGGGAACGACTTCGGGCAAATACAAATGGTTGATGCGCAACGGGCGCGAGGCAGAGGCGACGATTTTGGAAATGAAGGATACAGGGGTGACATTAAATAACAGTCCCTATGTGCGCTTTCGTTTGCGCGTGACGCCGTCCGCTGGGGCGCCTTTTGAAGTAGGTGTGCGCGCCTTTGTATCGCGGGTTGCCTTGCCCAGAGTGGGCGAACAGGTGCGCGTCAAGTACGACCCGGACAATCCCAAACACGTCATTATGATCTAAGGCAGAGGTTAGGTATGCCTCGCCCAAAATCGCAAGCCAAACCCGCGCGCGGTACGCGCGACGGATGTTTCTACCGCCGCGACGTTCCGATGCGAGCGTTAGCCGAGTTCAAGTAGGATGTATTATGGATGTTCTAGATCAAGTTGCGCAGCTCCTTGCTGAAATGACCCGTAGCGAAAAAGCCCAAGTCTTGCAATGGGTTGTGCGTGATTTAGGCGAGGCCTTTCCCGGCATTGAGATTGACCCCCAAGTGAGCGGCGGAGAGGCGTGTATCGTGCGAACGCGCATCCCCGTTTGGCTGCTTGTCCAGGCGCGCCGTTTAGGCAAGAGCGAAGCGGACTTGTTGCAAAGTTATCCGACGCTGCGCGCCGAAGATTTGACGAATGCTTGGGCTTTTGCGCGTGCGCATGCGCGCGAGATTGAACGACAAATCCTAGAGAATGAAAATGCCTGAGCATGGCGCGAATCTATTCCGATGAAAATTTTCCGTTGCCCGCCGTCCAAGAATTACGTCGGTTGGGGCATGATGTATTGACGACGGCGGAGAGTGGTAGCGCAGGACGGAAAATTCCCGACCTGGAAGTATTAGAGTTTGCGATTCGGGAGCAACGACTTTTAATTTCGCTCAATCGGAAACATTTCATCAATTTGCATCAGAAAGATTCGAACCATTTTGGAATTATTGTTTGTACCTTTGATCCCGATTTTGTCGCGTTGGCAAAACGAATTGATAATGCAATTCAAGCGACCCTTGAAACCAAGGGCAGTTTGATTCGTGTGAATCGCCCAAATCCGTAAATGCCTCGCCCAAAATCGCAAGCTAAACCCGCGCGCGCGGTACGCGCGGCGCAACGTAAATCAAAATCAAAGGAACGCGCGAAAGAAATGAAACGGTGAACTCTTATGGAGCGAACATTGACTCTTGTTGTCCCCGAAGAAATTTATACTCCGCTGGTTGAGACTGCAACACAGGAAGGGCTCGCGCCTGAAGTATTGGCAGTTGAGTGGTTGACGGCTGGGATGCAACAATTTCTACACGACCCATTAGAAGAGTTTATTGGCGCATTTTCATCCGATATTGCGGACTGGACGGAAAAGCATGACGAGTATCTTGGCGTTGCGCTAGCTCAAACGAGAAAACCATCGGAGTAGCGCAAGTGGCTGAAATTTTTGTTGACACTTCGGGCTGGGGTAATCTGATTGACTCGCAGCAGCCGTTTCATAGGTTGGCTTCGGCAGTCTATCGGAATGCGCGTCAGCAAGGCGCCCGGTTTGTTACGACGAATTACGTCATTACCGAGCTTGTCGCATTGATGAGTAGCCCGTTGCGAATCCCGAAGCCAAAAATAGTTGCGTTTGTTGAAAGCGTCAAAACCTCGCCCTTGATCGAAATGATCATTGTTGATCTGGAACTCGACAATGCGGCGTGGGAACTTTTCAAGAGACGTCAGGATAAAGATTGGAGTTTGGTAGATTGCGCAAGTTTTGTTGTAATGCAGCAAAGAGGCATTTCCGCTTCGTTGACGAGCGACCGTCATTTTGAACAAGCGGGATCTATACGATTGCTCAAGTGATTTTATGCCTCGCCCAAAATCGCAAGCTAAACCCGCGCGCGCGGTACGCGCGGCGCAACGTAAATCAAAATCGAAGGAACGCGCGACGGATGTTTCAGAGATGCAAAGCGTCTCGATACCGCAAGAAACGCCCGCGCGAAATTTCTCGGAGGAGCGCAAGAACATGGCAGACCCCAATATGATTGCCCTCGGTATGGTCGAAACCAAAGGGCTGGTCGGCGCAATCGAAGCCGCCGACGCAATGGTCAAAGCCGCGAATGTGGCATTGATTGGCAGCGAGTACATCGGCGGCGGATTCGTCACCGTGATGGTGCGCGGCGATGTCGGCGCGGTCAAAGCCGCGACAGACGCCGGCGCCGCAGCGGCGAAACGCGTCGGCGAATTGGTGAGCGTCCACGTCATTCCACGCCCCCATTCGGATGTGGAAATGATTTTGCCGCAAAATTCCAAAGGCAGCGTCGGCGGACGCAGCGCGGGCTAAGGTATTACCTGTCTCGCGGCGGGCAGCTTTGCCCGGTTGCTGGCGACAGGTATGTTTTGTCGAGCAGCGCATCCGTTTCACATTTTCCACTGCGATTCACCCGGTAGGGCATGTTGCGCCGATGGCGCGACAGCCCGCGCCGGGCTGGGTTCGCTTCCTCTCCGTGAACGGCGAATGTGCAAGCGGACGAATGGCGTCCGAACGAGATGGATATTGTACTGCCCAAAGATTTTGAAGAGCAGGACGCGCCCCAAGTGTTGGCGCAAGCGCGTCCGGTTCTGGAATTGCCGCCCGATGCCAACCCGCGCGTCGAAAATGTCGCGCAGACCAAACGCGGGACGCGCATTGATTTCAGTTACACCGCGTGCATTTTGTTGGACAACGAGCTGTCGGCCGAAGTCGCCGGCGCGCAGGTTCCGGTCACGTCGTACGGCGATTTGCAATTCAATACGCGCGGCGCGCTCGTGGCGTACGAGGTCCAACCCGCCGACCCGCGCCAAGTGCGCGCGATCCGCGACCACGTGAGCAAATTGATTGCCAACGACCGCATCTATTTCGCCGCGCAAGGCGAAAAGGTGGACCCGGAAAAATTGCGCGCGCAAGGCAAAGATTGGTACGTTATGCAAGACGAACGCGGTAACAAACAGCTGTGTCGCGTGTGGATTTCGTAATGACAAGCTGACCGCAACGTTCGCGCCGCGCGGCGTTATTCACGCGGCGCGTCATTTGGAATTGGCTAAATCAGATTGGAGTTTCCCATGAGCGACCCGCGCCTTTTTAGCGCTTTTTTGAATGACCCCGGCGGCAAGGGCGACGCGCCCGAAGTGGCGGCTCTCGGTTGCTGCCCGGATAAATTTGCCGTTCCCGGTCTACCCAAAGACGGCGATTTGGATACGGCGAAACCCGGCAGCGTCGCATTTCAAGCGTCGCATCTTTTGGTGATTCTTTCGCACGCGTATGAAATCTGGCGCAATTATTTCGGCGCGCCGTTTGATTGGGAGATTGGCAAAACGCTGCCGGTTCAGCCGCGCGCGGGCCGTGACCTCAACGCGTACTATGACCGCATCGCGTTGAAATTTTTCTATACGACCGACCCGCTCAGCCATCGCACCATTTACACCTGCGAGTCGTCGGATGTCGCCGCGCACGAATGTGGTCACGCCATTCTGGACGCGCATCACCCCGATTACTGGTCGTCGCTGCATCCCGAAACGGCTGCGTTCCACGAAGCGTTTGGCGACATTACCGCGCTGCTCACCACGCTGCAATTTCCGACAGTGCGCGAACGCCTGCTCAAAGAAACGGGCGGCGATTTGAGCGTCAGCAGTAACGTCACGCGTTTTGCCGAGCAACTGGGTAAAGCGTTGTATGTTGCCTTTGGCAAAGAGGCGTCCGGCGCGTCCTCGCTGCGCGATTTGGTCAATACGTTTCGTTACAAAGAACCGTGGACTTTGCTCGCGACGGCGCCGGCGACGCGGCTCTCTTCGGAACCGCACAGTTTTTCGCGCATCTGGAGCGGCGCGGTGTACCAAATTTTGGTGAACATCTATCAAGCCAAACGCAGCCAAAACGAGAGAATGGGCGCGGACGACGCGCTGTGTCAAGCGCGCGACGACGTGGGCAAATTGATGGCTAACGCGCTGCTGCTGGCGCCGCCCGGCGACGCGGCGTTTCGCGTAATCGCCGCCGCCATGTTCAAAGCCGAACAACAATTGTTTCGGGGCGCGTATTTTGAAATCTTGAAACAGATTTTTTCCAATCGCCGCATCCTCCAAGTCAAAGACGCGGATCTGTTTCAGCCGCACACCAAAACGGTTGGCGCCAAAATGTCGTCGGTGAATCTCGGTTTGTTGAGCGTGGCGGGCGCCGCCGCCGAGCCAATGCCGCCGGAGGAATTGCAGAACGCGCTGCGCTTGCGCGGCGAAGAATTGATTTTTGCGCGGGAACTGGGGCGCATTCAGGACGACAAAGTGGTGCAGTATCGCGCGCAGCGCATGATTCCGCTCAAAGGCAAACAGTTTGGGCCCGCGAACGGCGCGATGGTGCCGTTGCAAGGCGGTTTGACATTGAATGTGAATCCCAAAGGGATGGTCGCGTTTTCGGGATACTATCGCGCCGGCGTTGACGACGTGCGCGCGATTCGCGACAATGTGGAAAAATTGGCGGAACGCAAACGCATTTATGATGCGCGGCCGGGCGATGAAGCCGAAATCGCGCACCTTTTGACGCGCCAACAACCGTTCTATATCGCTTATGACGAACAGGGCAATAAAATTTTGCGCCGCGCTTTTATCGCGTGCCGCTGCCAGCGCGCGTGAGGTTTGACGCATGCGCCGACAATCCACGGCAGCGTCAAACGCCGCGCGAAAAATATCGCATGTCTGATTTAGAAATCACGCATCCGCAAATTTACGCGTATCTCGAAAAAACGTTGACTGAGGAAACGCCCCTCTTGCGCGAGATGGGCGCGTACGGCCGCGCGCAAAATTTTCCCATCATTGGCGCGCAAGTGGGACGGCTATTTTATTTTTTGGCGCGCGCGCTCAAAGCGTCCCAAGTCTTGGAACTCGGCTCCGGTTTCGGTTATTCAGCCATGTGGTTTGCGCTGGCGGTCGGCGCCGACGGCAAAGTGATTATGACGGAAGGCAAACAGGCGAACGTGGACCGCGCGCGCGATTATTTTACGCGCGCCGGTTTGCTCGACCGCGTGGAATTTAATGTCGGCGACGCGCTGACGCGCGCGGAAACATATCCGGGGCCATTCGACATTATTTTTTGCGACATTGACAAACATTCGTATCCGCAAGCGCTTGCGCTCGCCCGCGCCAAATTGCGCGTGGGCGGCATTTTGATTTTCGACAATATGTTGTGGCACGGACGTATCTTGACGGAAAACGACGCGGACACGCGCGCAGTGCTGGAAACGACGCGCGCGCTGTTTGACGACAATGAATTTTTTACTACGCTCGTGCCGCTGCATGACGGGCAAGCGTTGGCGCTGCGCGTAAAATAGACGCCGCGCGGTTTTTTCTATGGACCCCACACAGATTCTCAATCAGATTTTGAGCGCGGCGGGCCTTTCAGCGACGGCTTTGCCCGCGGCGGTTGACCTGTCGCTGATGAACATCGTGCGCTCGCTGCTCATCCTCATCGGCGCCTATTTTCTGGCGCGCTTGACGCGCAGTTTTTTGGAACGCACTTTTACGCGCATCAAGCTCGAGCCGCGCGTCGCCAAAATTCTGACGCCGCTGGCTTTTTATGGCATTATCGGTTTGGCGGTCGTGTGGGTGTTGGGCGGCTTTGGCTTGTCCATTTTGGTTTTGGGCGTCGCCGCCGGGTTTGCGCTGCAAGATTTAATCAAAAATTTCGCGGCGGGCATGATGATTTTGGCGACGCGGCCGTTTCAGATGGGCGATTGGATTGTAATCAATGGCAACGAGGGCTTGGTGGCGGAGGTTGGCTGGCGCGGCACTTTTATTGACACGTTTGACGGGCGGCGCGTAATTATTCCAAATTCGAATGTCGTCACCAGCGTTGTAACTAATAATTCGCTCAAGCCGCAACTGCGTAGTACGCTGCGTTTTAGCGTGCCGCTGCATGTAGATTTCGCGCGCGTCGAAGGTTTTATTTTGGACGCGCTGCGCGCCGCGCCGGGCATTTCCGCCGACCCCGCGCCGCGCGTATTGTTGGATTCGCTCGGCGGCGACGCGATGAATATCGTCGTCTGGATTTGGATTCTCGACCCGATGAACCAGTTCCGCACGGCGCTTTCCGCCGCGCAGCGCGTTATCAAAGAGAATTTGCAAACCAACGGTATTGAATTGAATCCGGCGACGACGGTGGTCATGTCCAAAGGGACGAACGAAGCGTTATTGCAGGAATGAAACGCGTTCTCGGCGGTCTGATAATTTTGACGCTCGCGTGCGCGAGCTTGTTTGGATTGGCGAACGTCAACAGTTTGGATGACGGGATTCGTTATCTGCAAGCGGCGCTAAATTATACGCCGACGCCGGCGCAGCCCTTGGACCCGCGCGGTAAATTTGGTTTTTGCGAATCGTTCATGGCGCTGCGTAACGCGGCGCGCGCGCAATTTATCGCCAATTATCTGGACGCGCGCGGGATTGCGTATCAGCGTTTGCCCATCGGCGATACCGGGTTTGACAATATCTGGGTCCCGTTCGCGGCGCAAGGACCTTTTACAATTTTTTCCGCGCATTACGATAAATTTTTTGACGACCCGCTTTATCAAGGCGCGTCGGACAATTCGGCGGCGGTGTGCATCTTGCTCGTCGCGGCGCAGGCATTAAATCAAGAAACGCTGCCGCGTCCCGTCGCCATTTTGTTCACGGGCGAGGAAGAAGCGGGACTCGTCGGCGCGCAAGCGTTTTACGAATACGCGACGCAAAATAATGTGCGTGTGTCCGAAGCGATAAATCTGGACAGCATGGGACGCGGCGGGCTGGCGGCGCGCGCTTCGGGCGAACACAGCGGCTTTGTATTTGCGATTCCGTTCAGCGGCGAGTTTGTGTACGACGGCCGAAACTTGGCGCGCGCGTCCGCCTATCGTCAACCGGACGCGCAATTGCTCCAGCGCTTGCAGCGCGCCGCGCCGGTGACGCTCTTGGACCGCATGGTAGCGAAATCGGACGGAACCTTGTTTCAAACGCTGGGTTGGAATGCGGTGAATCTCACGGCGGACGATATTTTTTATTTGGAACAAACGTGGCATACTTACGGCGACCGCGCAGAATTGTTGGCGCAAGACCATTTTGAACGCGCGCTGAATTTGACGTTACAATACGCGCGGCAGGAGCCATAGCTTTGGAACAGTTTGCGGAATATCAAAAGGCATCGCGTCGGACTTGGCGTTTGGTGCATACCGACCATCCCCTCGTGTATCCCACGCTCGGCTTGGTGAATGAGGCGGGCGAACTCGCGGGCAAAGTGAAAAAAATTTTCCGCGACAAGGATGGCGTGGTGTCCGAGGCAGACCGCGAAGCGCTGAAATATGAATTGGGCGATGTGTTGTGGTATCTCGCGCAAATCGCCACTGAATTAAATCTAGCCCTCGATGAAATCGCGCAAGCCAATCTCGACAAATTGATGTCGCGCCTGGAACGCAATGCGATTCAGGGCGAAGGAGATTATCGTTAGGATGGATGCGGTAGAGTTTATTGTGCGGCAGATTCACGCGCTGCAAAGGCAGATTGACGCGACGATGGAGGGCATGACGGCGGAGCTGTTTCATTGGCAGCCGCCGGGCGTGACGAACGCGATTCACGCGATTTTTTTGCATCTGAATTCCGCCGAAGATCGTTTCATTCAAACCGCCGCGTTGGGTCAGCCGTCCTTGTGGGAGCGCGACGGTTGGAAAGAAAAAATCGGGATTCACGCGGCGGGACGCGGTACCAGTTGGGCGGAGCTGCATGACGCGGCGTCTATGCTGTCTGCGGCGTTGGCGTACCAGACGGCGGTCCGCGCGGCGACAGAAGCGTATCTCGCCGCGCTGACGCCAGAGGAATTGACGCGCAAGATTCAGTTTCTGGGCGCGGAACGTCCGATTGCGGATATGCTGACTATTTTGGTTGTACACGGCGCCAGCCATGCCGGCGAAATCGCGGCGTTAAAGGGCGTGCAAGGCGTCAAAGGTTTGGGCTTTTGAAATGAACGCGCGGCGAGCGCCTTTGGGTTCGCGCGCCGCTACCTTGCCGTTGTGAACATTGACCCTCTTGGCGTGATTCTCGCGGTCAGCGCGGGCTTGTTGTTTTTGGCGTTTTATTTTTTGCTCTTGAATCGCTGGCTGCGGGCGCGGCAGTTGGCGCCGCTGCCGCAAATCAATTTTGACCAATTGGATGGGCCCGCCTTTGAAAAGTTTGTGGCGGAGGTATTGACGCGACGCGGTTATCGGGTGCAGCATACGGGCAAAGCGGGCGACTTGGGCGTAGATTTGATTGCCGCAAAAGGCGCGTCGCGGTTCGCCGTTCAGGTGAAACGGCAGGCGCAGCCGGTCTCGCGGCACGCGGTCAGCGACGCCGTGGCGGGCAAAGCGTATTACCGTTGCAACGCCGCGATGGTGGTCACGAACAATATCTTTTCGCAAGGCGCGCACGAACTCGCGCGTTCCAATGGCTGTCAACTCGTGGACCGCAAGCTGTTGCTCGAATGGCTCGAAAAACTGAGCTAGCGCGAATTTTTTTCGACGGACAAGAGAAACCCACAGGGTTTTCGGTCAAGCATCCGTTGCAAAATTCTTTGGTTCTAATTCTTGAGCGAATCGGAATTCATACTCGATTTCCGCGCGGCTGTTTGAAAACTGCGCGGTTTGATAAAGCGGGCAACCGCGCTCGATAAAAATCCGAAAAATGTCGGGACGTTTATTTACCGCCGCCGCAATGCGCGCGTGTCACGCGCGCGGCGAAACAAAGCTTGACCTTGCGCCGGACGATCTTGTGACGCCGGAAGCGGAGGATGTCGCTCGAGCGCTAAAAATCGTTTTGACGCGAACGCCGCGCGCCCCGTTGGCGCCAGAATCGTCCGCGCGCGACCAACGTCCGCCGCAAGCGCGCGGCGCCCAAGTCAAATTGATTCGTCAAGCGCAGGTCGCGCTCGCGCCGTTTCCGTTTGACGTGAAACGGCCCGACATGCAGATCCGCGCGATGGATGTGGTGACGGACCGCGATGGTTCGCCGCTGGGCGCGGGATTCATGCGTTTTGAAAATGGTTCGTTTCCGTGGACCTTGAATTACGACGAAGTGGAATATGTGATTGACGGCGAATTGGAAATCCGCGTCGGCGACGAGAGTTTTATTGGCCGCGCGGGCGACGTCATTTTTATTCCGCGCGGCACGCGCATTTTGTTTTGTACGCGTACGTTCGCGTATTTTTTGTACGTAACTTTTCCGGCGAACTGGACGATGCAATGACCGGTTCGCGCAAGCGCGCTATATTCACACAGGAGTAGCTCTACATGCTTAAAGAATTTCGCGATTTCATGATGCGCGGCAATGTGATTGATTTGGCGGTTGCCGTGATCATGGGCGCGGCTTTTACCGCAATCGTCAACTCGCTCGTCCAAGATATTTTGATGCCAATTCTAGGCATATTGACCGGCGGACTTAATTTTAATTCGCTGTATATCAATCTTTCCGGTAAATCGTTCGCGTCGTATGCCGAAGCCAAAGCGGCGGGCGCCGCCGTCATTGGTTATGGCGCGTTTATTCAAGCCCTCATTACCTTTTTCCTGATTGCGCTGTCGGTGTTTTTCATAATCAAAGCCGTCAATGCCGCCAATCGCAAACAAGCCCAAGCGCCCGCGCCGCCGGAACCGACCAAAGAAGAAATTTTGCTCACCGAAATCCGCGACTTGATCGCCAAGCAGCAAAAATAATTATGGCTTTTATCACCGAAGCCGAGCTCCGCGAAACGTGGCAGCGCGGCGCAACGCAATTTGATTTTCCGGCGGATACGCGCTTTTCGCCCGCCGCGTGGGATTTTATCAAAACGTGGCAGCTGAATGTGCGCGTCGGCGGCGAACGCGTGGAAACGTTTGGCGCGCAGTGGCATCATTATTCCCAAGACCTCGCGCCGAATTCCTTGGCGCGCGCGACGTTGGGCAATGACCGGACGCGATGAGAATCGAGAATGAAAATTTGCAACGCGCGCTCGAGCTCAAGCCAAATGGCGCGGACGTGACGCAATGACGGAACTTTGGAATCCGCAGTTGGCAGAGCTGCTGGACGCGACGGAACGCGCGATGCACGCGCGGCTTTTGGCGTATCACGGGCGCGTGCATGTCGGCATAGATTTGGGTACCGCATACACGGTGTTGGTCGTATTGGATGAAAATTGCCAGCCCCTCGCGGGAACGTATCGTTTCGCCCAAGTCGTGCGCGATGGGTTGGTGGTGGATTTCATCGGCGCGATTGATTTGTTGCGGGAATTGAAACAAGAGGTAGAGGCGCGGCTCGGCTTTGAACTCACGCACGCGGCGACGGGTTTTCCGCCCGGCGTGCCGCGCGCCGAAGTGCGCGCGACGGCGAATGTTTTGCGCGCGGCGGGTCTGGAATGTACGAATGAAATTGACGAACCGAGCGCGGCGAACGCGGTTCTGCAAATTCAAAACGGCGCGGTGGTGGACGTGGGCGGCGGCACAACGGGCGTCGCGGTGTTGCGCGAGGGCCAAGTGATTTACACCGCCGACGAACCGACGGGCGGCACGCAATTTTCGCTCGTCATCGCGGGCGCGTTGAATGTTTCGTTCGAGCAGGCGGAAAAATTGAAAACCGACGCGACGCAGCAGCCGCGTTTATTTCCGCTGATTGAACCCGTGATGGAAAAAGTGGGTACGATTGTGGCGCGGCATATCGCGCGCCATGCCGTACATGAAATTTATTTGGTGGGCGGAACGAGCATGTTTCCCAACATGGGCCAAGTGATTGAACGTGTAACGGGCATCAAAACGATTGTGCCGCCAAAACCACTTTTTATTACGCCGCTGGGAATTGCGATGAACGACAAAATCAGATAACAGAAAACAGATGACAGAATACAGACGATTCGTGTCTGTATTCTGTTGTCTGAATTCTGTATTCTCTCTCATGGCAGACAATAAATTTGAACTCCGCGCGTATTGTTATCTCGACCGGATGCAGCCGCAGTACGCGGCGTTTGTTGGGACGATTACGCAGGGCGATTTGCCGATTGAAGGCATGGCGTCGCTGTACGTCGAAGTCGCGCCGGGCAATGACGTTTTCCGTTTGGTGGATATTGCGGTGAAATCTACGGACGCGAAACCGGGCGCGCAAATCGTGGAACGCGAATTTGGCATGTTTGAAGTTCATTCCCTCAAGCAAGCCGAAGTGTTGGAGGCGGGCCGCATCGTTTTGGAACGGTTGGATTTGAAACCGGAAGACCGTCTCAAACCTACGGTCGCGTCCGTGCAACTGATTACGCACGTCAACACTTATCAGGTGCAATTGCTCAATCGTTTTCGGCGCGGCGCAATGTTGGTCGCGGGCGAAACGCTGTTTATTATGGAAGTGGCGCCCGCCGCGTACATTAATCTCGCCGCGAACGAGGCGGAAAAATACGCGAGCGTAAAATTGATTCACGTTTCTTCCGTCGGTCGCTTTGGGCGGATGTGGATGTCCGGCACGGAAGCGGAAATGATGGCGGCGCAACGCGCGGCGATTGCGGCGATTGAAAATTTGCAGGGGAAATAGATGGTAGACAACTACACAGGTAGATAGGTAGACAGACAGTTACTTGTTTCCCTGTCTTCTTGTCTACATTCCACTATGTCACGCACTTTTTACACGGAACGCGATATCGAAGAATTGGCGAAACGCGGCGTCGCCGAAGTGGAAGTAAATGATTCGGTGTACATCACGGATGTCGCGCGCGAAATGATGGACAAGCTTGGCATCAGGCGCCGCGTGAGCGGCGGACAAACGGCGGCGAGCAGCGTGCTGGCGTCGCCCGACGTGGCGCATTTGCACGCGCCGCCTGCCGCCGCCACGGTCGCGCTGCGCCGCGAGGCGGCGCTGGAGGGCCTCTCGGCAGCGGAAAAACAAGAGGTGATTGACAAGGTGAAAAGCGGCGTGCTGGCGCGGCTCGGTTCGGGCGTAGATGCGGCGGCGGTGGAGCAGATTGTGCGGCGCGTAGTGGACGCGCTTTGATTTTTGATTGGTGATTTTTGATTTATGATTTCGCGGTAGAACAAGTCATAAATCCGAAATCATAAATCGCAAATGATTCTCGGTCAGGTTGTCGGTACCGTCGTCGCCACCGTCAAAGACGCGCAGCTCGCGGGCGAAAAACTTTTGCTCGTGCAATTGATGAATCGCAAGCGTGAAAAAATCGGACGTCCGCAAGCGGCGATTGACGTGGTGGACGCGGGGCAAAATGATTTTGTCTTGCTCGTCCGCGCGCGCGAAGCCGCTATGGCAACGTATCCCGTCGTCGGTCCCGTTGACTTGGCGATTGTGGGCATTGTCGAAACGGCGGATGCAGTCGAAAATATAGATTTGGAATTGCCGAACGGCGAGAGTTTTTATACGTGAGGTGTGTGATGGCAGTTGAAAATGTTCTCGCGCAGCATATTGAAAAAACGCCGGGCGTTGTCGGCGGCAAAGCGCGGATTGCAGGGACGCGGATTACGGTTCAGAATATCGTTGTATGGCACGAACGTCAGGCAATGTCACCTGATGAGATTATTGCCGAGTTTCCACAGCTGACCCTGGCTGATGTATACGCTGCGCTTGCATATTATTTTGATAACCGACAAGAATTCGACGAATCGTTTGCGCGTGAAAAAGCGTTTGTCGAAGAGATGAAAATGAGATATCCGTCCAAACTCAAAGAGAAATTGGGGCAATGAATTGTTACGCCTTTACTTGGATGAGAACATCGCACAAACCATTGCGCAGGGATTGCGACGACGAGGTGTTGATGTTGAAACTGCTCGAGATGCGATGCGGTTGGGCAACGATGATGAGTCACAACTCGCGTTTGCCACAGCCGAAAATCGCGTTTTGGTCACATTTGATGATGACTTTGTTGCCTTGTCTGCCAGCGGCAAAGAACATGTGGGAATTGCATATTGTCACCAAGATAAATACACGATTGGTGAGCTGATTTACGAACTGCTTGTGCTGGCTAACGCGATGAGCGCGGATGAAATGAAAAATCACGTAGAGTTTTTGTAGGGATTGTAATGATTCTCGCCAAAGTTGTCGGCACGGTTGTTTCCACCATCAAGCATCCCGCGTTCGCGGGGCGCAAACTGTTGCTCGTCCGTCCCTTGCATCTCGCAAACGAAAAACCGGAAGAAGATTTTATCGCGGTGGACGCGACACATGCGGGTATCGGCGACACGGTGTTGGTGTGCCAAGAAGGCAATTCGACGCGTCAAGCGCTTGGCGCGCCGAATGCGCCCGTGCGTTCCGCCATCATCGGTATCATTGATTCGATTTCGATGCGTTAGTTGCGTGAGAGAACGCAAGCTACGCGTCTGATTTCCTTCATCCTTCATCCCTCATTCTTTATGTTATCTTTTCCCCGAAATTTCCTCTGGGGCGCCGCCACCGCCGCGCAGCAGGTCGAGGGTCAAAATTTCAACAGCGATTGGGCGGCGTGGGAACAGTTGCCGCACAAAATCAAAAACAATGATTCTTCGCGCGTCGCGTGCGATTGGTGGAATGGCGCATGGCGCGACGATTTTGAGCGCGCGCAACATTTAGGATTGAACGCGCAGCGCATCGGCGTCGAGTGGGCGCGCCTCGAACCGCGTCAAGGCGAATGGAACGCGCAAGCCGCCGCGCAGTATCGCGAGATGATTGCGGGACTGCGCGCGCGCGGCATGGAGCCATTCGTCACTCTGCATCATTTTACGAGTCCGCAATGGGTGGCGGAACGCGGCGGTTTTGAAAATGCCGATAGCGCGTCGTGGCTGGCGCGCTTTGCGGAACGCGCGGCGCACGAATTTGGCGATTTAATAAATTTTTGGATCACCCTCAACGAGCCGAATGTTTATGCGTATCAATGTTATTTGAACGGCGTGTGGTTGGCGCAAAAAAAAGATTTGCGCGCCATGCTGCGCGTAATGAAAAACGAAATTCGCACGCACGCCGCGATGTATCATGCAGTCAAGCGCGTGAACGCGCACGCGCAAGTGGGATACGCTCATCATTGGCGCGTGTTTGAGCCGCGCAAGTCCAAGGCGTCGTTGGATCGTTTGATGGCGGGTTTGCGAAATCGCGTATTCAATATGGCAATTTTTACGGCGATTCAAGAAGGCGTTTTGGAATTGCCGTTGGGTTTTAATCAAACTCTGCCCGAAGCGCGCGGCACGCAAGATTTTCTTGGCGTGAATTACTATTACCAAGAATACACGGCGTTCGATTTAAAGAACGCGGCAGAGGTGTTTGCGCGCAGTGTGTATGATGACGATGTAAAGCGCTTGCAGAATTTTTTCGAAGGCGTGGGCAATTTGCGCCCGCACGCATTGCGCGATGTACTACTCCGTTTGGCAAAATACAAGAAACCGATTTACATTACCGAAAACGGATTTGTCACGACGGACCGCGACGACCAAACGCGCTATCTCGTCACGCATCTCACGGCGGTGCATCAAGCGCTACAACAGGGCGCCGACGTGCGCGGTTATTTTTGGTGGTCGCTTCTCGACAATTTTGAATGGTCGGAGGGATACACGCCGCGTTTCGGTTTGTATCACACTGATTTTGAAACACAGGCGCGCACATTGAAACAAGTGGGCGAGGTGTATGAAAAAATTGTGCGCGCGAATGGAATTGATGACGAGTTGATGGAAAAATATGGACGCACGTAGCGAATACGCCTTGCGCGAAGAAATTGTGCGCGTGGGCAAACTGATGTGGGAAAAAAATTTCATCGCGGCGGGCGACGGCAATTTGAGCGTGCGCCTCGGCGCGGACCGTTTGTTGTGCACGCCCAGCGGTTTGAGCAAAGGATTTTTGAACGCGGAACAATTGCTCGTGGTGGATTTGCAGGGCGCCAAAATTGGCGCGAATTTGGGCGCGGCGCGCGAACTCGTTCCTTCTTCCGAAATTCGATTGCATCTCGAATGTTACCGTCAACGCGCCGACATTCAAGCCGTCATTCACGCGCATCCGCCGTCGGCGATCGCTTGCACCCTCGTCGGCATCTCGCTCGCCAAATGTATTTTGCCCGAAGTGGTGTACGATTTGGGAACGATTCCCACGCTGCCGTATGCGACGCCGACGAGCGCCGAAGGACCCGAACGCATCCGCGAACTCATTCCGCGTTTTGACGCGTTGATGCTCGAACGGCATGGCTCGGTGACGGTCGGCAAAAGTTTGTGGGACGCGTACATGCGGCTCGAACGGTTGGAACATTCCGCGTTGATTGCGCTGCAAGCCAATGCCGTCCAACCCGTCGCGCCGCTTGCGGACGCGCAAATTCAAAAACTCGCGACGATGCGCCGTAACGTTTTCGCTCAACGCGGGCGCGATGTATGCGCCGAGTGCAACGCGTGTATGGTGAGCGAGAGACACGCGGCGCGTCAGATTGCATGATTGCCAATTTATGATGGTTGATTTTTGATTTATGATTTGAACAGCACATTGAATTTGAGATGAATCCAAAATCATAAATCCAAAATCATAAATCCCCGCGTGGTCGTCGGCGTCCTTTCCGTTCAACTTGAAATTTTTGGCGATGATTCGCTCAAAGGCAAGCGGCATGTGGTCAAGCCGATTTTGGCGCGCGTCCGCAATACCTTTAATGTCTCGGCTTCCGAAGTGGACGACCTCGACGCGCACGACCGCGCGGTGATTGCGTTCGCGTGCGTCTCGAACGACGCCGCGTACGCGCACGGCTTGCTCGAAAAAGTGATTGATTACATCGAACGCCATCGCTTTGACGCCAACATTTTGGATTATCAGATCGAGTTGTGGTAGGCCAAATTTGTAATTTGTCCATCCGCATCTGGACAAATTGAAAATTTGTCCTACGCTGTTATCGTGTTCTCTCGCCTCCTCGCGTATCATCTCTCCGCCCTCGCGCTCTCTATTCCTCCTCCTCTCGCGCGCGCTATCGTTCTTGGCCTTGTCCTCGTTCACGCTTTGGCGCTCGGCATCGTCGCGTATCTCGCGCGCGCGCCGCTTTGGCTTGTCGGCGTCGGCGCCGTAATTTTTTTCGCCGCGCAATTCAGTCCGCGCGCACGCGCGATATTTTCGCCCGCGCTGCTCGCGCCGTTTTGGTTTGTCTATGCCGCAATCGTCGCGCGATTTGTCTGGATTCGTTTGGCGCGCGGCGATGTGCCGGGGTATTTCGAATACGCGCTGCCGGACGCGCGCGTTCTCTTGCGTTTCGAGTTTTTGGTCGGCGCGGCAATCTGTTACAGCGCGCTAATTTTGGGCGCGCGGTTCCTGCCGCCGCGAGGTCGCGCGCTTGGAATTATCGCCCAGCTTGGCGTTGGCGCGCTGTGTATTTGGGCGAGCGCGGAATTTTTTGGACAGCGCGCGCTGGGCGCGACGGGCAGCGACCCGTACGCGTATGTTCAGATGGGCGTTGACTTTGTGACGCGCGGCTCGTTCGCGCATCGTTTTGAATTGTTTCCCTTGATTGCGTCGAAATCAATCGAATGGTTTCCGCTTTTGCACGTCGGTTATCGTTTGCCGTACAACGCGCTGGGCGACGCGATTACCGTATGGTCGCCGGGCGGCGCGCTTGCGTTTGCGCTCGCGTATGCGGCGGGCGGCGAAAACGGATTGTATCTGGTGAATCCGTTGTTTTCGTTGTCGAGCGCGTTGGCTGCCGCGCTGTTGGCGTGGGAATTGGCGCGCCGCGAAACCAAAGCGCGGCGCATTGTAATCGCGTCGAGCGTCGCCGCGCTGCTTTTGACCTCGTACGAAATCGTAAATTGGGCGGGCGTGACGATGGTGGATACGCAAGCGTTGGTCTTTTCGACGCTCGCCTTGTACGCGGCATTGCGCGTCCAGCGCGGCGGCGCGTGGCATTGGGCGCTGCTCGCAGGTATTTTTTGGGGCGCGGCGTACCAAGTGCGGCATACGCAATTGGTTATCCTCTGCGGCATGTTGCCGCTATTTTTCTTGGCGTCCGCGCGGCGCCAAAAACTTGGAATCCTCTTTGCGTCCGCGTTTGCGGTTGCCGTTCCTGACCTGTGGTATCATCAAACATATTTGGGCGGTTGGCTCACGCCCGAATCGCAAGAGCTCGCGTTGTTTTCATTGAACGCAATGCTGCCCACGCTTGGCGCGCTAGGGCAGAGCGCGTTCATCGCCGCCGAATTTGGCTGGTTTATTTTTTTTATTGCATCGGGAATTATTTTTTTTGCGCGCCGCGCGCGGATAGAAAACGCCGCGCTGTTGTTGTGGCTTGGGGCGGCGCTGCTCATCCATTTGCCGTATCCGGCGCTGCGACTGCGCGATTTGATTCCGCAATTTCCGATTATTGCTTTTTACGTTTCGTTCGGAATTGTCGCGTTGGTTGGCGCGTTGTGGGCTAAGCGGCGCGGGTGGGCAAATTTGGCGGCGGCGTGCGTAATTTTTTTCGCGCTGGAATGGAGTTTGGCGCGCGTATGGCATACCTTGCCGCGCGCGTTCGATGCCGCGCCGCCGCGGTTTGGCGCCATGACGCAAGCGCAGCGCGCGGCGTTTGATGAACTCGCGCGGCTCACGCCGTCAAACGCCATCGTCGGCGCGTCGCTCAATTCGGGCGCGATAGATTTGTACGCGCGGCGCGCCGCGTTCCGCCCGGCGGATTGGTCGGCGCAAGCGTTAGAGGAGTTTCTTGTAGTTACACAAGGCGAAAAGCGCGCTGTATTTATTTTAGAAGACAACGCCGTCTTGAGTCGGGTGTTGGAAAATTTGCGCGCGGCGTATTCGGTCGAACGCGTGGGGACGCTGGACGCGCCTTTGTTTGGCGCTGAACCGATTGCCAATCCGGGCGCGCTGTGGAAGATTGAGAGTAAAAGTTAAAAGTTAAAAGTTAAAAGCTAAAAGTTCAAAGTTTCAGGTTCAAGGTTTCAAGTTCAATCGAGGTCGTATGCCGCGTTTTGTGTAAAATCCGCAGTTTGAAAACTGCTGGCAAGCGATGCAGCATTAAGGCGTAGAGCTTTTCTTGCCATGACGGTTTCAACCTCAGGCCGCGAAATTTACACAACTTTTGGTAGAGCGCCTTAATCGAAAATCAAAAATCAGAAATCCAAAATCCAAACACCAAACACCCATCCATGTCTATCAAACCTATTCTTGCGATTGTGGGACGGCCCAATGTGGGCAAGTCCACTTTGTTCAATCGGCTGATTGGCGAACGTGTGGCGATTGTGACCGATATTGCCGGCACAACGCGCGACCGGTTGTACGCGGACGCGGATTTTGCGGGCCGCGAATTTACCGTTGTGGATACGGGCGGTATCGTCGGCGAACGTCAAGCCGTCGCCGAAAACGACACGGCAAAATTTTTCGCGTTGGCGCGCGCGCAAGCTGAATTGGCGATCGAGGAAGCGGACGCGATTTTATTTTTGACGGATGCGGAAGCGGGCGCGCTGCCGGGCGATTATGAAATTGCCGAGATTTTGCGCCGGGCGGACGCGCCCGTGTATCTCGTCGTCAACAAGGCTGATAATGCCAAACGCGCGGCGGACGCGGTGGAATTTTACGCGCTCGGCGTCGGCGAGCCGCATCCAATTTCGGCGCTGCACGGCACCGGCACAGGCGATTTGTTGGATGAAATCGTCGCCAATTTTCCGCCCGTTGTGACCGAAACCGAAAGCGAGATTCCCCAAATCGCCATTGTCGGACGTCCGAATGTGGGCAAATCGTCTTTGCTCAACGCCATTTTGGGACAGGAACGCGCGATTGTGAGCGAAATTCCCGGCACGACGCGCGACGCGCTGGATACGCAAGTGATGTGGCGCGGCGAACCGGCGACGCTCATTGATACGGCGGGCATTCGGCGGCGCGGCAAAATCGAAGCGGGCATTGAAAAATTTTCCAGCTTGCGCGCGCTCAAAGCGATTCAGCGCGCGGATGTCGTTTTATTGGTCTTGGATGCAGAGGATGGACCCACGACCCAAGATATGCACGTGGCGTCGTACGTGCTGGAAGAAAACAAAGGGATTGTGTTGGTCGTCAACAAATGGGACGCGGTGGAAAAAGAAACCGACACCATGCGAAAATATGAAGAGCGCGTGCGCGCGGCGTTCAATTTTATTGCGTACGCGCCGGTTCTCTTTTGTTCCGCCAAATTGCGCCAGCGCATTCCGGCGGTGATGGATACGGCGCTGCGCGTGCGCGCGGAATTGCGGACGCGGCTCAGTACGGCGGATTTGAACGAAATTTTACGCGAAGCGGTGGCGCAACATTCGCCGCCGACGCACGGCCGGCGCACGTTGAAATTTTATTACGCGACCCAAGTGGCGGTCAATCCGCCGACGTTTGTATTTTTTGTGAATCACCGCGACATGGTGCATTTTTCGTACGAACGCTATTTGGAAAACAAACTGCGCGAGAAATTCAAACTGACCGGCGTTCCCGTGAGAATGATTTTTCGCGCGCACAATAAAAAACAGGGCAAACCGAAATAAAAAAACGCGGCGCGCTATACGCCGCGTTTCGATTTGTGTCGCCATCAATTTTTGTTGGCGCCGAGACCGCGCCCGCGTTTCCACTGCGGGGCGCGTGGCTTGAGCGCTTTGCCGCGCTCGACCCGGATTTTTTTGCGCTTGGGTTGGGGTTCGCTTTTTTCCGCGTCGGCGTCGGCGGCATCCAATACGCCGCGAATAAAATCGGCGTTTTCGTCCGCGAGCGTTTCGTCTTCTAACGCGGTTTGCAAGCGGTCCATGACGTCGTCGAGCAAGTCAATCTGTTGCGCCGCGCGCCCCGCGTCGCCGCTTTCAAAATAATTTGCTTCGTCGTACACGTTCAAGCCGGGGAAATAATTGGCTTGGAGATAATGCAAAAAATCGCAGATGGCGATATGGCTTTCGACGCCCGCGAATTGCGTTTTAGTAAAAAGCGTTTTCATTTCCCAATAAGCGCCCGCATCGTCGAGCGGCATATAGTACGCGAGTTCGCCCGCTTCGTTGAACGTGAGCCACACCGGGTCCGCTTTTGCATGTACGTTGATGAGGATGCCGCGCAGCGAGTCGTCAATCGGAAAAGTTTGGGTGACGCTTTCGACGTTCGTGGCTTGGATGCCGTTAATTTCGATTTCGGTTTCGCGGCGTTCGACCACGCGTTCCACTGTGCCGATGATGCGCTCGTCAATGTCGTGATAAAGCCAGCGTTGTTCCGCGCAATACAAACGCGCCGCGTCGAGCGTTTCCGCCAGACGGGCGCGCGCCAGAACGCCGTTATAGTGAATGGTGACGCCCATTTATTTTGCTCCTTGCGCGCGCAAAAATTCGTCGAGCCATTTGGCTTGGGCATCGGACAATGGCGGCGGAGGCGGCGCGTGACGGTAATTGATGCTTGCGGCGTACATGGATAAATCGTAAATCGCTTCGACCGCGCGCTATGCTGCGTCGTTTGCCGCGGTACGCGTTGTACGCTTCCTGACCGCGTCGTTTGTTGACGCGCGTTAAAATTTCAATCGCGGTCGCCAATTCGGAATTTTCGTCGCGGATTTCGAGCGAGAAATCTTGGGTTTCAACTTTCCCCTTCGGCGAGTTCTCCCAGCATGGACCAGGGGCCCGTCCAATTGATTTTTACGCTGGCGAGTTTGCCTTTCCAATCGCGCGCATCGTCTTGAAAAAAGACGAGTTTGTTGGTGCGCGTGCGCCCTTTCCATCGCCCTTTATGATTGTCCTCCACCAACGCTTCAACCGTTTGGCCCAAAAATTGCGCGTTGATTGCGCCGACCACTTGCGCTTGTAAATCGTCAAGCGCTATGCGTCGCCGTTCTTTTTCCTCTTGCGGCACGTCGTCGGGAAAACGCGACGCGGACGCGGTATTGGGGCGCGGCGAATACATGGCGACGTGCGCGACGTCGAGTTTCAATTCTTGCAAAATATCGTACGTGCCTTGAAATTGTTTTTCCGTTTCGCCGGGGAAACCGACAATGATGTCGGTGGCGATGCTGACATTGGGCACGCGCGCGCGGATATTTGCAATCAACGCGCGATACTCGTCCACCGTGTAACCGCGCTTCATGCGTTTCAATACCTCATCGTCGCCCGCCTGAATCGGAACTTCGATATGCTCCATCACTTTGGGGAGTTCCGCAATTGTATCGAGCAAGCGGTCGTCCATGTAATTGGGATGCGACGTGAGAAAGCGCAAGCGTTCCAATCCCTCCAGCGCGTGCACGGCGCGCAGCAGTTCGGGCAGGCGAGGTCCATCGGGCAGGTCATAGCCGTAACGGTCAACGATTTGTCCGAGCAAAGTGATTTCTTTGACGCCTTGCGCGATGAGCGAACGCGCGTGCGCGACGATTTCGTCCAGCGAGCGCGAACGTTCGACGCCGCGGCGATAGGGGATGATGCAAAACGTACACACATGATTGCAGCCAAACACAATCGGCACGTGCGCGCTGACGAGTTGGCCGCGTTCGTGCGCGGGCAAAATAAAATCGGCGTCTTGGAGCGCATAGCGCGTTTCGGCGGCATCGCGTTCGAGCCAATAATCGTCGCGGCCCGTTTCGGCTTGGACGCCGCGCGCGCGCAGCAATTCCACCAAAGCCGTTGGGTCGGACGGCGGCAAGAAGGTATCCACGAACGGAAATTTTTCGCGCAGCGCTTTGGGTTCGCGCACGCCGACCATGCAGCCCATGACGCCGAAAACGAGAGCTGGATTTTTTTGTTTGAGCGGTTTCAACGACATCAAGCGCGCGGCGGCTTTGTCTTCGGGTCCTTGGCGCACCACGCACGTATTTAGCACAATCACATCCGCCTCGTGCGCCAAAGGCGTAGCGCGCAAACCGAGTTTTTCCATTTCGGACGCGAGCTTTTGCGAGTCGGCGGTATTCATTTGACAGCCGTACGTTGTAATATGATATTTCATAAGCGAACGTTATTGTAGGACGAGTTACAGAGGGTGTCAAAATGAATTTAGGGCGCGCCGTCGGCGTCGGGCGCAATGAAACCAAATCGGGGTTCCGAACGTCTATTCAATGTCCTCTTGATATGCTTCACCAAACCTTGATTTTGTCGGGCTTTGCATTGTGCATGTTTTGAATGTACGGATGCGCGCGCCCGACGACAGGAGTGGAAATGAACGCGTTAGAAACCCCTCAAATTATGACGCCGCAAAACGCTACGGTTGTAATTGGTCCCGCCGCGACCAGTTTGCCGCTTGTCCAAATGAAAACGCGCGCGCTCGCGCCGCATGGCGAAATCACGATACAAAATGCCGAGAGCGGCGTAATGCTGCGCGTGGGCGAAAACTTTTTATTGAATTTGGGCGATCGCGCCTGGACTGTGCGCGTAGGCGATGAAACGATTGTGCGCGCCGAGCCGGTCGTGGGGCTTTTAGCGGATCAGCAGGGCTATTTCACCGCGCTCAAAGCGGGCAAGACGAAATTGTATGCGACGAGCGATCCACCCCGTCGTCACACAGACCCGCCATGTATGCAGCCGACCTTGTTTCTGGAGATTCCGGTCAATGTGTCGCCATGAAAAAATTCAAACCGCGCCGATGGGCGCGGTTCTTGTTTTTCGGAAACAATTTGAATGTTCTTTCGCGCTGTCGCAACGCGCGCCGCGCATAAGGTTGACGCAAAGGTCGGGCGTTTGCCGCGCGCGCGTTTGATTTGCCAATCACAGCTTGCGCGCAATCAGAATCGCTTCACGAATCGAAAACCACAGCTTGTCATTCTCGATGCGCGGCTTGAAAAATTCGCGCGCTTCGGGCGGCGCGGTGTCGAGCAGACGCCGCAATTCTTTTTTCGTTTCTTCCGTGCAGCCCATTCGATTCGCCCACGTTTCAAACTCCATCTCTTTCGACGCTTCTTCGGTGTGCGTCACCCGCAAACCCGCTTGCTCGAAATATCTTGACAAGCGTTCAATCGGATAACACCAATTGTGCGAGGGGTCGCGCACCTTTTCAAAATGATTGATAATGCCCCCGAGCTGTTTGGTGGGCGGAACGGTGTTGTCGGTGAATCCCAAAACGCCGCCTTGTTTCAATACGCGCGCCATCTCTTGAATGGCTTTCACCGCGTCGGGATAATGATGCAGCGCGATGCGATT
>JAJVIA010000013.1 GCA_022072245.1 Anaerolineae bacterium
TTGCTTCATGGTGATCATCTCCTCGACTTCCCTGCTCAACAATCGAGCAGCGGAGGTTAATCACCCTGGGTAATTTTGAACGCGCAGATCTCAGAAAATCTGGGGAATTTTTAACGCGTAGCAACACCCGTGTCGTTGCAATGCAGAACAAGCGCGCATCACCGGCGCCACCGTGCCGTGTTCTCAATTGTTCGCGCACCCGCGCCACCGGCATCGTATAGCCGCAACATGGACACGTCGCCGAACCGCGTTTGACTGTGCCATCAAACTTCGGGTTTTCGATTTTCGTGGTCGGATTGGACTGGTCCACCCAGCCGTCGCGTTGCTTGACGATAATTTGGAAATCCACGCGCTTTGCCTTCTGGTTCGGCATGATTTGCAAGCCGACGGACCGGTTAGCTTTCTTGGCCAGCCAGAGAGAGCGGATGAGCGGCACTTCCGCGCCGCAGCCGGGACCTTCACATTGAACGGTCCGCGCCCAGAGATAGGCGATGGGGCTCGCGCCATCCGCATCCTTGGGGTAGAACTGGGCCAGCTCTTTCTCGGCTTCGCGCTTGATCCAGTCGCCCCATTTGCGGACTTCATCGGCAAGGCGCTGGCCGTATTTGGGGATGTATTCGAGGACGACCTTGTTGAGCAGGACGGGAATGGGATTCAAATCACTGGCGAAAGCATCAGCGCCCACACGCAAGGCTTCGAGCGGAATGGAGCCACCACCAGCGAAAGGGTCTACTACCAGCGGGCGGGTGCCGGCATGACCACCTAGTGCTTCGTGTGCGCATTGGGTCAGGGCGCGACTGGTGCCGAGAAATTCCTTGACCGTCGAGTTGTCCCAGTTGGAGAAGTCGGCAATAAAGTCCAGCAGCGCGCCGCGCAGTTCCAACGGGTCATCGAAATACGCCGGATTCCTGCGCGCGGCCGCAAAACGCGGCCGGCTATCCGTGGACAGGAGAATCGACCGCTCATGGGAAGTCCACTCCAGCATCGCCGCCCGTGCTGCCTTCCGAAACGGCTCCGGGCAAAGCTCGTCGACCGGGTCTGGCCACAGCGCCGCGCAGATCACCGCACGACAGGCCGCCAAGGGGCGTCGCGCCCACCAGATATGCAGGGTGGAGATGTGCCCGTGGCGTATGCTTTTCTCGCGCCGCGAATGGGCGGAGATGCGTTTGATCGGCAGGTCGACTTCAATGAGGCGTTTGGGGTATGCAGACATTCGTGCTTAGTGTGCGCGTGAGTGTTGAAGCAGGTCGCCCTGCTGATGCCCAACACGCGTTTGCGCCGTAGGTTGATGGCAGATGGCTTCGAGGATGCCGGCCAGATTGGGCTGTCCGGAACGGCCCCGCCGCAGGCGAATGCCGCCATGCTCGAGAAGCCATGAATTGCCTGCTGCCGACTCCGCCGGATTGGCATATTCGACGCAGAAAAGCGGCTCGTTCAAGGCAAGCGCGGTCTTGGCCGCCTCGAAGGTGCCGCCCTCGAGGCCGGACTCGATGACGACCAGCGCATTCGAAAGCCCGCAGATCGTCCGGTTGCGGATCATGGCGTTGTGCGCCTTCCAGGGCAGGTTGGGCGGAAATTCGGACACCACCACGAGATTGCTGAAATCCTCATCGCGAATCCACTGCCGCACCTGCTCCTTGACGCGAAAATGCAGGATGCCCTCGGCCAGCACCACGGTGGTGGTCCCCCCGACTTCCAGCGCGGCGCAATGCGCGGCCAGGTCTACGCCGTGGGCATAGCCGCTGACAATGTTGATGTGGTCGGCCGAAAGCAGACGGGCACATTCGCCGGCAACGCCGAGTCCCCTTTCCGAGGCTTTGCGCGAACCGCAGAAACCGACGCCCGGTGCGGCAAGCAGTTCGGTCGCGCCGCGGACGTAGAGGATGGGCGGCGCCGTATCACCGAGCATCGCGGTCAGGCGCTCCGGGTATCCGTCCCAGCCTTGCACCAGCAACTTGACGCCTTGCGCGGCAAGCTTTTCCCAGATGTCGTCTTCGGTGGGCGAAGGGCAGGCGAGCTGCTTCGCCGCCACGCGGCTCAAGCCGTGGCTCGCAATCAAGGTCTGCTCGTCGAGCGCGACGAATTCCTCCGCAGACTGGCCGCGCGCGCGGATGCCCGCGAGAATTTTCCGCAGCTTTGCAGCGCCAACACCCGGCAATTGCTGCAGCCGGAACGCCAAACGCTCGATGGATAGGGGAGGAGAGGAACTCATACGTTGTCGCTATCGCTCCAGGACTTGACACAGGCCAGCCCATAAACAGCACGTGCGCCATTTTGCTTCAAAAACCGCGCCAGGGACCACAGTGTTACGCCCGACTGATAGAGGTCGTCGACCAGGACTATTGTCTTGCCCGCGACCGGCTCGTGCAGGGTAAAGGCATTCATCAAGGCATTGACCTTGTCTTCGACCGCAAGAGTCTTGAGTTTCTCGTGTTCGATCTTCGTCACTTTGAGTCCAGTGTTGCGATTCAGCAGGCCGCCGATCTGCTTCACCAGCTCGACGGGCAGGTGAAATGCCTTGGACGGGCGCGGGGGAATGGCCGCAATGAAGTCGGCCCGGTTCATGGCCGGATGCAACTCGATCACCTTCGCCAGAACTTTGGCAAGCCCTTCTATCGCCTTCGGGTTCTGCTCTTCCTTTGCTGCGCGCTCAGCCTTGCCCGCCTGGGTGTATTCCAGAGGATGCTTGTCCTGCTCGAAGTTGAAATCAAGGGCGTAGGCCTCGGTCAGTTCGTCCTTGAAATGCTGTTCCAGGACTTTGGTCCGCGTGATGCATAGCAATTGCTTCAGCAAATCGAGAAACGCAGTCAGTTGCTCCTGTTCCTCGGCTGCGATGGATTTGAAGTAGGTGTAGCAGGTTCCCTTGGTATCCTCCCGCCAGCCGATATGGACGAGGTCGGGGAAGGCGCGGTCGATGATTCGGCTATAGACATCGCAGAGCGGAATCTTGAGACACAAGTCCTTACCGGGTTTCTGTTCGAGGTTGTACCAATCCAGGGTAAGACGGCTCATGAGTCTTTTGGCTCCACTTTGTAATTCGCCCTCTCCTGACGTAGTTCGACCGGGCTCTTGATCGAGTTCGCGTGCAGGCGGTAATGCTCGACCTTGACGACTGGCTGCCATTCGAGGGTTGCCGGATTGCGCAGGATGTTGATGGACGGATTGGGCGAGGCGCAGTGAAACACGACATAGAGCCAGTAGTCGTTTTTCATGCGCTGCGCGGTGCGGTACTCGTTCGAGGTCAGCGCGATTTCGCCCACGTGGGAGCGGCCCTTGACTTCGATGAAACGCACGTCGATAGCGGTCTTGGGGTCTTCGGGATGCGGCCGGCGAGAGATCAGGTCGAACCCGCGGTTGTCGCTCTCGACGCTTTCCACCACCCGCCCCTCGGCCTCTTCGTGGGCGATCACGGCCTGGACGGCGATGCGTTCGATCTCCGGGTCGCTTACCATCGGCGCGATTCCCGGCGCCTCGCGCTCAGGGTGCGGCAGCACCCAAGCGCGGCCGATGTGCTGGATGTCGCTCACGGAACACTGGATTTCCTGATCCAGCTCGCGGCGACGGCCCTGCAAGCGGTGATCCAGTTCCAGCAACTTGTCTTCCGAAATCTTGATGCGGCCCTCCAGGCCCTGTTCGCCGGAACCCGCTTCCTTTTGCGAAATCAGTTCGGCTAGCAGCAGGTTTTCGCGGTTGATGATGGCGTTGAGGCTCAGCTCGATGTGCCGCGAGATAACGGATACCTCGCGTCCGCGCTCGCTGCGAGATTCCTCCAGCAGCGGATTCAGCGCTCGCTCAAGCAAAACAACCTCGACCTGGTTCCGATTCGGCAGTGCGGTATCGTCCGGCACCGGCAGCGGCGCCTCCGCGGGCGTAAGGTCGAGAAAGATCGTCGGTTGCCTGATGGTGAACTGCCCATCCATGTCGGTTTGAACCACGAACAGGCGCTTGCTAAGAACGTTGCCACGGCCATCGCGGATGGCGGCCCCGAACACGTCAAGGCGAAATGGCACTTTGCTTTGCAGGTCATAGAACACGGCGCCGCGCTTCAGGTGCTCCGTCACCCGCGCCAGGACATCTTCGCGCACGACTTCAAACAGCGGGTGTCCGGGGGTGACCCATTCCAGCGTGGCGTCCTGCCTGAGCAACTCCTTGTCGAAAACGATATTTCCGTACTCGCGGCCCAGCTTGCCGAAGCGGGGCTCCAAACGCTCGCCCGTGGGCCAGAGATTGCGTGGAATGCGGCCCAGCTTGTAGGCCTTGGCGCCCGCCTTTACCGGCTTGGGGGAAAGGCCGGTCATCGGTGCGGAATTGAGGAAAAAATCTTCGATCACTTCGGGAACCAGCCGGCGTTCCTTGGCTTCGGCCGATTTGCCGACGATCGCGGAGAGATTCAACTCCTTCTTGGCCAGGCCTTCGAGAGTGGATTTGGTGATGCCTTCGAAGCGGCGCAGGTCGACCTGCTCGACGATGCGCTGCTTGATCAGTTCCTCGGTCATCTGGTTGTGCGAATACATGTCGCGCAGCATTTTTTCCAGTTGATTGGCCGGGAATACGTCGCCGAGAACGTTGAATATCTTGCCCGTGCGTTTCGGGTCGAGGTCGTCCTGGATGGCCTCGATACGCTCGAAGAGCTTGTGAAGCACGCGGCCTTCGCGCGTGTTGGTGGAAACGAAGTTGAAGATCAGGCAGTCCTTTTCCTGACCGTAGCGATGGATGCGACCCATGCGTTGTTCCAGCCGCACCGGATTCCATGGAATGTCGTAGTTGATCATCAGCCAGCAGAACTGAAGGTTGATGCCCTCGCCGGCCGCTTCGGTGGCAACCAGCACCTGGGCCGATTCGCGGAAATCGCGCTCGGCGAAAATGCGTGTGCCGGGACTGTCGCGGTCGCCGATTTTCATGCCGCCATGAATCTGGGTGAGGCTGAGGCCCCATTCGCGCAACTTGCCCGATGGACGCCCGTCGCGACCGTCACCCGCAAGATAATCCAGGGTGTCCTTGTGCTCGGTGAACACCAGCAGCTTCATTTTCGGGTCTGCGAAGACGCCTTGCGTGGTCAGCAACTCCTTCAAGGCTACGAGCTTGGTTTCGACCTCGCGTATTTCCAGTTCGCGGGCGTGGCTGATGAGCTTGGACAGTTCCGAGATTTCTTCGCGCAGTGCGATAGGGTCGATATCGGCAACGACATCTTCGAGTTCGGAAATGATGTCCTGCTGCTCTTCGTCGGTCAGGTCGTCGAAGTCTTCGGGGAGGCGTTTGTTCAACTGCTCCTGGCGATAGCCTTCCGGGTCTTTCAAAATCCGCTCACGCTTGTCGCGCATGCGTTCAAGGCTGCGCCGCACCGCATAGAGGCTGGATGCAAAGCGACGTTGTAGCATCGCCATGGTAAAAGCCAACGCCCGACCGCGAGCCGAATCGTCGGCAGCAGCCTTGATCGACTGATCTTCGACGTAGCGGGTGAGGCGGTCGTAGAAATCCAGCTCTTCCTCGGAAATCTGGAATTCGGTGGTGGTGACGTTGCGCCGCGTGAATAGCGCCTTGACGTGTCCGGTTTCGGGTTCGGGAAATGTGACCAGCGCTTCCTTCACGCGACGCAAGTAGAACGGCGCCTCGTGACGGACCATCGCCTCTTCCAGACTGCTGATGTCACCGTACACATCGCGGTCCAGAAGATTGAGGAACAGGCAGAAATTCTTGGGATCACCCTTGTGCGGCGTCGCGGTCATCAGCAAATAGTGGTCGGTCATGCCGGCCAGCGACTCGCCGAGTTGATAGGCAAGGGTCTTCTTCTCTGTGCTGTAGGCGCTCATCTTGTGCGCCTCGTCGACGATGATCAGGTCCCATTGGCTGCGTAACAAGGATTCCTTGGCGTCTTCGACACGTGAGACCCACGACACCGAAGTAATGACCTGATCTTTCTCCTGCCACGGATTCGAGCCGTAGTTGGCGCGCAGCACGTCACTTCGGATGATCTCGAAATTCTCGCGGAACTTGTCCTTCAATTCGCGCTGCCATTGGAAGGTCAGGCTGGCGGGCGTGATGATGAGGACGCGCTTGACCAATCCGCGAATCTTCAATTCCTTGATCAACAGGCCGGCCATGATGGTCTTGCCGGCGCCAGGATCGTCCGCGAGGAGAAACCGGATACGCGGCAGCTTCATGAAGTATTCGTAGACCGCTTCCAACTGGTGCGGCAGAGGATCGACGCGGGCAATGGACAGCGAGAAGTATGGGTCGTACTCGTAGGCCAGGCCCAGTCGCATGGCCTCAATGCCGAAGCGGAACTTGCGAGCGTCGCCGTCGAAGGGTTCGAGCGCAGGGGAGGCGGTGAGCAGCGCGACCTGTTCCGCGCTCAGGATCGGCTCGAAGACCGAATTGGACTGAACGCCTTTGCCAACCAGCTTGACCGCTGCACCCATCGGAATCGTGACGATGATCTGCACCGGCTCCGGGAATAGCGGGCCATGCACAGTAATGTTCGGTTTCAGGTCTTCTATCAGCATTTCTCTATCTTGGCCGTCCGGAGGATTGATTGCCAATCGAGTCTATTGGGATTTCAGGTTCCAATTCAGCCATGGTGACAGGCTCACCAGATGAGCCATGAATTTGATTTCTTTGCAGCAAGTTCGGCCTATTTGTTCATCAATGTCGGCAACGAATATGCATTTAGGGATTCTCAATCCCAGTCTATCACTGGATCGGCAGGCGTTTGGCGTTAGGCCGGCAAATCGCCTCGTGGTTGTCGTGGCTGATATGGCTCGCTTGTCGGCCATAAGGGTTGAATATGTCCGACCTATCCGGTTTGGTCGGCAACTGAGCGGCTGGCAGCACAAGATCGGGAGCGTGAGTTCAAGTCAGTAACCTGGCGATCTGCAGCCAGGAGCCCCAAGGTCAGCAGTCCGCCGCATTGCTGACGTACAACAGAGCGTACCCCAACTGCAGGTAAGGCCGACCAGAAGTCCTCAATGATTCAATCGTGAGCATCGATCGTTGATCGCAAACCGGACATCCCGCGGCATAGCATCACAGCCAAGCAAAGCAATAAACGGATTCCGCCTCCCCCAGGCCCGCTCATCCCTGAATACCCCGCCACCTTTGACCGCCCTACTTCTTCCGCGTCGAAAAAATCATCTGCGCCGCCGTCCACACCCCCGAGAAATCCGCCCCCACGTCCGCGCCCGGGCTGACGCGCTGCATCGCGGCGTGCATCAAGCACAGCAGCTCCAGCCCGCTGAAGCGCTCGTTGCCGAAGGCTGAGAGGCTGTGGAGCTTCTCCGGCGAATCCAGGTCGAGGCCGGTGGTTCCCTTCAGCGCCGCCTCGGCGGCGATCTGCGCGACTTCCTGATCGCCGCGCCCGCCGAGGCGCTCCAGCGCCGCCACGAGGCACAGCAGCGCGGCCGGAGAGTCGATCTTGCGGGACTGCGCCGGCGGCTCGCTTGCCGTCGCCCCGCCCGGTCCGCTGTCGGCCTGCCAGGCGTACCAGGCGCGCACGCCGAGCTGCGTGGCGAATTCGTCGACGAGGTCGTATTCCGCACCGGACGCGATGCCCTCCGTTTCGGCGTCGCGGTAGGCGGCGTATAAACGCTCCGCCCTGGCGAGGCAGTCGAACGGACGGTAGGCCTCGGTGTAGTCGAGCGCACCGCCCGATAGGTCGCGCAGGAACAGCGCGGCGGCGGCGTTCAGCGTGTCATTGACGGCGAGGATGCGCTCCGGCGTGATCTGGCGGATCTCGCGGTGGGTGCTCAGGGCCGCCGCCTCGCGCGCCAGGGTGTCGAGCGACAGCAGCTGCGCCTCGCGCAGCACCGGCAGCTCGCGCGCCAGGCGCGACTCGATCGCCATGTCGATGGGTGTGTTGAAGAGCAGGCCGGCTACGCCCTCCAGCAGCTTCGAAACCAGCGCGGCGAGTCGCTCGGCGGAATGCCCCTGGCGGGCGATGCGGCGGAGGTCCGGCTCCATCTGGCGCAGCGCCTTGCTGCGCGTCTCGTCGTTGACGGTGAACCAGCGGTTGCGGCCAAGGGCACGCGCTTTCGCCTCGAAGTCGATGTGCGTCGCCTCGTGGGCGAGGATGTGGTGCCAGGCCGGCTCTGGGTAGCCTCGGCGCAGCCGCACCAGGTGGTGGTCGCGCCCCTTCTTCCAGGCCATCTGCGTCTGCGCGGCATAGTTCTCCGGGAAATCGGCCCATTCCTCGCGCACGGGGAAGCCCGAACGCTCGGCGATGCCGTCGAGGTACGCGCGCACGGCGGCGAGACTCTCCCCGCTGCGGGCGGTGGCCCGCTTCGCCGTGATCTCGCGCCAGAGGCTGCGGGCATTGGCGAACACCGGGCGGGAGCGCGCGTCCTGCACTTCCGCCTTGCCGAACAGGATGCCGAGGCGTTCCAGCGCCTCCTCGTCGCGGCCCTGGGTGGAGAGGGCCAGCGCCCAGCCGTAGTGGGCGTTGGCGAAGTCGGGCTTGGCCTCCAGGGCCTTGCTGAACCACGCCACCGCCGCAGCAAGATCGCCGCGCTCCATGGCGATGCCGCCCAGCGAGTTCATCGCCCAGGGATCCTGCGGGTCGATCTCGTGGGCCTTGGCGAGCAGACCCTCGGCGGCGTCGAGCTTGCCCGGCTCGCGCACCAGGGCGTTGCCGAGCACCACGTAGGGCCAGGCGTCCTTCGGGTCGAGCAGCGCGGCCTCCACCAGGTGCTGGCGCGCCTGCTCCGTCTCGCCCAGCTCCATCAGCGCCATGCCGAGGTTGCGGTAGGCCGGCGTGCTAGACGGGTCCAGATCGAGCACGCGCTCCAGGATGCCGGCGGCCTTGCGGTACTCGCCCTGCCGGCAGCGCTGGATGCCCTTCTCCAGCAGGCGCGCGGCCTCCGCCTTGCCCTGCGCGGGCGGCTCGGGGAAGTGGATGGTGACCATGCCGCCGGCGATCTCGATCTGCGCGTCGGCGAGCAGGCGGGGGTGCTCGGCGCGCAGGCGCGCCACCAGCTCGGCCTCGGACAGGCCTTCGAGGCCGCCGGCCGAGAACAGCTTGAGGTCGCGCAGCGGGATGTGGAAAATCATCTGGCGGTCATGTCGGGCAATGTGCGATTATCGCCGATGCCCGGCTGCCGCGCCGGACCAGCCGCCCCGAACCGACCATGAAACTGCCCGAACCCTACCTGGAAGTCGTCCTGCCCTTCATCGAGAAAGCCCGCGGCTTCCTGGAGAAGGGGGAAAGCCTCTCGCCCATCGCCTTCGTCGGCAACTTCGCCTCCGGCCGGCTGATCCCCGTCGTCATCGACACCGCCTCCGACGAGGCGAAGGACAACGCCGCCCTGGCCATCCGCATGGCGGCGGAGAGCGTCGAGGCGGATTTCGTGTTCACGGTGATGGAAGGCTGGGGCCTGCCGAAGGACAAGGTGGCGCGCTACGAGGAGATCATCGAGCGCTACGGCTCGATCGGCACCTGCCCCTGGAAGATCGACACCGCCAATTTCATGCTGGAAACGCGGCACGGCGTGTGGGGCGCGCAGGTACCGCTCAAACCCAAGCCTCCCTCGAAGAAGCGGCGCACCTTCGCCACGCCGGTGAACCTCTCTTTCATGGACGGCGTCGAGGGCCGCTTCGTCGGCCTGCTGCCGGACAGGGAACCGTCCAGCACCCTGCACTGAGCCTGCCATGAGACTGGAAGACGTCGACATCATCGAGGGCGGCGCCACCGGCGAGCCGGCCTACTTCGAAGCCCTGCAGCGCGCCATCAACGGCGGCGAAGGGTGGAAGTTCCAGGGCAGCTACGGCCGCGCGATGATGGCCGCCATCGAGGAAGGCCGCTGCCTGCTCGGGCCGCACGCGGCGAAGGACGCCTGGGGCAACCACATCCCGAGTCGGACGGAGGTGGAGTCTGGGACGAAGGGGTCGCGCGAGTTCGTGGCGGCGCGGCAGGGGGAGGAATGGGCGGTGAGGATGGAGGGAATTGCCTGACCGTGTTGAGTGCAGACAGGGAGTGACCATTTCCTAGACCTGGCGAGCCCCAGCACCCAACTCAGGTGCTGGGGCTTCCGCCGATATTTGAGCACAGTCACATCGCAGATGTTATCCGGCGCGGGAGACTTTGACTTGATGTTCCACCCAGTTATTTACTTCATCCAGCAACCATCCCACCGCGCGGGCACCTAGACGAATCTGCTTTGGGAATTGGTTGCACGCGATTTTTTGATAGATCGCGCTGCGGGACAACCCGGTTTGGGAAATGACGCCTCCCATTCTGATGATTTTGCTGCGGTGATAATAAGCGTTCACAATCTGACTCCCAAGAGATTAAAGGTAGTCTCGTCGTCTCGTCGTCTGTAAAACTCATTTCTTCTTTCGCAACGCATGGCCGTGGCTGCCGTAGTAGCTTGCCGTCACCTGCACCCGGCCGTGGCCGAGGTCGCGCGAGACCTGGATGCCGGCGTCGCGGTGCGCGTCCGGATCGACCCGCTTCGGATCGACACCGACGATCGGCGGCGGCAGGCCGGTGAGGTCCTGGTACTTGTCCTGGGCGTAGCCGTGCCGCAGGCCGTGGCTACTCACCCCCATTTCCTTCTGATTGACCCCGAGCTTCTCAGCGAGTAGGTAGTAGTAGTGTCGGCGCGCCTGCTTCCAGGTGAGATTCGACCAGCGGATTCGTCCGCCGCGGCCACTCGCCGCCACATTGCGCGCCCACTCGAAGACCGCGCGCTTGTGCTCGGTGTCGAGCGGGATCCGGCGCAACCGTCCTCCCTTGGTGCCTTCGTAGATCTCGATCGCCTGGCCGCTCTCCACCAGGCAGTAGGCCGGCCGCATCTCGCAGGACTCCTTCATGCGCAGGGCAAAGGCGTCTTGCAGGGCGACCATGACGCCCAAGCGTTCGTCGAGCTCGCACGCCATCGCGATGATCCGTTCCGGCTCCACGCCTTTGGCCCGCCAGGCGCGATTGACCTTGGCGGCCGCGCGGCGGGTGAGATCCTTCCCCGGCAGGTAGTCGCGGACATCCTTGACCATCCCGTCCTTGCCGATCCAGCGCGCAAAGGTACGCAGGTAGGAGATACGCGTATGCAGCACCTTGACGGTGACGCCTTCCTGGTCCCAGCGCTCCATGAGCATGAAGACGTGCCGGTTGCCGAGGTTGCGCGGCGAGGGCAGGCGCACGCCCATGTCCCACAACTGGGCAAAGGCCATCCGGATGATCAGGGCCCGGTCGTACTGAGTGTGGGCGGAGCACACGCCTTTCTTGCGTGCCGCCCGATAGGCAATGTTCTGGTCGAGAATCCGCTGCAGCTCGTTCCGGAATCCAAGCGGCAGCAACTTTTCTGCGAGCGATTTCATCTTCTGCTCCTTTCTTCTAGTGAATGATCGGGAAGGCGTCGGCCATCTGGTTCGAGACAGGCAGCGTGTTCTCCTCGGTGTCGTGCTCGACGGGGGGTTGGTCAAAGCGGTACAGCATGGACACGGTGTTCTTAGTTGCTCCTCAAAGTCGGTTGATCGGTAACTTTCGGGCCGGCGGTCGGTCGCGCCGGCAATAGGCAAAAGGCCTCCCTCCGCGCGCGAGCCTGCGCACGGAAGTCTTCACTTCGGTTCGGTGGGAAATGGCGGGGTGGTTAGAAATGTCTTACGGTTGGCGCACACATCGCCCATTTCTAAGCAATGCGGCAGCGACAACGCGATCACATCGCGCGCCGCCCGAATCGGCTGCCCGAACGCTCGCAGCGTCGGTACAGGTCGCCATCACATGGCGGGGAGCACCCCCAAAAGAAGGAACCCCCGGGGATATTTCACCCCCGATCCGTCCGTCCACGGCCACCTCACAGGCGCCGCGGGTTGGCTGCTGCGCAAATCACATTCGCGCCAGGCTTCAAATCTCGTGTCGAAGCCCACAACCACTGTCTAGAGAATCGCCCCTTGCCCACCTGGGATTTACAGCTCCTGCCAACGGAGCCACCGGGTGCTCTTTGGGTGAGCGCCAGAATCCCTCATGGATTCCCAGCCTCACCGGCGTCCTGTTAGGACACCGAGCGTGCGATTCCTTCAATTTGATTGCCAGGAGCAGATGTGTGTTCGTTCCGGACCGCCGGCCCGCGCACGCATGACAACTCTGGCTATGGATGTCCCCACGATACCGTCTGCGGGGTGTGACGAGCGCGAAGCTCGTCTTGGAGGAAAGGGCACTAGGCCCATCCGTGTCGGCCAACAAAGGCCGGAGATTCACACCGATGACTTCTCGGTGGAGTTTCAGGGGCTCGCCTGAATTATGTGAGAGCCTGATCCCCATCCTGCAGGGACTGACGCGGTTCCTCTCACGCTTCCACGTTCGCCAGCACGGCGAAAAACCTGCTGTGTTCTTTGCATGCATCGAATACTTCTCGACGCAGGCGAATTATTTTCAGAAATGCGCATGCATGTCAACCCTCTTTTTTCCGGACAGTCAATACACTGGATTATCACCGTCCGAAAATTGCACCAAGTTAATAAAACAAAAAAGAAATCGATGTATGTCACCGTCCGGGCCGGTGTACACATCGAGTGCAATCACTAGCAACCTTCGCGCCATCTCACTTGTCCATCTCCTCGATCTTCTCGCTTCCCTCAGCCACCATCGCGCTCCCCGTCCTGCCGCCGCACTTCTTGGCGGTCGTTGGCAACGCCACGGCAACGTGGCGGCATCGCTACGGCAACGACTTTCCTCCGAAAGCCTCTCCTGCGAATTTTGGCAACGCCACGGCAACGTGGTGGCAATGTCATGGCAACAACCTGGCCGGCGGGCCGAAATAGTTGTTCGCTCGACCCAAAACTGGCCCATCCCCCCACACCCATGTGAGGGTTTGTAGCTTCACCGCTTGATTCTTTCCCCTGAAAATCGCCCCTGAACTAATTAATCAGGGGGGGCAGCATGAATTCATTCGCCGTACGGGCCATCGACATCGGCTACGGCCACGTGAAGTACACCGACGGCCTCGACCCGGATACCCATGACGTTGCCGCCTCCTGCTTCCCGGCCCAGTCGCCAATCGCGCCGAAGCGAATGATCGAGACGGATGCGACTCTGCGTCGCGATACCTTTCTGGTGCCCTGCGACGACCAGGTCTATGAAGTCGGCCGGGACGTCCACCTCGCTCTGAACACCCACCACGTCAGCGAGGTACTCGACCAGAAATACCCGCTTTCCACCGCCTACAAGGTGCGCCTGTACGGGGCGCTCAATTACATGTCGCACGGGCTGCCGGGTGGCGTGCTCGATTACCTGATCCTCGGCCTGCCGCTCACCACCTATTTCACTTTGGCCGATTCGCTGGCAAAGCGCTTCACCGGCAAGCACATAATCAACACGCGCGGCCAAACCATCACCGTGAACCACTGCCTGGTGTATCCGCAGCCGCTGGGTGGGTATGCCTACTACCTCATGAAGCATGGGGCTCAGTCGAAAGGCACGCCACGCGCACTGATCATCGACCCCGGCTACAACACCGTTGATTGGTTTGTCTGCCAGGGCATGACCGCATCCGAGGAGCGCTCCAAGGCCATCCAGCGCGGCATGTCGGCCGTGCTGCGGGAAGTCGCGGAGCATCTGATCCAGGACATGGGCCTGGACGCCAATGCTTCCGAGATCGTTCGCTACATCGATCAGTCGAGGCTCGCCGGTACTCCCCTGCTCCTCTATGGCAAGCCGATCGACCTGTCTGTCTACATGCCTGCGGGGAACCACATCGTCGAGGAGGCAGTCCAGGCGGTCAAGAACTCGATCGGCTCCGGGGCCGACATTGACGTGATCGTGGTCACCGGCGGCGGCGCCTCCATGTATTCAGCGGAACTGCAGCGCAAGTTCCCCCAGCATGAAGTGATCGAACTGGAGGAGCCCAATCTTTCCAATGTCCGCGGCTTCCATTACCTGGGGGAGCGGCTGGCCAGCTCCGCGGCGCGCGCCGCCGGCTTAAAGGACAGTATCGGTGCCTGACGAGATTCGCCTCTCCTTCCGCATCTATTCGGCGGAGCACCCCGAGCTCTACCGGACCCTCTCCGCGCTTTCGGTCAAGGATCGCAGCAAGCAGGCGCGTGGATTGATGATCCGCGCCTTCTACGAATCCGGTCGCGAGTCGGCCGCCCTCGCCGCCGGCACTCCGATGAATGTTACCCCGCTTCATGTATCAAGCACCCCCACCAGGAAATCCCACGCCCCTGCACAACTCGATGCGCTTGGCGACGTGGGAGGGTTCAAATTCGGCTTAGGAAATAAGTAATAATCTTCATCGTCGTCCCCGCCCACAACGAATCCGAGGCCGCTCCGATTTTCATGGAGCGGGACAGGCCCATCCTCGATGAGAACAGCCCGCCCAACGAAACCGTCTTCGTCGATGACGGCTCGCGCGACAACACGGTCTCAACGACCTGCCGGTGTAATGCAACATGGACATATACGCCTCATGTATATTTCGGCATATATGCATGAAATAGTTTCCTGAAATCGCAACCCTCAACGATTCGAGAGCCACGATGAGCAAGCCAAAACACTTCATTGAATCCGGCAAGGAAGCCAAGCTGCTTCGATCGAAGCTGGGCATGAACCAATCCGAATTCTGGAGCCGGATTTCGGTTACCCAATCCGGCGGCTCCCGTTATGAGTCGGGCCGTAGTCTTCCGAAGCCCGTCCGGCTCCTGCTCCACCTGGCTTATGCGCCAGAGAAGCAGGCCATGGCCATGCTCAAGTTCCTGAGGCAGTCCGAGAGGGATTGAGACAGCGGAACGGGGTCACTGAGGCACTTCAACCCAAATATGCGCGGCATGTATATTTGACGAGGGCATTAGCCAGGCGAGTTGCGAGAACTTTGACCCATGAATCCTGATGAGCCGAACCTGACGCTCATCCACGGTGGGCGGGATGAGATCGAGCGTGAGCTGGTAAGGCTCGTGCTGACAACCTTTCCGGTTCCCGAAGGCGAATACAACCGCCTGCTGTCGATGCTTGAGCCAAGGCCGGGTCGGGTTTACATTGCCACGGCCAAAGCCGGGTCTTCATGCGCCGCTGACTCCGGTTGCGCAGAGAGTGAAGCTTGAGCCGCGCCCCATGCGGTGCGCGCCAGCTAATTGATGGTCTCCGTCACGTCCCGTGACTTAACCCATTTCAGAATCGCTGCCATGGTTTCCTTCTCGCGACCGCGGAAACCATGATGGCTGTAGGCCTGGCACGGGTCACCGGTGGGATTGGTCGCGCCCGTGACCGTGATGAGGGGAAAGCCGTACTTGCTGGATATGTCACGTGCCCGTGCGTAAGGACACACGACGCAACCGTCGTCCCGGTGATGAACGAAGAGTGTCGGCACCTTGATCTGGCCGAAGTCGAAGCCAGACAGGTAAGGCGCCCTGCCCAAGGCGACCGTGGCCGATGCAGTCAGAATGGCGCCGTCGATTTTGTCTGGCAGCCGCGCTGCCAGCGAGGCAACGGAAACCGTGCCATTGCTCGTGCCGACGAGGTATATCCTGGATTCAGGAAAGCGGATCTTCAGAGCGTCGATGACCTTCCCGATGTCCTTGGCGTGCTTTTCTCCCAAACGAAAATGGTCTTCAAAGCAGCAATGCTCGTCCGTCGGCGCATCGATAGAAACCGTTGCAGTCTCGGCATCCACCAGGTGGCGGCGGGCTCTCAGAAGGAAATTCCCCAGCAGCTCAAAAACAATCCGGCCATTCTCTTCGCGCAGCTTCATGATCCCTGGATGTCCTGGAAACAGCAGCAGGAGATACTTGGGATTTTGATCTGGCGCTGTCCGCGAAATGAGTACCGGTTCCACAACCCCATCTCGCACTTGTATCTGCTGAACTTCTTCGTGAGGCGTCTTGCTGGCCGCATACCAAGCATCCCATTGGGCGAATCCCTGCTTCGCAACAAACAGGGATAGGGCAACCAGGGCGTAACGAGTCAGTTTGGTAAACATGGGCTCATCTCCATCTCCGGAATTTCAAGTAGCACAATACAATCGGCATAATAGACCGGAGTATTATGGTCTGGAATGACCAAGCTTGAGTCAGCTGGAACGGGCGGGATTTCGGCCTTATGCAAAGGTTTCCATAAGGCCGAATTCAGGGCTGTGACCATCGTCTCAAACTCGGCCGAAGCGGAGACTCAATCTGTAAGTCCGCAATTGCCGCTATCTGCCCTCAAGCAGACATTCGCTCACAAGTTGCAAGTTTAGTCACCCACCAAAATAAACGGCGCCCACATCGCTGGATGATGCGCGTATGGAATGTCCTTGCGCTGCATATGTGCGAGCATCGATTGCCGCAAAGCCTCGGCCTTGGACAATCCCTTGGCCGCCTTCTCGAAAACACCCGTCGTGAGCGCCGCAGAAGAGTTTGTCTCTACCGCCCAATGCGTCACCATGAGTGCGCGCGCACCGGCATAGAAAAAGGCGCGCGCCAGCCCCGAGAGGCCCTCGGCGCCAGGCTTGCCGTCGGAGGCCGCTGTGTTGCAGGCGGAGAGCACCACCCAATCGGCGTTGAGTTTGAGTAGCGAGATTTCGCTGGCGGTAAGCAATCCGTCGTCAAGTTCGCTTGCCTGTTGCGGCGGGGTGAGCACTAATGCCGGCTCGGCCAGGCCATGGAATTCCTCGGCCATCAGCCCGTGAGTGGCAAAGGCGATGACACGCGCGCTGGCAAGATCGCTTTGCTTAACCATTTGCTCCGTAGCCTGATTCCTCAAGTGAAGGGCGTTCGCTGGCGCCTTGAGGCTGGCGGCGATGAGCCTGAGCTCGTCGGCAGTATTTGGCAAAGGCTCCATCTTTCTGACTTCCTTCGGGTCGGCCACCAGCCCGCGTGAAACCAGTCCAGTGGGCACTTTGCCTTTCCGGGTTTGGTCTTTCGTAGACGGTGGCCCCATCCCTTCGAGCACCGGGTCGCCGAAACCAATCAGCGGATCCTTTGCCGGGGCGCCCTGCGCGTAGGCACGCAAAGCGCGCAGGCTGCTCACCGAGGGCAGCATTGTGATGGCGTATTTCTTGATAAGCCAGGCGACTTCGCGGTGATCGATCGGTGCTATTGGCGCTTCACTGACCAGTACCGCCGGCGGCAGGCTTTGCAGCGGGCCGTCTGGCACGAGGATTAGATGCTTAGCGCCGTCGATCAGTTTCTCGGCAGGGGCGAGGAGCTTACGGTACAGGTCGTGGGAACGCGCAGCATCGAAGGACTGGGCGAGAAGCAGCTCAGGTTTGTTGCTAGCGCCCAAGTCGAGCTTCAAGCGCAGGGCGCGCACCTCGATATCCAGTTCGTCCCGCTTGAGCGCAATGCGCTCGAAGAGCACCTTGTCCCTGCGCAGCGCCCACAGGTAGCTCATTTTCTCGCCCACCAACCAGAGCAGCAGCGCTTCATCCGGTCCGAGCAGCTTCTGCGCTTCGGCGATCGACAGCGGCTTGGGCTGGGTGAGTTCCCCGTATTGGGGAAACTCACGGGCGATCCTCTCGTCGAGGGCGCGTAGCCGGCCCTTCATCTCAACTTCCTGCTGCCGCAGCTTGCGGTCGCGCTCGGCATTGCGCTTGTCTGCCGGCTTGGAGACTTCGGCCAGGAGGTCGTCTTCAAGCTTCTTCAGGTAGGCGAGCCGGTCCTGCCGCTCGCGCGCCACCCGGGCCAGGGCGTCGCTGCCGGCGCCGTGGCGCGCCGCCATCTTCGCCACCTGCTCAGCCGTGTCGCTCGCCCGTGCCCATTGGGCGACTTCGAGGGATTCGGTGGCAACGGCCTCGGGTGCGCCGGCGGCGGGGCCGGCGGTGTGCAGGAGCCAGACATAGTTCTCGAAATGCGCCTTTAGTCTGCGCTGCTCGGCGCGCAGCCCGCGTTGCGCGCTGTCGTCCTTCAGGCCGAAGCGGCCGGTATAAATGCCCGTGGCGCGGCGCATGAGCGGCAAGGCTGCCGAAGGGTTGTTGCGATCCGAATGGAGTAACGCCAGGTTTGACAGACTCAAGGCGACATTGGGGTGCTCGGGGCCGAGGGCCTTCTCCAGAATGGCCAAGCTGCGCTTGTGGAGCGGCTCGGCCTCGGAGTAGCGGCCCTGGTCGCGGTAAAGCAGCGCCAGGTTGTTCAGGCTCGTGGCGACAGCGGGGTGCTCGGGGCCGAGGGCCTTCTCCCAAATGGCCAGGCTGCGCTTGAAGAGCGGCTCGGCCTCGGCATAGCGGCCCTGGGCTTGGTAAAGCGCCGCCAGGTTGTTCAGGCTCGTGGCGACAGCGAGGTGCCCGGGGCCGAGGGCCTTCTCGTCAATGGCCAGGCTGCGCTTGAAGAGCGGCTCGGCCTCGGCGTAGCGGCCCTGGGCGCGGTAAAGCAGCGCCAGGTTGTTCAGGCTCGTGGTGACATCGGAGTGCTCGGGGCCGAGGGCCTTCTCAAAGATGGCCAGGCTGCGCTTGATGAGCGGTTCGGCCTCGGCATAGCGGCCCTGGGCGCGGTAAAGCTCCGCCAGGTTGTTCAGGCTCGACGCCACATCAGGATGGTCGGGGCCGAGGGCCTTCTCCCGGATGGCCAGGCTGCGCTTGATGAGCGGCTCGGCCTCGGCATAGCGGCCCTGGGTGCGGTAAAGCTCCGCCAGGTTGTTCAGGCTCGACGCCACATCAGGATGGTCGGGGCCGAGGGCCTTCTCCCGGATGGCCAGGCTGCGCTTAAAGAGCGGCTCGGCCTCGGCATAGCGGCCCTGGTCGTGGTAAAGCGCCGCCAGATTGTTCAGGCTCGACGCCACATCAGGATGCTCGGGGCCGTGGGCCTTCTCCCGGATGGCCAGGCTGCGCTTGTGGAGCGGCTCGGCCTCGGTGTAGCGGCCCTGGGCGCTGTAAAGCACCGCCAGGTTGTTCAGGCTCGTGGCGACATCGGGGTGCTCGGGGCCGAGGGCTTTCTCCCGGATGGCCAGGCTGCGCTTGATGAGCGGCTCGGCCTCGGCATAGTGGCCCTGGGTGCGGTAAAGCTCCGCCAGGTTGTTCAGGCTCGACGCCACATCAGGATGGTCGGGGCCGAGGGCCTTCTCCCGGATGGCCAGGCTGCGCTTGATGAGCGGCTCGGCCTCGGCATAGCGGCCCTGGTCGTGGTAAAGCGCCGCTAGATTGTTCAGGCTCGTGGCGACATCGGGGTGCTCGGGGCCGAGGATCTTCTCCAGAATGGCCAAGCTGCGCTGGTAGAGCGGCTCGGCCTCGGAGTAGCGGCCCTGGTCGCGGTAAAGCTCCGCCAGGTTGTTCAGGCTCGTGGCGACAGCGGGGTGCTCGGGGCCGAGGGCCTTCTCCCAAATGGCTAGGCTGCGCTTGATGAGCGGCTCGGCCTCGGCATAGCGGCCCTGGTCGTGGTAAAGCAGCGCCAGATTGTTCAGGCTCGTGGCGACATCGGGGTGCTCCGACCCAAACGTTGCCTCGGCTTCTTTGAGCGCCGCCTCGTATCGGCGCTGCGCGGTTTCGTAGTCCCCCTTTGCGTATGCGATGCGGCCGGCCTCAGTCTGCGCCTTCCATTCCGTCTCCCCCGCCCAGCCGGACGCGGCCATGGCCAGCAGGTATGAGGCCGCTAGCATCCACCTGAATGTCGACTGCCGCATCTTTTCGCTCCCTTTCCGCCGTGTTACGGAGACTGACTTTCCCCGGCAAGATCAACGCTTATCCGCCATGCTGCGACACGCCACCTTTTCATTCACATTCAGGCCAGACTGGCGATTCGGCCGAATATCGGGCTGTGACTATCTTCTCAGACTCGGCCGGAGCGGTGGTTCAATCGGTCGTGTGGCAACTGAAGCTATCGGCCAAAACCGGTCGGCCTGTTGAGTGGCATAAAGCAGCCCGTCTGCCCTGTCCGTATTATTGTTGATTGATAAGGAGACCCAGATGGGATAATCTCTTCGTCATTCAGTACCTTAGAGGCAATTCTATCGTGCCGTATTATTGGCAATAACCCGGGCGTTTCTGAGCCTGAATAATTGTTATGCCTCATAGGAGCCCGCCGTGCCACTGGTAATTTCAGTAGTTGCATTTGCGATTTTCACAACCCTGCTGGTCTTTGGCCGCATCGGTGAAGCGTCCTACTGCTTCTTGGTTGCAGCCACCACGCTGCTCGGGCTTGTGCTTCACGGATTTGGTCGCCTTCAGGAGCTTGACCTAAAGAATCTTCGTGTAGTCCTGCGCGAAATTGAACAAACCAAGAAGGAGCTATTCGTGCGCGAGGAAAAGCTAAGACAAATAGCGCTTCCCTTGGCGCAGATCATCGCGCTCACCGGAGCCTCTGAGGGACGCATGGGCAGCAGGGAGTCCTGGTCGATTAAGCGCGCTTGGTACAAACAAAAACTTCAGGCACTCATTGGCGCTCTTGGGCTTTCGTCTGCCGAGGCAACGGAAACCCAGAAGTACACCGAGAAGTATGCTGAGTTTGATAGCGCCTTCGGTGGCCGCGAGGCACTACAGACATCAGACCCAGACTATCCAGAGGTGAAGGCGAAACTAGAAAGCCTGTCCGCTGAGTTGCTGGAAATGATGAAAGCTGATTTAGCAAATGAGGCATAACCCTGCGTTCGAGGCGACCTGCGCGAAAAGCCGCGCAGGCGCCTCAACTCCACGTTAGCTTTCACTATCAATAGGAGAAACTTGTGGCAACACAAAAAAACTTGGTCGTAGCAGCAATGCTTGGCATCACTCTCTCGGGTTGCATGAACATGCCAACCCCTACAGCACAAATTACTGGGGCTTACGTTTCGCCCCTCAAATACGAGGGGTTTGATTGTTCAAAATTATCCACAGAGTTGGCTTCACTTTCTCGGCGCGAGAATCAATTGGTCTCTGCACAAAACCAGAGAATCAAGACAAGTGAGACCCAAGCCTTTTGGTATGGCTACGGGCAAGGAGATGGCATTGAGGCGAGTGAGCTAGCAAACGTCCGCGGCGAACGCGAGGCTGTGCGCACGGCAATGGAAACGAAGGCCTGCAAAGGTGCAAGCTAACACTGCGCTCCAAGGGACGCGCCGCAAGCGGCGCGCCCTGAGCTAAGACGTCAGCTATCCCAACCAGGCTACTTCCGCTCAGGGTCGATACCTTCAGTTGCCGCCTGACCGACTGAACTTCCGCTCAGGCCGAGTTTGAGACGGTGATCAGCGCCTGGCCGTAGTTCCGCTGCTGGCCGACTGTACGCGTAGAGTGATCCCGCACAAAGCCGCCGTTGCCGCGAGGCTTGATATGTGGAACGGCAGCTTACTGGCGTAAAACTGGATTCGTGCTCTCGGCCAGAATCGGACTTTCAGCGACCATGGCCCGAAGGATCACTTCAGTATGGGCTCGCATGCTCGCGCCGGGATCCGCCCGCAGCCGGACTGTGCGCGAACGTCGGTCGGAGTCATCAGAAACCGTCGCTTGAAGCGCCGGTTAAAGTACGAAACATCGCCGAAGCCCGCCTCGAGCGCGATCGCGGTGACCGACCAGGTCTCGTAGCGCGGGCTCGTCAGCATGCTGCGAGCCGCGTCAAGCCGTCGTTCGAGCGCAAACTCGCAAAAGGTGGTGCCGGCATCCTCGAACAGCATCTGGACATAGCGCGGCGATATGCCTTGCTGCGCCGCCAGCCGATCAATACTGACCCCGGGATCGCGGATCAGATCGGCCTTGATCGCCTCCCGTCGCGCGGCACGGACACCTCGTTGGTTCGCGATCTGCCGGCCCTCCTCCGTCGCACCGATCGCGAGGGAGATCAGGTCGTAGATGTGCGTGACATAGAGCCGGACGAGTTGCGGGTTGGCAATGCTGTCTGGCATGTTCGCCACATACGCCCTCAACAGCGACAGTGCCTCCGTATCGCGCGGGATGCAGCGCGCCGCAGCGGCGCTCACGTTGCGCGCCAGCGCCAGCGCACTGAAAGGGACACGCACCGCGAGGTACGTGGCTTCCACGAGCAGCAGTGACGCCGGCTCGCGGTAGACGAGCAGAACACCATCACCGACCTGCGGCACGGACTCCCGCCGATTTTGCGTCAAGCTCAGATGGCCACCGGTTTTCATCATCAGGCAGACCGTGTCCTCGCCGTCGGCGAGCATGGGCGCCGGTCGGGCCATTCGTGCGGTCATCGAGGACAGCATCCGTGCCCGCCGCACGCCTGGTACCAGGGCCATGGTCATTTCGACCGCATGGCCTGGCTCCGCGTCGATCTCCAGTTGGACACTTCGATCGAAGAGGTCTTGCAGCGCAGGCAGACGCTTTTCAGGTGGAAGTTGGTGCGTCGAGAAGTGAATGGTGGAGCACTCCGCCCCCCCGATTGTCGTCATCATGGCGTCCCCCTCATGAGTCTGCCGTCGCACTTGGCTACGAAAGTATAGCGCTGTTCTCGGAGGGCCATTTACACCAGATGGCGTGGCCTCGGACCGTTCCTGCAGTTCGCCCACGGCATGGTGGGACTTCGCGCCAGTCCAAGACGGAACCCTTGGCGCTGCCCACAATGGTTCATGCACACATCAAGGAGAATACTCATGAAACACAGCGCGTTGATTTGGGGTGGCTTGGCGGTGGCAGCTGGCAGCCTGGCAATCCCGCTTGTTCCGGCAGTTCTTGCGCAGATGGCGCCGCCTGCCGAAAGCAAGGGTGTTTCGTCGAAATTGATTGGGGCGTTGCCCCTTGCTCTGGAGTTTGACCGAATCGAAAGTCGCCAGTTGAGAATGCGGGTGGTGACGCTCGCACCGGGAGGGGTTTTCGCTGTTCATAGCCACAAGGATCGGCCGTCCGTGGAATACGTCCTCAAGGGCAGCGCCACGGAGTTCAAGGGTGAAGCGAGCAAAACCTACACGGAAGGAGACGCCGTCCTCGCCGACAAGAACACTACGCACTGGTGGCGAAATGACGGCACCGAACCAGCAATATTTGTCGCCGTCGACGTATTCAATCCGCCAAAGTAGGCAGTCGGCGCGTCACCCATCTGGCAGATGACGAAAAGTACCCCCAACTGAGCCGGAGGCTTCCGTCGGTAGCCACAGGTCGAACTTCTCGGCCGCTTGATAGGCTTTGCGGCCCGATCACCACACGTCGAAAGTTCTCACCGACCGACCGCTGGAGGCGGCTTCGGGCACGGAGCACGCATTCGCTGGTGAAGGAGGCAGCCGTTCCTATGGTTTTCCGTCTCAACGGCTGCATTCCGAGCGACACCGGCCATTGGCAGCATGACTCCCGAAAGGCCGTTCAGGCCGATGATCTGTCCTTCCCTCAGTGGGCATTGCTGTCAGGTAAGGCTTACCCCCCGAATTAGGCTCCGTTCATTTTTCTTCCTCGTTCCGCGCAGTTATTAAAAAATCCAAACCAGCACGGGTCATCTCTGTAGCCTTGGTCAGGCTTGTAAATAGAGGAGGTGACATGAATATCGAAGTTTTTCACCTGCCGTCAACGGTCGCGCTCTCGATGACGGACTGGCAGTTCATCGTGGGCTGCCTGCTGGGCGCGGGTGTTGGCATCACGCTCAGCAGGAGCGGGATCATGCTGACCGATCCGAAGACACGCTGGCTCTTCATTTCGCTCATGGTTGGCTTCGCCAGCCTGTGGGGAATCGTCTGCAGCTATTTCAACGGTTGATCGGAGTGAAAAGCATGTTTGAACCGCTTTTCTACTACGGAACCGGCGTCGTTTCATTTTGGGGCGCGGTGGCGTTCATCGCGGGATGGGTGATTCTGCAAATGCCAACCGAGGATGACGAGGACGATGAATAAGAACAAGGGCCGCCCCATACCGGGGATGACAGCCAGGGCGAAGGGAACAATGCTGGGGGCGCTGCTGGTTACGCTGGCATCAACCCCTCCAGCCAGGGAAGAAACCCTGCCGGTCAGGTCTGGCTCGGCTCATCGAGAAGAAATGGCTTTTGTCGTCTGCAGTTTCCCTGGCCCGGATCTTCAGCCGGTGGATGTCCGGCCGGTCGAGATCGATATCAAGGGATCAAAGGTGGTCGCCCTCTGGCGCAGCCAGTTTCTGGACGACTAATCGCCTGCCATCGAAATTCAATTCATTTAAGGAAAACATGAACTCACTGCTGAGCAAACTCTGCATCACAACCTTTTGCCTTGTTTCCTTCGGAGCCGCTGCGCAAGGCACTCCCGCCCTCGAAGTCAGGTGCGGAAAATACCTGAAGGCTGCGCCGAAGGAAAAGGCGGAGCTGGACGGAATAATCATTGGGTATTTTCAGGGCTACAGTCAGGGCGTCGTAGTGGGCAGTAACGACGACAGGCGAGCGCTGACGTTACGTGGGGCTTCCACCAAGGACATGTTTCTGTTCGTCCACCTCTATTGCCGCAACCATCCTGATGCGATGATTCAAGGGCCGCTGCTGACCTACATCATCGCCGCAGATAGTGACAGCCTGGATGCCTTGCGGATGCTCAAGTAAAGAGAGCGGGGGATCTTCCCCCGATTTCATTGGCACCAGTGGATCAGGTCGGCGTTGTACCCGCCGGCCCGCTTGTCCGAAATAGTCGGGCGGGGGTTACTTCAATTCGTTCAAGCTGCGACCGGCCTGAGCGGGACCACGTTCCAGGTTCGCCCTGCCTCGCAAGCCAAGATGAAAGCCGCCCATTCGTCGAGGGCCTTGCGCCGTTCCTTCAAGTAATCGTGCTGGTCATAGACGCCCACCAGCCCACCGAGGGAATGATTCAGGCAGCGCTCGGCGACGATGATGTCCACGCCCATTGCGGCCAGATGGCTGCGTGCCGTGCTTCGCAGATCGTGCGGCGTGTAGCGTCGACACTGTTCCCCCAGGCTCTTGCAGAGCCGGTTGATAGCGGCGTTCAACGTGGTCGACTCCATCGGGTAATCGCCCTCGACGCGGCGGGAGCGCACCGGCAGCACATAGTGCGATTCGTAGGCAAGGTCATGCAGCTCGGCGAACCAACCGACAACCGCATCGGCCATGGGAATCACAAAGTCCTTTACGTCCTCGCCGCGCGCCGC
>JAJVIA010000118.1:0-9055 GCA_022072245.1 Anaerolineae bacterium
GTGTATGAGATGCGCGGGATGGAATATCAAGACCCGACAGGTTTTGTGGGCAACCTGTCAGGTCTTGCGTTGTTCGCCGAACGCGCGCAGCGCGTCTCGTCTGCGTTCGCGTGGGACGAAAACAACGCGCTTGCCGTCACGCGCATCTGTCGCGCGGTGGAGGGTTTGCCGTTGGCGCTTGAACTTGCGGCGGGCTTGACGCGCGGCGCGACACTGGAAACCATTGCGGCACAGTTGGAACGCGATTTCACCGCGCTCGATTCCGATTTGCGCGATGTGTCCGAACGGCATCGCAGTGTGCGCGCCGTTTTTGAACAATCGTGGAACGCGTTGAACGCACGCGAACGCGCGGTGTTGCAAAAATTGTCCGTGTTGCGCGGCGGTTTTGATGCGAATGCCGCGCGCGAAATTGCCGACGCGGACGCGGCAATTCTCGCCGCGTTGGCGGACAAGGCATTGCTGTCTCGCGCCAGTGAAACGCGTTTTGATTTGCACGCCCTCGTGCGCGAATTCGCGCGCGATAAGTTAGAGAAAGCGAAAGGTGTAAACGCGACGCGCGCCCGACATGCAAAATTTTTCGGTGAGTTTGTCGCCGCGCGCGCGACGCGCATCATCGGCGGAACGCAAGCGCAGACAATTCAAGAATTGCGCGTGGAATTGGAAAACGCGCGGCTGGCGTGGCAGTGGTTTGTGGCGCAGCGCGACACGGAAAATTTGAACCGCTGCGCGCCGGTGTTGTATCGGTATCACGAAGCACAAAGTTTGTACCACCAAGCGGAAGCGCTGTTCGCGCCCGCCGCCGAATTTTCGTACATCGCGCAAGCGCGGCTCGGCGCGACATTTTATTTTTTGAACAAGTTGGACGATGCGCGCCGCGAACTTGAAGCCGCGCTGGCGCGCGCACAACAAGCCGACGACGAATCCGAAAGCGCGTTTTGTCTTTTGCAATTTGGCAATGTCGCGTTTGATGTAGGCGATTTTGCGCTCGCCGCGCAAAATTTTGAAATGTGTCTTGGCCACGCGCAGGCAGTGGATGATTATTATTTGCTGACGGACGCGTACAATAATCTCGCGTTCACGGCGGCGCGGCGCGGTGACTTGGCTCAAGCGCGCGTGTTCGCACAACACGCGATCGACGCGGCGACGCGCCTTGACGAAACTCGCGGCGTCGCAGGCGCGCGCGTCAATCTTGCGCTGATTGAATACGGCGAAGGGAAATTCGACGCGGCGCGGGAACAATTGGAGATGGCGCTGCCATTATTTCAAGCGGTGAATGACCAGCGCGGTGTGAACATGACACTGGCAAATTTGGGCGAACTGGCGCGCGAAAAAAATGATTTGACGCGCGCGGAAGAATTGTATCGCCGCGCGCTCAAGGGCTATCAAGAGATTGGACAACCCGAAAAAATCGCGCAGCAGTTTCGCAATTTGGGGGATCTGGCAATGGCGCGCGCGGAATTTGGCGAGGCGCGGAGATTGTTCCGCGACGCGCTTGCCGTGTATGAACGTGCGGGACTGAGATACTGGGAAGCAAACACGCACATCAGCTTGGGTGAAGTTGCATTGGCGTTGCGTGAGGTGGGGCGCGCAGAGCGCGAATTTGAAATCGCGCTGCAAATCGCGCAAGAGATTGATGCTGCGCCGCGCATGTTGGACGCGTTATTCGGTCTCGCGCGTGTGGATGAATTGCAAAATAATCTTGCGCGCGCGGTGGAACGCAGCGCGTTCGTCGCCGCGCATGATTCTACCGACCATCAAACGCGACAGCGCGCGCAAGAATTTTTGGAAACATTCAAGACACAGCTGAATGCTTCCGAGTTTGAGAATGTCTTTACGCGACCTTGAAGCGGAAAACAAAAAACTGCGAGTCATTCGACTCGCAGTTTTTTTATTGGTCTTCACTTTTTGCTCTGGTCTTCTGAGCGTCTTGCCAACGCCAGACGCGTCGGCAACGGATAATCTCTTATGATTGCAGCAATACGTGAATTGCGCTGAAATGTCGCGTTAGCTTGCGCGCGTGACATTCGTCGCTTGCAAACCTTTTTGTCCTTCTTCGACGTCAAATTCAACGCGTTCGCCTTCATTCAACGAACGATAACCGCCGTTCGCATCTTGAATGGCGGAATAATGCACAAACAAGTCATTGCCACCGCTCTCGGGAGCGATAAAGCCATAGCCCTTGCTGTTGTTGAACCATTTGACGGTTCCCTGTTGGCGAGCCATTTTGCGGAGCTTCCTTTCTATAATGTCATGCCCGTGCGCGTAAATAAAAAAAGGCGCTGATACGGCTTGAACAGCCCTCAGTGCCTCACACTTACTACTGCCCGTCCCATGCACCAAGTATTATAGAGAGATTGACAAGTACGTCAAATGCCCGCGCGCAATCCTTCGCGTATCTGTCCAAAAACTCTGCGGGTCTCGCTCGAACGGCAAAAGCAATTTGTCAAGTTCGCAGCTGCGGATACAACACCACATCGCGAATCGAATGTTGATTCGTGAGCAGCATCGTCAAACGGTCAATGCCCATGCCCAAACCGCCGGTGGGCGGCATCCCGTGTTTCAACGCCTGCACATAATCTTGATCCATCTGCTGCGCTTCCGCGTCGCCGCGCGCGCGATTGCCTTGCTGTTCCATAAAACGCTGCCATTGGTCGGCGGGGTCGTTCAATTCGGTGAACGCGTTGCCGTATTCCGCGCCGGCGACATAAATTTCAAAACGCTCGGTCACGCGCGGGTCGCCCGGTTTCTTTTTGGCAAAGGGCGAAATCTCGGTCGGAAAATCAACGACGAACGTCGGCTCGATCAGCGTCGGTTCCACGTACGCGCCAAATAATTTTTCCACCAGCTTGCCCCAATTCATTTGCGGCTCGACGCGCAAATTCTTTTCCGCAATGCGCGCCTTGAGCGCGTCGAACGTATCGTCGGCGTAAATGTCAATGGCTGTTTTTTCGAGAATCGCATCGCGCATCGCCACGCGCGCAAACGGCGGCGTCAAATCCACTTGGTGTTCGCCGTACGTGATTTGCAGCGCGCCGCCCGCGGCGGTGGCGCACTCGACAAACAGATCTTCGACCACCTTTATCATGTCGGACAAATCGCCGAACGCTTGATAACATTCCATCATCGTAAATTCGGGCAGATGCGTCGCGTCCACGCCTTCGTTGCGAAAATCTTTCGAGATTTCGTACACGCGCTCGAACATGCCGACGAGCAAGCGTTTCAAATACAATTCGTCCGCGATGCGTAAATACAAATTGCGTTCGAGTTCGTTGTGATACGTGATAAACGGTTTCGCCAGCGCGCCGCCGTACAGCGCTTGCAAGACCGGCGTTTCGACTTCGATAAAATCGTTGCGGTCGAGATAGGCGCGCATCGCCGTCACGATGCGCTGCCGCGCGCGAAACACGCCGCGCGTCTCTTCGTTCGTCATCAAATCGAGATAACGCTGCCGATAGCGCGTTTCCTTGTCGGTCAAGCCGTGAAATTTTTCGGGCATCGGCGCGACGGCTTTGGCGAGCATGACAAGTTCCGTCACCTGAACCGAGAGCTCGCCCGTTTTCGTTTTGAACAAAGAGCCGGTCGCCTGCGCAAAATCGCCGAGGTCGTAATCTTTGAGAAAATGTTTATAGGTCTCGGCGCCGAGATTGTCCTGCCGCAAAAACAATTGGATGCGCCCGGTGCCGTCGCGCAAATCCGCAAACGTAATTTTGCCCGTCCACCGATTCGCCGTCATGCGGCCAACCAGCGTGACCACGCCGGGGTCCTCGCCGCGTTCGTCCAGCGCGCGCACCGCCGCAATCGTATGCGTGCGCGCCGTGCGCGGCGGATACGGTTCGATGCCGCGTTCGCGGAGCCGCTGCACTTTGAGAAATCGTTCGCGTTCCAGATCGCCGAGAGTGTCAATGAATTCCATCGTCGAGTCCCACGCGCAGCGTGCAGGCGGCAGTTTAACGGCGTCAAAAAAAATCGCGCCGTCAATCCGCTGCAAACCGCGCGTATAAAAAAAGCGGACACACTGCCGCGTGTCCGCCCATCGGTCATTGAATTTCAATGAGTTTGAGGTGGCGTTCTCCCGCCGGCGTTGTCACCACAATCGGGTCGCCCTTTTTCTTGCCCATCAAAGCGCGCCCGACCGGCGATTCGTTCGAGATGCGCCCTTTGGCAGGGTCCGCTTCGGCGGGACCCACAATTTGATATTCTTCCTGTTCTTTGGAACCTTTTTCCACGACAATCACCGTCGAGCCGAGCGCAACGATGCCTTTGGAAGCAGGACTCGCGATAATTTCGGCGTTCTTGAGCATCTGCTCGATTTGCATGATGCGCCCTTCCACGAATGCCTGCTGTTCTTTGGCGGCATCATACGCGGAATTTTCCGAAATATCGCCTTCTTCTTTGGCGGAATGAATCGCTTCCGCCACTTCGGGACGCTTGACGCTCACTAAAAAATCAAGTTCTTTTTGCAATTTCTCATGCCCTTCAGGCGTGAGCGGTACGGGCTTGTCTGCCATGATAACTTCCTTTGTCGGCGCGACTGCAACAGTCCGCCAGCTTAAAAAAAGAAGGACATCGCCACGCTGTTCGGACAGCGCATCAGCCGATATCCAACTATACGCATTATACCTAATCTCAAGCGCGTGTCAATGCCCCAACATCTGCCACGCCGCCCACGCTTCGCGCGTCCATGTTGCGAGCAATAACGCCGCGCCGACGACGACCCAACCCGTGCGCGTCCGAGCGTATGCCACGCGTTGACGCTCCGCCGCGAGCCACGCCGCGTACAGCGCCAAGAATGGAATCAACGGCAAATGAAAACGGCCGTCGCCGAAAATGAGCAGATGCAGCGCCAAAAAATAAAGAATGAATCCGCCAAATAAAATTTTCCAGCGGTCGCGCGGCGCATAAATCAAGCCCGCCATTCCGCCCAACGCGATAATCATGTACGCCGCCGCGCCGTACAAATCCATCATTATTTTGGCGACCGAATTCCATCCGCCGCCCGCGCGCGTCGCTTCCGCCACGTCCACCAGATTGCGTTCAAAGCCCCAAAAATCGGCGAACTTGGCGGGTACGCGCGCCAACACGGCTAACGGATGCGCGCGCATGTATTCGAGCGCCAACGCATACGCCGCGCGGTCGCGCGCGATTTCATCCTGCGGCAAAACCTTGAGCATCGGTTCGCGCACGCCAACCTTCCACACATTGCGAATAAATTCGTATGGCGTGTACGGACTATTGCCCAGCCATAAATTCACGCCGCCCTTGGTTTCCAACAAAACAAACTGATGAAATTGAAAATAATTTCGCGCGGTGTATGGCGCAATGACCGCCAGCGTAATCAACATCAAGCCCAGCGCGGGCAAAATCGCTTTCAGGAGCAATCGTTTGGACGCGCCGTCCGCGCGCGCGTTCGGGGCGTCCGCTTTAGTTTCGCGCCACAGCGTCGCGCCGAGCCACAGCGCCAACAACGGCGTAAAATACAGCGTCAAGCCGCGCGTCAAGGTCGCCAAGCCCCACGCCAGCGCTCCAGCCACGAGCCATGCCCACCGCCGCCCGCCTGTGCCCTCTAGCGCGCGCGCAAGACAATCGAACGCGCCCATCAAAAATAAAATAAACAATCCTTCCGACAACAATAAATGCGCCAGCGTCAAAAAACCGGGATAGACGGCGACTATCAAGCCCGCGCCCAGCGCGATGCGTTCTGCGCGCGTTTTATCCGTCGCCGCGCGAAACACGCGCCGCGCCGCGTCGTACACTACATACACCGTCGCCGTGCCGACGAGAACGCCAAACAATTTGGCGAAAAAGATTTGATTGCCCAGCAGCGCATAGAGCGCGCCGAGCGTGAATGGATAGAGCGGCGCTTGCCACGCGTACAACGCTTGCCCGGGGAAAAACGGATTGTTGGTTTGAAACAAACCGCGTCCCGCCGCGACATGTTCGGCGATTTGTTGATACGCCAATTCGTCGCCGGTCAAGGGCGCGTGAATATCCGCGAGCAGCAAAAAAAGAACGCGCAGCGCGAACGCGAACGCGAGCAGCGCCGCGAGGAGACGGGAATGTGAGCGAGTCATATAAATCGAAATAGAGACGAAAGCTTGACCGCTTATTGACGACTGACGATTAACGTATGCGATACAACCACAAAGCGCCAAAATCTTGTACGTGTTCGATGCCGGGGAGCCGCGCCAATTTGTCGCGCATCGCCTGCGGCTGTTTGAGCAAATCGGAATGGACGACGACCCACTGCGCGCCCCAGGCTTGCAAACGATTGATTTTGCGACGCGTCGGAAAATCCTGCATGTCCCGAACCAACGCGTAATAATCCGGCGGAATGAATGTGCTGTAACCGTTCACAATCGGCTGGTACGGATGATACAACGCGCTGTACGTGTACGCCACATATTTATCCTGGTCCGCAAACGTCGGCGCGCCCATCGGAATATGCACGATTGCTTCGCCGCGCGGCTGCTGCGCCAAATAGGCGTAGAGGGGCGAAACGTTCGCGCCCGCTTCGACCGGCGTCAAACGCAGCGGCGCGGGAATGTATTCCAAGACGAGCGCCAACGCGCACGCCGCCGTAATCCATGACGCCCAACGCGGCGCGCGCTGCATCCACGCCCGCGCGCCGTACGCCGCCAACAAACTCAACGCCAGCATACTCAACACGACAAAACGCGACGGCGCGTTCAATCCTTTTAACGGCGTGACTACGCGCGCGAGATATTCATACGGCAAAGAAAACGGCAGCGCGGCGACGGTCGTGCGGCCCAAAATCAAATCGGGACCGAACGATAAAATAAATCCCAACGCCGCGAGCAGTACGGGAAAAATCCACGCGCGATTTTTGCGCGCCATCAAGGCGACCGCGCCAAGAATGCTCAACGCCGTCGCCGCGAGGCCCGGAAACAGCGGCTGCCCTTTGGACGCGACATAGAACGCGCGCGTGAGATTGCCGTACAGCCATTGCGACGCGGGCGCGGCGAGATAGCTGTACGGGCGCGCGCTAAAGAGACGCGGATTGCGGCCCGCCGAAAAATTGTATTGCCGTTCGATTTGCAGCAGCGGCAGCACAAACGGCGCCACCAGCGCCGCCGCGCTCAACGCCGCCAACGCGCCAAACGCGAGATGCGCGCGCGTGAGGCGATAACGCCGCAGCGCAAAATCCACAATGACGTACAACAAAATCGCAAACGCGAGAAACACGGCGTAATAGAGCGACGACAACGCGTTCAAGCTAAAAAATAACGCGGTCAACAAACTGTTACGCAGATTCGGACGGCGCGCCCAGCGCGCGACATACAGCAGCGTCAACGGCATGAACATTGCCATCAACAATTGGACGTGACGCAGTTCGCCCATCTTGTAAGTGCAGAACGCGAAAATAATGCCCGCGAGCAGCGCGGCATAGCGCGTGTGGCGCAAAGCGCGCGGCGACGGGGCTAACGGCAGCCGTTGTTCGCGGTCGGTCGTGGCGAGCCAATCCAACGCGTACAAATACATGGCAAACCCATTGAGCGGAAAACTCGACAGCACGACGAGGTTGTACGCCAAGACCGGATTTTGCGTCGCATACGCCAAAGGCAAGTACCACAGCGCGCCGGGCAAAATAATTTCCGAAAACGCCAGCGTATTTTGAAATGGGAAAAAGATATTGCCCTGAAACAAATTAACAGGGTCGGCAATCAGCTGGTGCGCTTGCCAACCAAAAATCCAGACGCTGAAAAAAGTATCGTTCAGCGCGTTGCTGTCCGTGCCGAGCAAATGGTCGCTCATTTGCAGCGCGAGCGGCAGCGTCATGCCGATTGCGAGCGCGCTGTACAGCAGCAGGGCGAACCAATGAAAACGAAAGGAATGTTCTGAGGTCACTTTATTTACAAACGAAACCCGTTGTCGCATCCAGCGCAGCAACGGGTTTTTCGATTTTAGCGCGTTTTGGATTTTGCGCCGGGACGCCGCTTTGATTTCAGCGCGCCGCGCGTCTTGGGTTTTGCTTTTTGCGGCGTCGCGCGGCGCGTCGTTTTGCGCGTCGTTTTGCGCGTCGTTTTGCGTTTGCGTTCGGGCAATGTCGCGGTCATGCTCACGGGCGGCGCGCTACATTCGAGCGTCTGGACATCCGCATAAATTTCTTGGGTCGGGTCGCGGCGCGTCCACCACGTCACGGCGACGACGCTGCCATTCGCGTCAATATCCGGGACTTGATTGATTGTGTCCATCGGCGGCGCATCCAACCGCGTCGGCGCGCCCCAATTCGCTCCATCTCCGACGCTCTGAAAAACGCGCCACGGTTCATCCGCAATGTTTTTGGCTTGATAGACCAAACGCAATTGACCGTTACAATCCTGCGCGATGCGCGGATACATGGCAAAGTCGAGCGTATCGAGCGGCACGCGCGTCAATTTGGAAAAAATGCCGTCGAGCGCGCGCGCCGCATACAACAAAACTTGTTGTTCGCCCGCGCGACCCTGCGCGACCAAATGTCCCACGCCCGCCGCGTCAAAAATCAATGCGGCGGTTTGCGAACGCCTGCCGCCGCGCAAACGCTGCGGCGCGCTCCACGCGCCATCCGCGCCGCGCTGCGCGGCAAACAATTTGGTCTTGTCATTCCAAACCGCCATCGGCTGCCCACTCGCATCCAGCGCAATGTCGGGATAAAAACCCGAACCGATGACTTGCGGCGCGCTCCACGCCGCGCCGTCAAAATGCGTGTAATAAATTTCTTGGAATGTATCGCCGAACCGGTTATAGACCACATGCAGCGCGCCATCCGCCGCAGCCGCAATACGCGGCAGCTGTGCGAACGATTCATGCGAAAGTTGCGTCGGACTGCTCCACGTTTTGGCGCGCCGCGTCGTGTAATACACGGTGTACGACGCGCCGCCCGTCGTATCGCCGACAAAGACGACATGCACGCCGCCTTGCGGCGCGGCGACAATGTGCGGCTGATGATTTTTCGCGGTCGGCGTCGGAAGCGCTTCATCGGCTTTCCATTTTTTGCCATTCCACAGACGATAATGTATCTGCGCGTCAGTACCGCGATACACGAGATGCACCCGGC
>JAJVIA010000118.1:9155-18554 GCA_022072245.1 Anaerolineae bacterium
ACAATGTGCGGCTGATGATTTTTCGCGGTCGGCGTCGGAAGCGCTTCATCGGCTTTCCATTTTTTGCCATTCCACAGACGATAATGTATCTGCGCGTCAGTACCGCGATACACGAGATGCACCCGGCTGCCCGTCGTCGCGCTGACCGCCGGCGCGCCCAGCGCGCCATCGCCATTGCCCAAAAGCGTTGCGCTCATCTCTCGCCTCTCTCTCTCGAATAGCGCCTCGCCCATAATGGACGCGGCAAATTTTTCACCCGAAATCTATATGCAAGACGCGTATAAAAAATCCCTTTATAAACTCGCGCATCGCACCATCGCACCATCGCACTACCGCACCATCGCACTATCGCACTATCCCACTATCCCACTATCGCACTATCCCACTATTTCACCCACACCGGCTCTGTCTCGTCAAATTCATTCTGACTGAGATTGACCGGATTCTCGTCGAGTTTGCAATTGTCCTGGAGCGTGCCGAACGCATCCAGATTCATTACAAAAATTTGCGGATGGTTGCCGTCGCGAAAAGACGACCACACAATTTTATTGCCGTCGGGCGACCACGACGGATGTTTGTTAAAGAACGGCGCGTAACAGGTGATGCGAAACGGGCTAGTGCCGTCATCGTGCATCACCCATAAATCTTCGCCGATGTTATCGGGATGATCCAAATCGCCGCGATTGGACACAAATGCAAGCCATGTGCGTCCGTCAAACAGCGGGCGCGGCGACCACGCGGGATCATAATCATTCGCGGGATTGGTTAGCGGGCGTCCATTGCCCGACGGGTCGGTAATCCAAATATCATTGTCGTATCCGAACTTGCGCGTGAAACCGGCAGAGCGCACCGTCGCCGCTTGCGCGCGGTCGGGCGACCACGCTTCCCATTGTTTTGCCGCGTCATACGCCGCGCCCGAAATGCGTTTTACATTTTTACCGTCCGCGTCCATGACGTAATAGGTCGAGAATCCTTCGCGGTTGGATTTGAAAACAATTTTACCGCGCAGCGCGGCAAGGTCAATTTGCGGTTCGGGCGGCGGCGCGGCGGACCCGCTGCCGCCGGAAGTTTGCGCGGCGTTTTTGCAATTGAACGCGCTGTAATAATCCAACGCGCGTTCGTTCGTCCGGTCCAAATTCGCCGCCGCCGCCAATTCCGCGCAGCCCTGCGGCAAATTGCCCGACACGAGCAGCAAAGCAAGCCGCATCCGCGCTTCGCTTTCGCCCGTCGCGTTGTTTTGCGCGTGATAAATGTTCGCCGCCGCGCGATACGCTTCAATCGCCTTGGCGGGATTTTCATCTTTATAAAAATAGCCCCACGCCAAGACGCGATAGACCAGCGCGTAACCGGGATAATTTTTGGTAATGTCGAGCAAGGGCTGGCGCGCGCAATCAAACGCGTTGCGATGCGCGGGATTGTTGCCATTCAATTGGCGCGTATCGGAAACGTTCCAGCAGCGTTGCAAAACTGCAACCAACGCGCCATCGCCCGCGCTGTTGCCCAATTCCGAAGGGCGCGGAACGCTCGTCGGTCCGCCGGCAGGATTGGTCGCGGAAATGACGCCGGTCGGAAACGGCAGGGGCGTCGGCAAAGGCGCAATTGTCGGCAAAGGCGTCGGCGTAATCAAAGTGATTTGCAGAATCGGCGTGGCGGTGGACGGCGCAACGGAGGGCGCGGGCGGCGGCGCCTGCGTCGGTGTAGTTGGGAGATTGGTCGCAATAACCGTCACCGGCGCGAGCGGAGACTCGGCGTTGCAAGCGACAAACAAACTGAACAGCAAGAGCAAGGCGATACGTGACGTGCGTGAAACCAACATCGAACCTCCGCGTGGAGCAATTGGAGTCGAGTATAGCACGTTTTTCGGGGGCGTTGGAACTCGGGCGCTTGCGATAGCGGAAAGAAATTGGTTCAAAAAACGCAAGGCGCCGTCGGCAACAAACGCGGTTCTCCAAAACCCGCGCGCGGAACGTTTCAAACGAAAGCGGATACGGCGCCCAAAAATTGCCATTGGCTACATTGTATTCGACCAAAATAAAAATTCCGCGCGGTTTCAAAAAGCCGCGCGGATGTTGCGGGTTGCCAAAAGTTGTGTAAATTTCGCGGCGCCAGTCTCTGACGTCGGTTTAATTTGGAAGAATGGGCAGAATTAACGCCGACGGATGTTCCGTGTCGTGATAAACCGTTTGCTCCGCTTGCCGCATTACAGTTTCGTTCGCCAACGCGCCGCCGCCGTTCAAGTTGCGCGCGTATTTGGGAAACGCGGCGGACGCGATTTGCAGACCGATGCGATGTCCTTTTTGAAAAACGTGCGCGATGTACCACAAATCAATTTCATAACGGTACAGTTTGTGCGGCTCGATGAGCGTCGGATTTTCCATGCCCTCGCGGTATCGCGCCCGCACGATGCCGTCGCACAAACGCTGTCGAAAACCGTTCGGATGCGCGTCGAACCACAACGCGGTGAAATCGGTATCGCGCGCCGACGACGCCGCATACAAAACCACGCGCACGGGCCCAATAACTGTCACATCGTTTTCCAACGGCGCGCTCACGTACACCAAAACATCGCCGCGCTGCTGAATTGCGGCGTAATCGTCGGGCCCGCCGATTTGCGATGAGGTCGCGTCCGTGATGTACGGCGTCGGCCGCGCGGGGTCGTACACATAGCGGTCGGGATTTTCCGCGCCCGGCATTCCGAGCGCCAGCGTTCCGTCGCCGTAACGACTGTTGGCGCCGCCCGCGCTGTGTAGATAAAAATTTGTAGATTGCGCGCGCGCCGGCGGAAATTCGTTTTCGTCGCGCCATTTGTTTTCGCCCATGACGAAAAGCCGCGCGGCGGGTTCGCGCGTAATGCCGTCGTCGTTCCCCTTGAGCCACGCGTCGAACCAGCGCAATTCATAGCCGCGCAAATCAATGAGCGCCGCCGCGCCAAAATCCACCTCGCCGATTTTTTGCGCGGCGTTGACGGCATGACCCCAGGGCCCCATCAAGAGTTTTTGATGCATGCGCGCAAATTCGGTCGCGCCGCGCGTCGTCATGCCGATAAAATTTCTGGGCGTGCCAATTTGTTCGTCGTCGTACCAGCCGGAAATGTGCAGCGTCGGCAAATTGATTTTTTCAAATTGGTCTTGGTAACAAATCGCGCGCCAATACTCGTCGCGCGTCAGATGCTGCAATTCTTCGCGCCATTGCGGCAAATCCAAACCCGCGCGTTCGTCCATCGTCAATAGCGGCAAGTGTTCATAAATCGGATTCCAATTGATTTCTTCCATCGGCTGACGCAAGCGGCCATGCACCAGATAAAACCAGCACAAATGCTGCAAGCCCGGCACGCCCGTCGGCGTCTCCACAAACGGGTCGGACGGCGTGACCATCACAATCATTGTTTTCAGATGCGGCGGCTGCCAGAGCGCGGTGAGCCATTGGATGCGCCCCAGATACGACGCGCCGAGCGTGCCGACATTGCCGCTGCTCCACGCCTGCGCCGCGCACCATTCCACCGCGTCGTAACCGTCCCGCCCTTCATTGCGATAGGGAATAAATTCGCCGTCGGAATCGCCGCGTCCGCGCACGTCCATCGTGACATACGCATAACCGCGTTCGGCAAAATAACGCGCGGGTTCGATATACGATTTTTGATTTTTATTATAGGGCGTTCGCGCCAAAATCACGGGGACGCGCGCGCCGTCTCGGGTTTCGGCGGGCCGATAAATATCGGCGGACAATTTTACGCCATCGCGCATCGGCACGCGGACATTGTATTGGGCAAAAATGGAATGGGTCATACATTCATCCTGACAAATTCAGCGCAAGCGTCCGCCGCGCTAACGCGGCTCGGACACGACAGCGCGAGCTTGGGAAATGCGTTCGATGCGCCAAAAATTTTCGAGGACGCCAGCCGTTTGCGCGACGTATTGCAAGCTGCGTATTTTCTATGGCGCGTGATTTATTCTAAATGCGCTTCAAAACAGACAACGCCCTGCGCGCCGACCTTTGCCGCGTGAACTGTGCCGCGCGGCAAAGCAATTCTGTCGCCCGCGCGCGTTTCGATTTCCTGATTGGTCTGCGGCAAAAGCCAGGTGATGCTGCCCGCCAATACGTACAACACCTTGTCGAACGAATGGGTGTGCGCGCTGTATTCGTCATACGACCCATTCGACCACGTATAGCCGCGCAAATTTTCGGCGCGAATTTTTTGTTGGATATCGTTTTCCGTCGGCGGCTGCGCTTGCGGCCAACGCGCTATATCAAGTTTCATAAAAAAAGGAATCGCGCCGCCTGGCAATCAAAAAAACGAGTTTGCGCCGCGCGGCAGCGCCTTATTGACGCAGCGCAAGCAACCAACGCGGAAACAGAGAACCTTCCTGATTATCGCGAATGTCGTTGCCGCCGGTGTTGCCTTCGAGACGAATGTTTTTGCGATTGTTGCTAAAGACATTGTTGTGGACTTGATTCTCGGTCGAGTCCTGCAAAAAAATGCCGCTGTTGGAATTGTCGCGCAGCGTATTGTTGAAAATGCGATTGTTGCGCGACGGAAACGCGTTCACGTCGAGCCACCAAAATTCGCCGGGATTTTTTTGTTCCCAGAAAAAATAAATGGCGTCGCGGGCGTTGATGATTTGATTGCCGCTGACTTCGTTTTCCAAACTGTTCAAAACGATAATGCCGTGATTGTTGACGTTCGCAATCGTATTGTCTTTGATGACGTTGCCTTTGGAAAAACCCATCCAGATGCCGTCAATGCTGTTGTGAATGTTATTGCCGATGATTTGATTGCCGCTGCAAAAACCGAGCTCCACCGCGTTATACATGACGTCGTGAATGCGATTGCCCGCGATGACATTGTTGTTGCCGCAAGGGACGCCGTGCGCTTTGATAAAAATGCCGTTGCCGTTGCCGCTGCCGACTTCGTTATTCAAAATGCGATTGCCGCTCGAACCGTCTTGGAGCGTAATGCCGCCCGCATCGCAGCCGGGACCCACGACGCCCGCGCCCCACGTGCAGTAACGCACATTGCCGTTCGTCGTGTTGCCCGCCACCTGCGAATTGACGGTCTGAATCAGATTGATGCCCCACGCGGAATTATTGGACGAGTCGTTGCTCTGCACGCTAATGCCTTTGCTCGTGCGAATGTCAATGCCGATGGCTTGGGAATTTGCATTGTTATTTTCCACGCGCCCATTATCGGATTCGTTGAGCCGAATTCCGCCGCCCTCGACCATGCCGAGAAAAATGCCATAGCGGCGTCCATCCACGTCGTCGAAATTTTTCGTCAAGGTGTTGTGATGAATAAAGACGCCCGACGAACCTTCGACCAAAATGCCATACCGATAACCGCTGACGGTGCAGTTGCGAATCTCGACATTCTTGGGGCGTTCATTGGCGAGAATGCCGAGTTTGCGAACGACGACGCCCACGCCGTTAAAGTTCGTCCCTTGAATCGTATTGCCTTTGCAATCCAACGTCACGTTGCTCGCGCGGATATTGAGACAATCGCCGTCGCTGTGGAGCGCGCCGGTCAAATAATAACCGCCGGGCTTGGTGATGGCGCCGCAGCTGCCGACGGCGGCGGTGAGCGCGGCGCCGGAAGGCGGCGCTTCGGTGGGCGGCGCGTCCGTCGGCGGCGGCATGTTCGGGTCTTGGGTCGGCGCGGGCGTGCGCGTCGGGCGCGGCGTGCGCGTCGGACGCGGCGGCTCGGTGGGCGCGGGCGTGAGCGTGTACGGAATCGCGGTGGGCAGCGGTTCGGTGGGCAGCAGCGTCGGTTCGGACGTTGGCGGTTCGCTCGGCGCCGCCGTCGGTTGGGCGGTGGGTTGCAGCGTCGGCGCGTCGGTGGGACGCGGCGGCGTTTTGGTTTTGCGCGCCAACGCGACGACGACCGGACTAGCGCCGTTGCGCGGTTCCACCGCTTGCGCGGCGAGCGCCATTTGGGGAACCAGGATGCCAATGCCGGTGGACGCGGACGACGCGGTGACCGCGCTGACGCGGAGCGCCGTCTCGTCAAACGGTTCAGCCGGCGCGGGTTCAAAAATCAGGTACAAGCCGACCGCGCCGATGCCAAGCGCAATCAGAGAAAGCAGGGCGAGTCGCCAACCGGTCATAAGAACGTTGAGAGCTGAGGAACGAACATCAAGTAAAAGCAAGCGCAGGTTGCGCGCGTGAGCGCAACCTGTTGACAAACGCGGCTGCTTTGCGCGCACGAGTGGGCATGCGCGCGCAGTCACGTCGAGGGCATCCGGCGCCATCGCGGCGCCGCGCGGGAACGAGCGCACGCGTAATATAACACACGGCGCGCGCGGCGTCAACAAAAAAAATTTAGAGTTGGCTAGTACACGATTTCGCCGCGCACGAATGCGGCGGTGCGGGGGTCTTGCGGCGCGTTGAAAAATGCGGCGGCGTCGGCAATTTCAATCAATTGTCCGTTCAACAACAAACCGACGCGCTGCGCCAGCCGTTTGGCTTGAAAGATATTGTGCGTGACGACGACGACGGTGACGCCGCGCGTTTTATTTTGTTCGCGCACAATCTCTTCAATCAGCGTCACGTTATAGGGATCGAGATTCGCCGTCGGTTCGTCGAGCAGCAACACGCGCGGTTCAATCACCAACGCGCGCGCGAGCGCGACGCGCTGCATTTCGCCGCCGGACAATTTGCGCGCGGGCGCGTGCGCCATTTTTTCCAAGCCGACGCGTTCCAGCATCGCGCTCACGTTCGCGTTGACGTGCGCGCCGCGCAAACGCAAACCGAAAGCGATATTTTCGACGACGGTGCCGCGCAACAGCAGGGGGCGTTGAAACACCGTCGTCACCTGGCGCCGCAATTCGAGCGGCGCGACCGCCGAAACGTCTTGGTCGCGGAAAACGAGCGTGCCGACGGAGGGCGGTTCAATAAAATTCAACAGCCGCAGCAGCGTAGATTTGCCCGCGCCGCTCGGCCCGACGAGCGCGAGGATTTCATTTTCGCGCACCTCCAGCGCGTTCACATCCAACACGGTGCGCGGGCCATATTTTTGCTGCAAAGCTTGGATTTGATAGAGGGGCTTGGACATTAATCTACCGCGTTACGCTGCAAAACCAACATCGCGCCGTTAATGCCAAACGCGATAGCCAATAAAATCAAACCGAGCGCGATGGCGAGCTCAAAATCGCCGGTGCGCGTATTCAAAACAATCGCGGTGGTCAAGACGCGCGTCTTGCCTTCGATATTGCCGCCGACGAGCATGACCGCGCCGACTTCGGAAATAATCGAACCGAACGCCGCCACAATCGCGGCAATGACGCCGATGCGCGCTTCGGTTAAAACGGTCCACACCTCTTGCAGCTGCGTCGCGCCCAATGCGCGCGCTTGAATTCGCAGCGCGGGGTCCACGCCTTGCACCGCCGTCATGGTTAAACCGGCTGTCAGCGGAAAAGCGATAATGACTTGGGCAGCCACCATCGCGCTCGGCGTGAATAACCAACCGAGCGAACCGAGGGGCCCGCTGCGCGACAAGAGCAGATATACAAACAAACCGACGACGACCGGCGGCAAACCCATGCCCGTGTACAACAGTACGGTAATGAAACCGCGCGTCCGCACGCGGTACAAACCGAGCGCGGCGCCGCAAGGAATCCCCAACAGCATTGCAATAACCAACGCAATGCCGGTGACTTGGAGCGACAACCAGATAATTTCATACAGCGCCGGGTCGCCGGACAAAATCAATTGAATCGCTTGCGCCAGACCCGTAACAAATTCGTTCATGCGATAATTCCTTTGTCACCACAGCAAAACGTATGCGAAATTTTCAATTTGTCCGCATTATGACAAAGGCAGGGCTGTTAAATAATCGGTCAGGACAAAATGTCCTGACCGATTCATTTGCCAAATTCCAAAGCCGTGACGCTTCGGCTTGATTCAAACGCCGCCGCGCCAAGCCAAATCAAAATTTACGCTAGGTGTCCGTCGCCAGCATGACTTCGGTGGCTTTGACAATGACGGTGATGGGCATCCCTTCTTTCAAACCCATCCGTTCCACCGAGCCGCGCGTAATGACTGAAACCATTTCATTGTCGCCGACTTGGACCACCACTTCAGCCATGATGTTGCCAAGTTTGACCGACTTGACGACGCCTTTGAGTTGATTGCGTGCGCTGAGCATATTTTTCTCCGTAACGCATGTTACGCGACCACGCAAAAAAATTGCGTGAAAACGCAGGGCAAATGGCGCTGAACTCTGGCGCAGAAATTTGCCCTGCGCTGCGTAATGCGAATCCGTAAAATAAAATTTCAGGACAATCCTGTGTGCGGACGAAATTTGGCTTATGGCGCGGCGTTCGGATAAAAGAGCGCTTGGCCAAATTTATCTTTGCCGAATTCGCCGATCATTTTTTGCGTTTCGGGCGAAACAAGCCATTTGACAAAATTCGCCGCCATCGCCGCGTTCACGTTTGGAAACTTGTCGGGATTGACCGCCATCACGCCATAGGGATTGTAAAGCGCCTTGTCGGGGTTCTGGTCAATCGTATTGCCGCCAAACACAACTTCAAGGTTCGGCAATTTGGCGGTCATGGCGAGCCACGTGGCGCGGTCGGTGAGCGTGTAAAAGTTGCCTTCGTTCGACGTGAGCAGCGTTTCGCCCATGCCTTGCCCCAGCGCGTTGTACCATTTCATTTCTTTGGTGGGCGTGATGCCCGCGCTCGCCCAGACGCTCAACTCTTTGGTATTGGTGCCGCTCTTGTCGCCGCGGCTCGCAAACGACGCGCCGGAATCGGCAATCATTTTGAACGCTTCTTTGGCTGTCGTCGCGCTTTTTACTTTGGCGGGATCGTCTTTGGGTCCCACCAAAATAAAATCGTTATACATCACGTCAAAACGCTCTTTGGCGAATCCGTCCGCGACAAACTTGTCTTCGCTCTTGCGCGCGTGCACCAGCACTACATCCGCATCGCCCTTGCTGCCGATTTCCAACGCTTGCCCGGTGCCAACCGCAACGACATCCACATCGCAGTTGAATTTTTGTTTAAAGTCCGGCAAGATGGCGTCCAACAAACCGGAATCGTATGTGCTTGTCGTCGTCGAAAGCCGCAGCGTACAGCCGGACGCGGCTTGGGTGGGCGCGGGCGCATTCGTCGGCGCGGGCGCATTCGTCGGCGCAGGCGCGTTTGTCGGCGCAGGCGCGTTTGTCGGCGCAGGCGCGTTTGTTGGCGGAACTGCGGTTGGCGTTGCCGTAGCGCAGCCCACCGCCGCGACCAGCGCCAGAACTAGAATTAACAACAACGAAAAGCGCTTCATGGTTTTCTCCTCGCGCGCGTTATCACGCCCTATTTTGATTTGGCATAGCGTGATGCCGCGCGTCCAAATTTGCTTTCGCCGACGACGCGTCCCAGTCGCGAGAGCTCATAGCCGCGCAAGCCGGACGCG
>JAJVIA010000118.1:18654-24402 GCA_022072245.1 Anaerolineae bacterium
TTTTCTCCTCGCGCGCGTTATCACGCCCTATTTTGATTTGGCATAGCGTGATGCCGCGCGTCCAAATTTGCTTTCGCCGACGACGCGTCCCAGTCGCGAGAGCTCATAGCCGCGCAAGCCGGACGCGTACGCGCGGAATGGTCTTGATTCAAATTGGTCGAACAGTTTGGCGGCGCGCGCAGATTCATACACTCGCCGCGGCATCGCTAAATCAAAACGTTCTTCGCCTAATGAAATAAAATCCAAGTCTCGCTGTTCCGCCGTGACGCGCAAACCCGGGCCCGCGTCCGCGAGATTTTGTTCCAGCGCGGTCGCCAGCGCATCATAAGTCGCCGCGACATGATCCCAGCCGCGCAGCGATTGCGGGTCGAGACGCGCCGCGCGCGCATGTTGATACAACCACACGCGCGCGCCCGCGCCGCGCGGCCGATTCAACATACGCAGATTGCGCCGCGCCAAATCGCGCACGCCGTGAATTTTTTTCGGGTTGCCGCGCGCGACCAGCAAACCGTATTCGCGCACCGCAAAATTGACGAGCAAAATATCTTCTTCGGGAATCAGCCGCTGTACGAACGCGAGATTGTATTCGTGCGCTTCCGCGTCGCGCAGATGCGTCCCCGCAATATCCGCCTCTTGCGCCGCCAGGGCGGCAAGCCCCGCCATACTGCCCATCACTTGCGGCGCCAAATGCGCCGCCTGCGCGGCATATTTGAGCAGCGGGTCATCGCTGCCCACCAGCGCCAACGGTAACGCGGCGCGCGCTTTTTTCGACGGCGCTTGAAAAATTACTTGCGCCAACGCGAGCGCGTCGCTCTCGGCTTGGACCCGCTGCAACGCCGCCGCGCGCAGCGCCAATTGACTCGCGTCGCCGTCCGCGCGCGCGTCCGCGTGACGCGCGCGGCGCGCGGCGTGTTCTTGCTCCACGCGCGCTTGCTCGGCGCGCACCAACGCGTCGGCGTCGTATCCGAGCGTCGCCGCCAAACGCGCCTTGACCCAAAATTCCGCCTGCGCGGCGGCTGGTTCGGCGAGCCACGCTTCAAACGCGCGTTTGCCGCGCGCGGTGGCGGCATAGATTTTGCGCGCGGGACCGCCATCGCCGGCGGCAGCGCGCGCACGCACGAAACCTTGCGCTTCTAATTTAGCGAGCGAACGATAGAGCTGCGCGAAATCAATGCGCCAATGCGGGTCAAACTCGGACGCGATGCTTTGTTTGAGTTCATAGCCATACGCGTCGCCGCGCAGAATTAAACCGAGCAGGGGAAAGAGTGGCGTCATAACTATATGCGCTGCATATAGTAGCGAGAAGAAGCAAACTTGTCAAAAATCGAGGCGCGACTCGACTCGAACCTCAGGCGTTTTAACCGCGTTGCGCGGCTCGCATGGCGACAGCATCTCAAGATACTTGAGATTTTGGCGGACCTTGCCAACGCCCTATCGCCAAACACGCGCATCGCGCCATTATGTCGGGTATGAAAATTTTCATTCCAATTCTTGGCGGGATGATGTAAAATATCCCGCGCGGCGAAACATTTTCCGTAAGAAACGTTGCCGCCATATCCTGAACGAATGAGCAGGAGACGGCTTGCAGAAACACAAAAGATTTGTTTGGACAATTTCTTTTTCGGACGAGTTGTCCATTCGCCGCCTTGCGCCGCGCCCGCAGCGGTACGTCAAATTTCAAATTTGTCACACATTTTTGGAGGAGTCTATATGATTGCGCTTGAAACGACGATTACGGCGGTCACGGTTTTGCCTGACCGCGCGCGCGTGACGCGCACGGGAACGCTCACGCTTGCGCCCGGCGCGCACACCATTACCATCGCCAATCTGCCGCACACGCTGGCAGAAGATTCCTTGCGTGTCAGCGGCAGCGGCGCGGCGCGGCTCGGCGGCGTAGAGCTGCAACAGCGTTTTCTCGACGCCGTTCCGCCGGGCGACGCCCAAGCCGCGCAAGCCAAATTGCAGGCGCTGCTCGACCAGGACAAAATTTACGCCGACGAAGCCGAAGCATGGCAAGCGCGTTTGAACGTCGTAAAAAATATCGGCGAACAGGGCGGCGCTGATTTCGCGCGCAGCATCGCGCGCGGCAAACTTGCGCTCGATGGTTTGACCAATACGCTCGATTATTTGAGCGCTTTGTACGAAGCCGCCTCCAACGCGCTGCGCGATTTGAACGTGCGCCGCCGTGAATTGCAAAAACAGATTGATGCGGCGCGCCAAGAAGCGGAAAAATATCAGAGCGGCGCGCGACGCCAAGTGTACGACGCGCAGCTCCAAATCGAAGCGACGGACGCGGGCGCGGCGACCATCGTGTTGACTTATACCGCGTACGGCGCGAGTTGGGAGGCGGCGTACGACGCGCGGCTCGAAAACAATCGGCTCGAATGGGACTATCTCGCGCAGGTCAAACAAGCGACGGGCGAAGATTGGAACGCGCCGTACACGCTGACGCTTTCGACGGCGACGCTCGCCACCGGCATTGACAAACCGGAACTGCCGCCGTGGCGCATTGACATGTATCATCCGCCGCAGCCGCGCGCGCTCAAAGCGCGCGGCGGACCGCAACTGGCTGCCGCGCCCGCCGAAATGATGATGCTGACCGCCGCGCCCGCGCCGCAAATGGCGTACGACCTCGCCCAAGTCGAAAGCGGCGGGCCCAGCGTGACGTATAAAATCAATGCGCCGCGCGCGATTCTCTCTGACAATCAACCGCGCCAAGTCCACATTGCGCGTTTGCAATTCGACGCCGCGCTCGATTATTTTTGCGCGCCCAAAGCCGCCGCGCACGCGTTCGTGCGCGCGAAATTCAAAAACGCGTCCGAATTTCTGATGCTGCCCGGCGACGTATCGCTGTATCACGCGCAAGATTTTGTCGGCGCGCGCGCGCTGGAAACGATTGCGCCAAATCAAGAAGTGGAATTGTTTCTCGGCGCGGAACCGCGTTTGCATGTGACGCGGCAAGAGACGCAGCGCGAAGTCAACAAGACCGGCTTGATGGGCAATACGGCGGGCGCGGCGTTAGCGTATCGCATCGTCATCGAAAACCCATCGCTCGACAGCGCGCGCGTGAGCGTGTTGGACCAGATTCCGGTGTCGCAGCACGCCGACATCAAAGTCAAATTGCGCGAAGCAAATCCTAAACCGGCGGAACAAAATGAACAGGGCGAATTGACGTGGCAGGTCGAAATCAAACAAGGCGACAAGGCGCAGATTGATTTTGGCGTAACGGTGGAATATCCCAAAGAAATGCGCGTGACGGGGCTATAAGAACAAAACCGACGCAATCTTTTCAGATTGCGTCGGTTTTTCTTTCGAACGACGAGCTTGGCGTTTTCTGGCAGGCGGTGAACTTGAATTGGCGTTTCCACTGCGAGATAGTGTTCGCAGGAGAATCAAGCCATGTCTAGCTCACCCACGGAACGAATCGAATCGGATGCACTGCTCCGGAATTGGATTGTTCTGCCGCGCGTCGTCACGCGGCGTGAGGTCAAGATTAATGCGGGGTTGGCGCGTCACATCTTGTTCGGCGTGGCGACACTGTTGGTGTTGGTGGGATGGGGCTATAGTTTTGGGATTTATGACCAAAGCATCTATTTGCCCTTTATGAAAAAATTTGCCGACCCGACTCTCTATCCGGGCGACGCGTTCATGGAATTGCGGTGGCAGCATTTTTCGTATTTTTGGCTCTGGTTTATTCCATTTTACCGACTGGGCGTGCTGGAGCCCGTGATGTTTGCCGCGCACACTGCCGCGACGTATTTTGCATTTTGGGGCATTTGGGCGCTGAGCGAAACGCTGTTCAAAAATCGGCTCGCGGCGGTCCTGAGCGTGGCGCTGTTCGCGCTGCCTCATGCGGCGTTGGGCGGTTGGACGTTATTCGAGTTTAGTTTGCTGAATCGCACGTTCGTCCTGCCGCTGCTGCTGTTGTCCATGACGCTGTATCTCAAACGCCGCGCGGTCTGGGCGTTTGCGCTGCTGGGGCTGACCTACAATTTGCACGCGTTGAGCGCAAATTTTGTGCTGGCAATGTTTTTGTTTGACAGTGCGCGAGCGTGGCGGACCTTCGGTTGGCAAAAAATTGCGGCAAGCATTCCGGCGTTTCTTGTCGCCGCGTCGCCGGTGTTGTTGTGGAAATTGAGCAATACATCGTCGGACTTGGAAATCCGTCCGGAATGGTTCGCGCTGACAACCTACGGCGTGTACAACAGTATCTATTTTTTTGGCTCGTTTCCGTTTCTCGGATTTCTTACCGCAAGCGGCATTAGCAGTTTTTTGCTGTTTGGCGTTGCATACAAATTTGCGCCGCCGACGCCCTATGCGCGTACCGTGTTGAATTTTATGCTGGCAATTCTGTTGATTGTGATTGCGCATTGTGCCGCCGTGCAGTGGCTGCCCATCAACATTTTGATTCAGGCGCAGCTCGTGCGCGCGAGTGTTTTCGCCGTGTTGTTTGCGCTGCTCTATTTCGCGTACTATCTTGCCGAGGCGTGGCAAACGCGCCGCGACAGAATTCATTCGCCGCTTGCGGTGGGAATCGCCTGCGCGCTGCCGTTCCTCTTTGCGCCGCTGTTGGCGTGGGCAATGGACCGGTATATTCGTCCCACCGCGAGTCGTTGGGCTGCCATCGGCGCGTTGTGTTTGGGTACGCTGCTGTTGGCGACGCAGGTGGGCGCCGCACTCCAGCTCGATGCGCCGGGAATTCAGGTGTATGCGGAACAATCGGCGTGGCACGACGCGCAAGCGTGGGCGCGCATCAATACCCCGCGCGATGCAATATTTATCACGCCGCCGCAGCTGTGGTCGTTTCACGCAAGCGATTGGCGCGTGTTTTCGGAACGCGCGGCGGTAGTGACGATTACGGAACTGCCCGAAGTCGCGCTGGCGCCGTCGCATACGGCAACCTTTCAAGAACGTTTTGATACGCTTGCGCCGGGCGCGTTGGAAAACATGAACGGCAATCCGCAGCACAATCGTGCAGTCACGCGCGACGCGTTTTATGGCTTGTCAGATGATGCCATCGTGCGTGCGGCGTGTCGTTACAACGCAAGTTATTTGGTCAGCGAAAAACCGCACACGCGCGCGTTCGAGCAGGTGTATCAAAATGACGCGTTTGTGATTTATGCGCTGCCGCCGACGGCGTGCGACAAGCAGATTTCCGTGCCGAATTTTGCAGTGGGAAAGTGAATGCCGACAAGTAGAAAAAGATTGGCGGTTTTTAGCGGCGCGCGGTCTAGAATTGGCGGTTGGCGCGTGGTTCAATCACAACAAATATTGGAGGAGGTCAAAATGAATAATACACCATCAGGTGAACCGGTCGCGCATTCATTGCCAGAACGAAGGCGTCAGCGCCGCATTGCGTACGCGCTCTTGTTACCACTGCCTATTCTCGCGCTCAGCGTGTGTTCGCTTTTTTTTCTATTCGCTTTCGTGTCGAGGTATGTCGATCGAAGAAGCATCGAGATATTGATACCGGTTGCAATTCTTGGCGGGATGGCGCTCCCTATCACACTTTTCATTGCTCTGGTCCTGGGGCTCGTCGGACTTGTTTATGTTGTTTGGCGCAGGCGGACGCTCAACGACCCCGTCTTGTTCGCGTTGGCAGGTCTTGTCACCTCTGCGCTGGCATGGCTGTTGTTGTGGCTTGTGGGGCGGACATGAGCCACGAGTTCCAACGCACGGCAGAAAACAATCAGCCGTACAGCGCCAGTTGATTTTCAAGCGCTGCTTGTTCAATAAAAAACAAAGGAG
>JAJVIA010000074.1:0-2151 GCA_022072245.1 Anaerolineae bacterium
AAAAAATCAAGCCCGGACGCCGCCACACTCAATACACCGAGCGCGCCGCCGGACGCTTGGGTTTTATTCGCGCGCCTTTAATTCGCGCGCAATGCGTTCGGCATATTCGGCGGAAACGCGCGGCGCGGGCGCAGAGCCATTCTCGGCGCTTTGCGCGTGTTTGAGCCAGCCGCGCGCAGTGAAAAAAACCAGCGCCGCGCCCAGCAATAACGCGCCGAACGGCAAAAGGTACGCGCTCAAATTGAATCCTTCCGGCGGCGGCGCGCCGAGAACGCGTTCGCCATACTGCGCGATAAAGTACGCCCGAATCTGCGCCTCGTCTTCGCCCGCCAACAATTTTTCACGAATCAACGCGCGCCACTGCACGCACGCTTGCGTGTCGCACACATCCAACGGCACGCCGGTACAAACGGGACAGTACAAATCTTTGGCGATACGCAACACTTGGTCGTCCACATTCGGCGCGGGTTGCTGCGCGGCTGCGGCGCCAAAGCCAAACCATAACGCCAACAGCAAAACGCCCAAGCCGATCGTCAAACGCGAAAATCTTGGCATAACGTACTCCCGTCAAAACGGATTCACAGATTCCCGGCTGGCGGCGACAGCAGCGACGCATCCGTAATCCCCAAACGCGCCAAGGACTGCGCGTCGCCGGCATGTTCCCATAACAACGCTTTGAGTTTGTTGATTTCTTGAATCAACTGCGCGCGCTCGCGCTGATAATCCTCCAACATCACATCGAGGTCGGACAACTCGAGCGCTTTGACGCAAAGCTGTTGCGCCAATTCTTGGACGTCGAGATTTTGTGGGGCGCTGTCCATATGCTCTGCTCCTAAACCGGTCTCGTCGCGGGACGCGTTAGAACGTATCTTGGCGATGCGTTCTCGCAAGAATCGGCGTCAATTCTTGTACGCGTATTTTATGCAAAAATTTGGGCGGACGCGGCAAACCGGGCGCTTGGCGCTACAGCTATTCCGCTTGCCGCGCGCGCTCGAGGCGGCGCGTGCGAACGACGATGACGCCAATATAGCCGACCAACACGACGGCGATAATGGCATAGGCAATCATCAAGCTTTCCATCTCAATCCTCTTCTTGGGCGCGCCGCCAAGCCAACGCATCGCGTTTCTGTTCCAGCCGCACGCGCAAAGCGAGCATCCACCCGAACAATACCGTGAACGATAACAGCGCGACCATTAACGTCGTCCGCATGGCCGGATCCAAGCCGCCCGCTTCGCTGACCACCAGCGCCGGATGCATCGTGCGCCACCACGTCACCGAAAGATAAATAATCGGCACGTCGAGAAAACCGATGATGCCCAACACCGCCGCGATGCGCGCGCGTTTCATATCGTCCGCGCCCGCGCGCAGCATCAGATAGCCGACATAGATGAGCCATAACACCAGCGTCGTCGTCAAGCGCGCGTCCCACACCCAATACGTACCCCACGCGGCTTTAGCCCACACCGGACCCGTCAACAAGACGAGCGTCGTAAAGACCACGCCGATTTCGGCGGCGGACAGCGCGAGCGCGTCCCATTTGCGTTCGCGTTTGATTAAAAATAAAACGCTCGCCACAAATACAATCAAGAACGACAAAAAACCAATCCACGCGCTCGGCACGTGAAAATAAAAGATGCGCTGCGCGTCGCCCATCGTCGCCTCGCGCGGCGCGTAAAATAGAGCCATGAATAACGCGCCGGCGATGAGCGCCAGACTGCATGGAATCAACCCGCGCAAAATTTTCGCCAGCGCGCGGTCGTCGAGCAAACGCCAATACACGACTTGCGCGGCGGCATCCGCCGTTTCCTCGCGCTGCCAAGCCAAAACCGAATTCATAATTTCGCTCCACACTTGACGCAAAATTTATCTTGGGCGCTCAGAGCGGCGTGACAGCGCGGGCAAGCGCGCGGCACGTTCGCGCGCGCGCCATCCGGTTCCAGCGCGTCAATTTGTCGCATAATGTCCGCCGCCTGAACTTGATAGCGCGCCTGCAATTGTTCATAATCCGCCGTCGAAAGTTTTCCGGTCGCGTATTCAAATTGCAAATCGCGCAGCGCCTCGAACGCATTTTCACGCGCGCTATACAAATCATCGTAATGTCTCGGCGCCGCGCGTTCGTTCGCGTCGCGATAGCGCGCGGGATTTATGAG
>JAJVIA010000074.1:2251-5100 GCA_022072245.1 Anaerolineae bacterium
CCACACGACGAGCGGATTGATAATGATTTTCAACGTCGCGCTGCCGTCGTCATTCCAACCGGCGAGAATCACGTACAAATCTTCGCGCAACGTAGTTCGCACCGCGACTTCGGTCGTCATCTGGTCGGCGGCGGGATAATACGCCTTGAGCGGACGAAGCGTATCCACTTGCGCGCCGTTCTCGAACACACCCAAATCGGCGGCAATCACTTGCGCGTTGTTTTCTTGGGTCATTTTCAATTTTTCAAATTGCAGCGTGTATTGCCCCAGCGTGACCGCTTCGCCCGGCATGACATTCTTTTGCAGCTCGGTTTGAAAAAAGGTGGAACCGACAATGCCGATGACGGCGAGAATGACGCCGATATGTACGATATAACCGCCGTAACGCCGCCGATTTTTATTCACCAACTGCACCGGCGCGACGACGGCATTTTCGCGGTACATACGCATCCGCGCGCGAATCCCGCGATAAAATTCCAACAACACGGTCCCCAAAACGAACGTCGCCGCGGCGAACGCGACCAAGCCATACGGGTCGCGCACGCCCAACGCCACAAAAAGAACCGTTGTGACAACCGCAACCAGCAGCGGCGGCATGAAATTGCGTTTGAGATGCGCGGGCGACGCGCGCCGCCAACCGATGAGCGTGCAAACGCCCATCAATACAATCAACGCCAAAAAGATGGGCCCGTTAATTTGATTGAAAAACGGCGCGGCGACGGTGATTTGTTTCCCCACAAAAATTTCGCTCAACATCGGAAAGATGGTGCCCCACAATGTGGCGACCGCCGCGCCGAGCAAAATCAAATTGTTCAACAGGAACGTGGCTTCGCGCGATACGAACGAATCGAGACGGTTTTCTTCTTTGAGCTTGTCCATGCGGAGATACATCAGGTACGCAAAGACCACCAAGACCGCCGCGATGTACGCGAGGAACAAGGGACCCATCGAACTCACGCCGAACGCGTGCACCGATTGAATCACGCCGCTGCGCGTAATGAACGTACCCAAAATACACAGCAAGAACGTGAGCATGATGAGGACGAGATTCCACACTTTTAACATGCCGCGTTTTTCTTGGATCATGACGCTGTGTAAATAAGCCGTGCCGGTAAGCCATGGAATCAACGCCGCGTTCTCTACCGGGTCCCAACCCCAATAGCCACCCCAGCCGAGTTCGACGTATGCCCAGCGCATCCCAAACAAAAGTCCGAGCGAGAGAAACAGCCACGCAAACAAAGCCCACCGCCGCGTGGTGCGAATCCAATCATAGCTCAAATCGCCCGTGACGAGCGCGGCGAGCGCAAAGGCAAACGGCACGGTGAATCCGACATAACCCAGATATTGCGTGACGGGATGAATAAACATGCCGGGGTCTTGGAGCAGCGGATTCAAACCCACGCCGTCCGCCGGCGTTTGCGGCAGTAAAACGAATGGGCTAGAGATAAAGACCAACAGCGCAAAAAAGAAGGTCTGCGTGAACGCCATAAAAGCAATCACCCAGGGGACCAGATGTTTGCGCTGATTCGCTTGTTGGATTAAAACCGCCGCGCCAAACAAGCCGAGCAGCCACACCCAAAACAAGAGCGAACCTTCTTGGCCGCCCCAGAGCGCGGACACGGTGTAAAACGCAGGTTGATTGCGGCTGACATGATTGGCGACATATTCAAAACGGAATTGATGCGTCAGCAACGCCCATTCGAGAATGACGACCGCGAGCGTGGTCAAACCTGCAACGACAAAGACGCCATGCTTGGCGCTAGCGAGAAATTCGGGCCGGCGTTTGAGTTGGGAAAAAATGGCGGCGAAAATGACATACAACGAAATGACCATTCCCAAGACTAGCGTAAGATTGCCTACTTCGGCTATTTGTAAGAGTGCCATCCTCGGCTCCCTGAAAAAGATAGAGCAAATTTGAAAATTGCCCTATGAACCTCGATTGACATTCGTTCCTATTGTTCCGCGCTTTTTTCGTACTTGCTGGGACACTTGACCAAAATGGAATCGGCTTGAAAGACGCCGTTGCCGTCGAGTTTGCCTTCGGCGACGACGGATTCGCCGCTGCTCATCGTATCGGGCGCGACGCCGCGATAGACGACGGGCAGAACGTGACCGCCTTCGACGAGATTAAATTTCAGAACTAAATTCTTTTGGTCGTTCTCGATGCTCGCTTTGTCCAGCGGACCATTCACGCGCACGGTGCGCCCGGCAAGTTCCGTCTGTTGCGCGTACAGTTCGGGGAGCGTATAGTAATAGACCGCATTGGATTGAAAACTGCTAAATAAAACAAAACCGATAACGCCGAGCAAGACAATGCTGCCGAGAATATATTTGATGGAAAAGCCGGATGAACGCGCAGCGGGTTTTGCGGGGGGATTTTGCAGAATGCTTGCCATTTGCCACTCCTTGCAAATTTCGGATGCGAAACGGCACATCCGTTTTGGGACTGGTTTTAGAGTAATAACGCCAAGTCCGAATCATGTCCAAGCGCGGTCAAAATCGCTTGAGAGCGCCCAAGTTATGACAGATGCCCTGTCTCGCGCGGGACATTTAGGGTTCGTAAATTTACAACTTTCTAAACCCACGCGCAGGGGATTGCTTCGCCAAGGCGGTTCGCAATCGCAAGCGAAAAAATTTTTTATGAATCCTTGGCGTACACGAGAACGGACGCGCTCCGTTTCGGGAACGCGTCCGTCGTATCCATTCCTTATTTTCGTTTGCCGTTCAACGCAAAAGCGCCGCGCTGTTTATTTCGTAATCAGCGTCGCGCCCGGCACATCTTGGCCCGTGAGGTCTTTGTACGAGAGCTGCAAGAGTTGAACCGCGCGTTTGAAATTGTGAATGGCTTG
>JAJVIA010000074.1:5200-6897 GCA_022072245.1 Anaerolineae bacterium
CCGACGAGATCGCCGTGCGGCGAATTCGCAACCTTTTGACCGTACGTCACGCCGCCGGTGTTGCTGATGAATTCAGCCACCGAGCTGTAATGCGGGAACGAGCTCTTGACTGCGTTCGCCGGATCGGTGCGCGCGTTGTGACAGGTATAACAGGTTGCCGAAAGCCCGACGTTTTGTTTTACTTCAAACGGTATTTCGACCGGTTTATCTACGATGCGAAGCTGCCACGCGTTTTCGCCGTTATGCGGGTCGTGACACGTCGCGCAAACGATAGTCTGTTTGTTATTTTTCCATGCGCCCGGATTCGTCGGATTGGCGAGGAACGACACAAAGCCGTCGCCGGAATGACAGCGCACGCATTGTTGTTCGCCCCAACCCACCGGGGTATTGAAAGCAGCCGAGCTCGCGTCCGAGTGGCCGGCGTTCTTGAGTTCTTCGCCCTTGTCGTTGACGTTGCCCGAATTGTGACACATATTGCACGTGCCTTCATTCTGACTCGACGCCATGATGGGCAAGCCCTTGTTCACATGGTCGGCGGCGGGCCCATGACATTGTTCGCAGCCCACATTCGCCATCGCTTTGACTGCGGCGGGCATCGCGTCCCAATTACTTTTGCCGCCTTTGCCTGCCGCGTTGATTTGTTCATAGGTTGGGAACTGCCACTTGGATTGAACGGCGGCATCTTTGAAACCATTTGAACCTGCGCCGACCGGCGGCGCAAAGAAACCGGTGGTATGACACGCCGCGCAGCTTTCGTTAAAGTGCGTGCTGGCGTCGGGTGAATGTGTGTTATCAATGTTGGATTGCAACGCATTGCCGTGTCCGGTCTTGACCCAATCTTCCACTTGGCGCGGATGACAGGTCTTGCACGTTTCGGCATTATTGCCGATGTACGCGCCAGCATAGATATGTACGCCGCCCGCTTCGCCGCGGCCGGGCAACGCGCACGAAACCGCATACGCGCCCGAAACATCGGGCGTGAATTCGGTCAAGTTCGCTTTGGGGTCCTTGAACGCGGCTTGGGATTCGGTCGGTTTGAACAGCGTCCACGTCGGCGTCATGGGCCCGGTGTATGCGACGTCTTCGGCGCGGCACTCGACGCGCACGGGGACGTTGACGGGAACGTTCGGCAAGCCGCTCGCGCCCATCGCGATTGTAACATTCGATTCGCCGACTTGGGTATCGGTGATGATTTTCAGAGTGCCTGTGATAGCGTTCGGGTCATTGCGATTCATGGGGACCGGAACGATATGGACGACGGCGCTGGGTGGCGCGGGCGTCGGTTCTTGCGCCGGGGGCGCAGCGACTGCCGTTGCGGCAGGGGAGAACGAGATAACCGCAAGCGCAATGGTGAGAACGGCAATGACGCTCGCGGCAATCGCGACAATTTTCCAACTAGACATTGGTTTGCCTCCAATTTGACATGTGAGGTTTCTAAACCGCTCTATGCTCTCTGTCCTCGGGTCAAAGAGCTGTACCCTTCACCCCTTTCCGCGGCACAAAATACGCGTCACGCGTTCACGTCAAGCAAAATTATGAACCGCGTGACCAAGGCGCCGCCGCCGTTTTCATGGACGACGCGCCAGGCAAACCACGCCGCGTCACGCGCAGCGCGCGCAACGCATGACCCCCTCATGGGGAAACCGCAGCGAATGATGGAATCCGCTTTGGAATGTGTCCCCCTTCAGACACAAATT
>JAJVIA010000074.1:6997-10070 GCA_022072245.1 Anaerolineae bacterium
ATGGACGACGCGCCAGGCAAACCACGCCGCGTCACGCGCAGCGCGCGCAACGCATGACCCCCTCATGGGGAAACCGCAGCGAATGATGGAATCCGCTTTGGAATGTGTCCCCCTTCAGACACAAATTCGATTGTACCCTATCGGGTCCAAGTCAAAAAAGCGTCATTTTTTGGTGTAATTTGTCGCAAAATTTTGCGGCAAAATTTTGCAGCAGAGCTTTGCAACAAAAATTTCGCGGCACGCGCCGCCGCCAAACGTTGGGGGCGGCGCGTGCCGCAATTTCTCACCTACTTTTGACTAATTTCCTATTTTAATAGGACTCGTTCCCCCTACACTCTAAACGCAATTGTGCAGCGTTCGCGCAGGAATCGTCCTATGCCAAAAGAGACGCGCTGGTTCATTTTGAAACTGGGTGGGGAGACATTTGTCTATGACCGGATTGTGTGAACAAATAACTGTAGCCAAGCGCGCCGCGCGGCGGTTGCTGCCGTTCGGCGCGTTATTGATTGCAGTGAGCGCGTTTATGGGTTTCGCTCTCGGCGTGCAAGCGCAAGGTCCCCTGAGCGACCAAGAATGTTTGAGCTGCCATACCAATCCCGACCTGGCGATGACCTTGCCCAGCGGCGAACCGCTTTCGCTGTACGTGGACGCCGAAAATTATCACGCGTCCATTCACGGCACGCTCAAGGTGCAGTGTGTGCAATGTCATACCGACATTTCCGGCTATCCGCATCCGCCCGCCAATTATACCGACCGCCGCGACGTGACGTTACAAAATTATCGGGCGTGCGAAGGATGTCACGCGGACAATTATCGCCAGACGCTCGACAGTATGCACCAGGTGGCGCTCGCCGGCGGCAATCGCAACGCCGCCGTCTGCACCGATTGTCACACCGCGCACGCCGTAACCGACCCGACGACGCCGCGCACGCGTATTCCGCAAACCTGCGCGCAATGTCACAGCGCCATCAGCGACGCGTATATCCAAAGCGTTCACGGCGAAGCGTTATTCAACGACAACAATCCCGATGTGCCGACGTGTACGGATTGCCACAGCGCGCACCGCATCAGCAATCCGACCACCGCAAGTTTTCGGCTCCAATCGCCGGAACTGTGCGCGGATTGTCATACCGACCAAAACATCATGTCGAAATACGCTATTTCGACAAACGTATTAAACACCTACATTTCAGATTTTCACGGCACAACCGTCGAACTCTTTGCCAAGCAGCATCCCGACCAGGCAACCAATAAACCGGTCTGTTACGATTGTCACGGCGTCCACAATATCAAAAGCGTCTCGGACCCGGCGTCTATGGTGGCGACCCAAGAAAATTTGCTCGTCACCTGTCAGCGTTGTCATCCCGACGCGACGACCGCATCCTTTACCGCCGCGTGGATGAGCCACTACGAAGCGAGTCCCGACAAATATCCGCTCGTCTATTATGTGAATCTGTTTTATTGGATTCTCATTCCCCTGACCATTGGCGCGTTGTTGATTTTTATCGCCAGCGATGTGTATCGGCGCGTGCGGCAGCGTCTTGCGGCAGCCAAGACGCCTGCAATTCAAAAGGATGAGGGTTAGCTCATGGCCGCTCAAACGGAAACGAACGCGCCCACGCCGGCGCAAGAGTATAGCCGCTTTAACAGCATTCAACGCGCGCAGCACCTTTTACTCATTCTTTCGTTCACGCTCCTCACCCTCACCGGTTTGCCGCAAAAATTCGCGGGCGAGGCATGGGCGGAAACTTTGATTGTGTGGATGGGCGGCATCGAAAACGTGCGCGTCCTCCATCGCTTTTCCGCAATTATTTTGGTTATTGTCTCGATTGCGGAATTTATCATGGTCGGACATAAAATTTATGTGGAACGCGCGCGCTGGACAATTTTTCCGCGTCTGCAAGACGCGTTCGACGCGTTCAATCAATTCTTTTTCAATCTCGGCTTGCGGCGCGCCGAGCCGAAATACGACCGTTATTCGTGGGGCGAAAAATTTGAATACTGGGCGCTAGTGTGGGGCACGCTCATCATGGCGCTCACGGGTTTCATTTTGTGGAATCCGATTTTGGCGACCAAATTTTTGCCGGGCGAATGGATTCCCGTCGCCAAAGCCGCGCACGGCGGCGAAGCGCTGCTCGCCATCTTGGCGATTCTGGTGTGGCATTTTTACAATGTTCATCTTAAAACGTTCAACAAGTCCATGTTCACGGGCAAAATGTCGCGCCACGAGATGCAAACGGAACACGCGCTCGAACTTGAATTAATCGAACAGGGCAAAGCGAGTCATCAAGCGCCGCTCGAAATTCAACGTCGCCGCCGCCGCCGTTTTTTGCCTTTTGCTTTTGCCATCGGCGTCGCGCTCATGTTCGGATTGTACTTGTTCGTTACGGCGGAAACCACCGCCCTCAGCGTTGTGCCGCCGGTCTCGGACAAACAGCAGGTCTTTGTGCCGCGCACCTTTACGCCCACCGCCACGCGCGTACCTCCAACGCCGACGCCCGCGCCGCCAACCGCTACGCTCGAACCGGGCAAACCCACTTTGACGCCCGCGCCGCAAGGTACGCCGACGGCGAGCGGCAGCATGAACGCCAGCGCGCTGCCCGCCGACCATGCAGGGCGCGCCGTGTGTCAGGTGTGTCACATTAGCGGCGTCGGCGGCGCGCCCAAAAATCCGCCGGACCACGAGGGCCGCCTGGATTCAACGTGCGCGGATTGTCATAAACAACCATGATGCAGTAGTGAAAAACTCGCGCTAAAACGTGGAGGCATCGGATGCAATGGTTTAAAAAAATCTGGCAGCGTATTCGCAGCGTGCGCCCGCGCACCTGGTTTTTGATGCTTGGCGGCGCGTTTGTTTTGCTATTGCTATTTAGCGGCGGATTGTATGCGTGGGACTATACCAATTCGTCGTACTTTTGCGGCACGACCTGTCACACCATGCCGCCACACTATGAATCGTATTTGCGTTCGCCGCACGCGCGCGTGGAATGTGTCGAGTGTCATATCGGACGCACTTCGTTCGGCATCAAGTTCACGCGCAAAGCGAATGACGCGCAATTTGTGTGGTCGTACT
>JAJVIA010000074.1:10170-19483 GCA_022072245.1 Anaerolineae bacterium
CACTATGAATCGTATTTGCGTTCGCCGCACGCGCGCGTGGAATGTGTCGAGTGTCATATCGGACGCACTTCGTTCGGCATCAAGTTCACGCGCAAAGCGAATGACGCGCAATTTGTGTGGTCGTACTTGACCGGGCAGTACGAATTTCCGTTGTACGCCAAGGGCTTGCAGCCCGCGCGCGAATCGTGCGAGAAATGTCATTGGCCCGAAAAATTTTCGTGGGACAAGGTCGTTTCCACCAAAGATTATCAAGCCGACCCGGACAATACTTTGCAAAGCACAACGCAGGTGATGAAAATCGGCGGCGGCACGGAACGCGAAGGATTGGGGCGCGGCATCCATTGGCACATCGAAAACCCGATTGATTTTATTTACACCGACAGCGCAGAGCTCAAACAAGAAATTCCGTGGGTGCAAGTTACCAATGCCGACGGCACGACCACAACCTACACCGACCTCGAAAATCCTTTGACGCCGGAACAAATCGCGCAGCTGCCCAAGCGGCGCATGGATTGCATTGACTGCCACAATCGCGTTTCGCACACCTTTTTGACGCCCGCCGAAGCGATGGATAATTTGCTCGCCACCAAACAAATTGACCCGACGATTCCCAATATCAAAGCCAAAGGCGTCGAAGTCTTGGCGCAATCGTTCGGCTCGGATTTGAATTTGGCGAATCAGGCGATTCAGCGCGTCGAAGCGTACTATCAACAAAATTATCCCGAATTCTATCAACAAAATCCGACGGCGGTCCAAAATGCTGTCCGCGAATTGCAAACGTGGTATCCGAAATTGCATTTCCCGGAGCAGGGTCTCGATTGGACGACGCATCCCGATAATCTTGGGCATAAAGAATGGGCGGGCTGTTTCCGTTGTCACGACGGCAAACACTTTACGCCGGACCGCAAAGAAGCGATTCGGCTGGAATGTAATGTGTGCCACACCATTCCATCCATCAGTCAAGGCGCGCAAGCCAATACGGCGCTTGTGCTGGAACAAGCCAACGAACCGGATTCGCATAAAACGACGACGTGGCTTTTACAGCATCGCACCAAGTTTGACGCGACATGCCAAGAGTGTCACGATACGCGCAACGCGGGCGGCAGCGACAATACTTCGTTCTGTTCCAACAGCGCGTGTCACGGTACGAAATGGGAATTTGCCGGATTTGACGCGCCCGCGCTCGCCCAAGTTTTGCAAGCGGCGGTCAAACCGCCAGCCGACCCGAACGCGCCGCCCGCCCAAGTTCCGCATCCCATCGGCGGCAATCCAGATTGTCAGATTTGTCACGGTCTCGACAGCAAGGTTCGCCCGATGCCTGCCTCGCACGAGGGGCGCACCAACGACCTGTGTTTGGCGTGTCACGTTCCGACCATTCCGCCGGAAGGATACGACGCGCAAGCGGGCAAGCCCCCAAGCATTACGCATACGCTTGCCGGACGCGCCGAATGTTTAGGATGTCACGACACGGGCGCGTCCAGCTTTGCTCAAATACCGCAATCGCACAAGGACCAAAATTATACGAACGCGCAATGCGTGACGTGCCATCAACCTGAAAAAGCGGGCGAAGAAACTATGCCGCCCAAGCAAGACGGCAATTCCGGCGGCGAATCAAGTTCCGGCATCCCGCCCATTCCGCCCGACCATGCCGCCAGCGCGTGCGCGGCATGTCATACGCCCGGCGCATTGGGCGCGCCCAAATCGCCGGAAAATCATGCAGACTATCGCGACGCGCAATGCGCGGACTGCCACAAGCCCGCGCCCTAAATACTTGCGCTGCGCCGTATCGGCAGTGTGTGGTGATAAAGCCCCCTGTACCGCTTGGATGCAAGCGCGTACCGGGGGTTTTGTTTTTAACGCCATGAAAACCTTTTGCCAACTCAATCCGCCGGTCATTGGCTTTGCCATGACCGTTTTTATCGGCTGGGGCGTTTCGCTCTTTTGGAATGATTGGTGGTGGCTGACAATCAGCTTGACGCTGGGTTTGATTGTCGGGGATCTGATTGAAGCGTTGATGCCGCAAGCGGCATCGCCAAAAACAAAAAATCAAGATTCAAAACATAACCGCCAAAATCCAAGCCGGTGATTTAGGCAAAATTTTGTTCGTCGAGCAATTCCATAAAGACCTTGACCACGCGCGGGTCAAATTGCGCGCCGGACTGGCGCGCAATATAGTCACGCACCTGCTCGGGCGCCCAACGCGCGCGATACGCGCGATTGGAAGAGAGCGCGTCCCACACATCTACGACGGCGAAAATGCGCGCGGCGAGCGGAATCGCTTCGCCTTGCAAACCGCGCGGATACCCTTGACCGTTCCACCATTCGTGATGGCAGTACGGAATGGCGAGCGCGGCGTCCAGATATGAAATATCTTTGAGCATTTCGTGCGCGTAAACGGGATGCATTCGCATCACCTGCCACTCTTGATCCGTCAGCGGTTTGGGATTTAACAGAATCTGGTCGGGGATGCCGACTTTGCCAATGTCATGCAGCAGCGCGCCGCGGCGAATGTGTTTGATTTCATCTTCCGGGACGCCGAGCTGGCGCGCAATCGCGATGGTCAAATCCACTACGCGCCGCGCGTGGCCATGCGTTTCGGTATCGCGCAATTCCAACGCGCGCGCCCAGCCCTCGATTGTCTTGTCATACGCCTGTTCCAATTCCACATTTTTCGCGCGCAAATCATCCTGCACCTGAAGCCGCGCAAACACCATCCCAAATTGGTCGGCGATGCTCCGCAAAACTTTGAGCGACGCCTGCGAATACGCGTTCGCCGCGCGGCTTTCGAGCGCCAAAACGCCCAGCGGACGAATGTGATAGCGCACCTGCACAAACAACCAAGAGCCCGGCGGGTCCCCCAACTGCTCAAGCGACAAATCGGACAGCGCGTCGCTTTCCGGTTCTTGGCTCAATAACAAAATATCTTTTTCGCGCACGGCGCGTTCGATAAAAGGCAGAAATGCCGGCGTCGTATTATTTTGCAGCCGCATCCGAATGCCGTCCCGCACATCAAACGCCAGAACCGTCTGGTACGCTTGCGTTTCTTCGGGAGTGTATTGGATAAACCAAAACGCGTCCCAATCCAACAAACGGTCGGTCGCTTGCGCGACAATCAGCGCCGCCTGTTCCCGCGTTTGCGCGCTGTTGAGTTGTTCCGCCAAACTCATCAAGCCGACATTGAGCTCTTCGGAAACGCGCCGCGCCGTAATATCGCGGATAATGATGATGCACTGCGTCGCGTCAATGGGCAGAAAACGCGCTTCAAACGTTTGCTCTTTCTGCGGCCATGGCAATTGATATTCGATGGTGACGGCGGATTGACTAGCTTGGCATTGCCGCAGCGCTTCTTGCAATTGAGCCGCAATCCGCTGCGGCGCGACGTGCTGGATGCGGCGTCCCACCAAGTCGCGCGGCATTCCAAAAAAGTCGTTGCGCGCGCCCGCCTGACAATCCAAAATAACGCCGTCCGCGTCGAGCCGAAAATAAATATCGGGCACCGCGCGAAAAATCGCTTCCATCTCGCGCTTGGCGGCTTCCAGCGCCTGCCGTTCTTGCGTACGGGTGATGGCGACTGCCGTCTGATTAGCGATGGCGCGCGCCAATTGCACTTGCTCCGGCGTGAATTCATGTACCTCGTCGTAATACAACATGAACTTGCCGAGCAGCGTTTCATCTTGCAAAAGCGGAATAAAACCGAGCGCCTGAATCCCTTCGCGCAAAATGATGGGCCGCAATCCGCCCAACAAAGCTTCCGCCAAGACATCGGGAACCAAAAGCGGCGCCGGATTTTTTGTATCGCGCGTCCACGGCGAATGTCCTTCCGCCCGCGCGCGATATGCGTCCGACAGCGCGTGCCACGCCACAAACCGCATGACGCCTTGCTCGTCGTACAACAAAATGGAAGCGTGCTGCACGCCGAGCATCTCGACGAGGGAATCGAGCGCGGCTTGAAAAATGACCCCTAACGATTCGCCGCGATTCATCGCCGTCGTCAAACGAAAGAGAAATTTGATTTCGCGGTTTTGATGCGCCAGCTGCGCTTCAAATTCTTTGCGCGCCGTCACATCCAACCAAATGCCATGCAAAACCATCGTTTGCCCCAAACGCACCAAGCGCGCGCGGCCCTGCACCCAAACCGTGTGTCCATCGCGCGCCAACATGCGATACTCGACATCCAGCGGCGGACCGTTCACTTGCAGCTGGCTCATCTGTTTCTCGACCGACGCGCGGTCGTCGGGATGCACGCGTTCTTGCCACATGTTGGGATGGCTCAGCCATTCTTCCGCCGTGAAACCCACCAGCTCGTTGATTTGTTGACTGATAAACAAAGGTTTCGCCGCGTCGTCCAATTGAATCACATACGTCACCACCGGCAACAATTCCAACAACGCGCGCAAACGCGCTTCGGACGCTTGGAGCGCCTGTTCAAATTGCGCCGTGCGCGAAGCCGTCAACATCCGGTCCGCCAACAACGCATTCGACCCCTCATGCGCCAACAACGAAAGAATTTCAGAATTGGGCTGCACGCCGAACGCGTTTTCAAAAAGTTCCGCCGGACGCCGCGCGAATTTTTCCTTGTACATTTCGCGGTCAGCCAATAGAAACGTCGCATGTAACGCGGCGGGCGTTTGAGCCGTCGCCCAACCGAGTGAAAGACTCAACGTCGGAACGGCCGTCGCGTTGTGCGCCATCAAACGCGTCCGCACGCGCGCCACGACCTGCGCTACGATTTCGGACGGCGTCTGCCGCAACAAAACCGCAAACTCGTCGCCGCCCATGCGCGCAATCAAGTCATGCGAACGGAACGCTTCGGTAAGAATATCGGCCGTCGCGGTCAAGAGCGCATCGCCCGCCACATGCCCGTATTGGTCGTTCGTCCATTTCATGGCGTCAATATCTGCCACCACAATCGAAACCGGATATTGAGCCGCGTCGGTCAAATTTGCCAGCTCTTGCTCAAAGAACGCGCGATTATACAAACCGGTCAAGGTATCGTGCGTGCCAAGATAACGCAGTTTTTCTTCGACCTGATATTGTTCGCTAACGTCCGCGCCAACGCCTTGAATTTCCGTATACGCGCCATCGTCGTTAAAAATAGCGCGCAGCGTCCAAGAATGTTGTTCCGCGGCGCTGCCGACGCCGTTGAGCTTCAATAAACAGTGCGTCACCGGCGTGGCGGGCAGCTGCGCGCAACAAGCTTGCAAGGCGTTGACCGTCTCGGCGGGCAAGCGTGAAAACCAATTGACGCCTTGCCATTTACGGTCTTGGATTTCAAACTTGCGGCAAAACGCTTTGTTTGCAAACGTCAACGCGCCGTCCGGCAAAAAACGAATGACCCACTCGGTTTGGTCTTCGACGATGGCGCGATAACGCGTTTGTTCCTCCGCGACCGCGCGCTGCGATTCATGGAGCGCATTCAATAAAACGTTGACGCTCTTGGCAATGTCTTGGAGTTCGCGCGGCGCGGTCAGTTGGACGCGCCGTTCAAAATCGCCGGTGGCGGCAATCGCGCGCACTTGGCTAGTCAAAGCCGCCAACGGTTCAAAGACCGCGCGTTCCGTCAACCATAAAATCAGAGCCAGCGCGACAAAACCAATCAACGTCAGCGCGAGCAAACCGATATTCAACGTCAACAGCGCGGCTTGATATTCCGCGCGCGGCCAACCCACTTGCGCCAACAACACCGGCTTGCCGCCCAAATCATTTAGCCGCGCATACCCTTGCAGCCAATGTTCGTCCAACGGCGCGGCGAGCTGCGCCTGCGCGTCGTCCGCCAACTTGGGATATTGTTTGAGCAATGTTTGCACGCGCGCTGCGGACCACGGCAGCACGGTCAAATTCAAATTGGCAAGACGCGCAAGCTGCTGCGCGGTCTTGGCGTCGAGCCGCCGCCCAAAGACCAAGATGCCGTTCGAGGGCCCTTGGCCGCTATTGTCGTGAATCGGGCGCGCCGCCAACATCAAGACGCCCGAATCCGCTTGGAACAAACCTACATGCGCGCCGGGCGTTGTCGTAACCGCGCCGAGAAAATCTTGCTGCGCCAAAAAAGCCGAAACAAGTTCGGGCGCGGCGGACGTCAGCGTCTCTGTTTCCGGGTCAAACTCGGCGCTATAGACGACCTGACCTTGCGCATCGAGGACGAGCGCAAATTGAACGTCGCTATTTTGAAACGTGAGGGGGCTTAAATAATCGTTAATGAACTGGGGATTGTGCGTTTTCGCAAACTCGAACGTATCGGTCCAGGTGCTCCAATCAAGCAGCAGCGTGTCCAACTGATTTTGCTCATAATCCAAAGCCCAGCGGACGCGCGCGAGGTCGGCATACGCGGCGTTGCGTTCAAACAGCGCGGCGTCTTGCGTAATGACCGCATGCGCAATCAAGCCAAACGCGACCATGATTGCCGTCAATGCCAGCGTCAAGCTCAATAATGTCTGTTTGCGAAACGACATGCCGGACTCCTGCCCGAACCAAAAAGCAAAAATAGTGCGTCAAGCATAGCATAAATCAATAAAAAAGGACACGTCAGAAAAAAAGCGTTGCGTTTATTCAAAAGACCCCAAGCGTTTGCAACAACGCATGGGGTCTTGCCAGAGGGAGCGCCTCAAAAGAGGCACGGAACAAGAGGAGAAATTTCCGTAAAAAAATTACAACATGCCGTCCGCCGTGATGATGGCGTCGGCGATTTCGCTCATTTTTTTATTTTCGTTTTGACTGCGGCGCTGCATCCGCCGAAACGCTTCTTCTTCGGTCAGATTCAAACGGCGCATCAAAATCCCTTTGGCGCGTTCGACCACTTTGCGCGTTTCGAGCGCGTCGTGCAAATCGCGGACTTGGCGATTCAGCGTTTGAAATTCCTCGAAACGCGAAATCGCCAAAGCGATCGCAGGCATCAAGTCTTGGGGCAAAACCGGTTTCATCAAATACGCGGCGACGTGCGCGTGCGCGGCGCGTTCGGCGAGCGACCCTTCGCTGTATGCCGACAGCAAAATAATCGGCAGGGGCTGCGCTTGCATAATCGTTTCGGCGACTTGGATGCCGTCGGGTTCAGGCATCTTGATATCCAAGATGGCAAGGTCAGGATGCACATCGCGCAAAAGTTGCAGCGCGCCGTGACCGTCGTCCGCCTCGCCGACCACGCGGTGGCCCATGGATTCCAATTGCTCGCGCAAACTCAATAAATGCAGACTTTCGTCGTCGGCAATGACAATGCGTAAAGTTTTCATAATTATTCGGACTCGCAAATTCCGTTTTGCTTTGCGGGGCAGACTCGGAGTTTTCGGAACATGGCGTAAATGAGTACGCGTCAATTTGAAAACTCTGCGGGTCGCGCTCTATGTAAGCGGAAAAGAAAATTCCGCGCGCGCGCCCAACGTCGGCAAATCGGGCAGCGCTCCGTTCGTCAGCGAGAACACGCCGCGCAAATCTTTTTCAATCAAAGTTCGCACAATGCGTAATCCCAAACCGGCATCGCGCTGCGCGTCAAAGCCGTCGCGCAAACCGACGCCGCTGTCCTGCACAATCACATACGCGCGCCGTTCCGCGTTGGATCGCGCATCGTCCGCCGCGATGCCGATTTCAATTTCGCCCTTGGCGACATTCGCAAAACCGTGTTCCAACGTATTGCTCACCAATTCATTGATGACCAGCGCGAATGCCGTCGCCGCTTTGGATTGCAAACGCACCGGTTCGCCCGAGACGCGAATCTGAATCGTTTGACCGGGATGCGCTTGGGCGAGCCGCGCGTTTTCCGAAACGCGTTCCGCCAAAGCCACAATATCGGTCGCGCCCACCTGGTCGGCGGTCAACAATTCGTGCGCCGCCGCAATCGTTTTGATGCGCGTCACCGAATCGCGCAAACTCTGCGCCGCGTCGGGACTTTTGGTGCGCGCCAATTCCAACGACAATAAATCGGCGACGGTTTGTAAATTGTTTTTGATGCGATGCTGCATTTCGAGCAGCATCCGCGTGCGCGTATCCGCCTGGTCTTGCGCCGTTTCGCGCGCGCGAATCTCTTGGCCAATCCAACTCAAGGTGACCCACAACGCCGCCGGCGCGCCGATGCCAAACGCCAAAAATTCGACGGCAAACATTGCCGGATGGTCGCGCGCGGGAAAAATCAACTGGCGCGTGACTTGATAAAACATCACCAACGCGAGCAGCGCCAAGGGCAGCACTTGCTGCAACGTCGCCACGCGTTCCGACAAGCGGCGCGGTTCCGGCGTCGCCGAAATGGTTTCAACGGATTGCGTGAGCGAGGATTGCATAAAAAATTATTTTCGTTTCGCGCCGCATTTGGGACAAAAATTATCGCCCGCCCGCAAGCCATTGCCGCATTGACTGCAAAACGCGTTCACGCGTTCCGCGCGTTTGCCCGCGCCGCCATGCGCGCCGGCAAACGCGAGCCCCGGCTGCCGCCGCGTGTACCACAACCCCAACGCGAGCAACCCCAACGCCAACGCGACGCCCACGCCGACGAGCGTCAACCACTGCGGCGCGCTCAACGCCGTACTGGAATCGGCGAGACTCGTTTGCGGCGCGGTTTGATTGGCTGTTGCCGGCGGGACCACGTTTTGCATCGAAGGATTCGGGTCCGTTTTGGTGTATGCGATTTGCAGTTTGAGGTCTTGATTCGCCGCGACGCCCGGATAATTGAAAAGGTGATATTTGAAACCGTGCATCCCTTCGGAAATCAGCGCGGCGGCGGGCGTGGTTTTGAAATCGGCGGACTTGAGCGGCTGCTGCACCTGAACCTGCACGGCATCGGCGGGCAGCAGCGCGTTGTACACAAACGCGAGCGTCTTGTCTGGCGCGCCCTGAATTGCATCGTCGTAATATTCGAGATGAAAATTTGGTTTGGGCGTTTTGAACGTGACGCGTTGCCAATTGTTGTCCGCCGCGACGACGGTCGCGGGGTCGGTATTGAGAAATTGTTTTTGTTCGTCCTGATACGCCGTCGCCGTCAATTGCGCGGTGGCGGGAATCAAAAACGAAATTTCGCGCGGATACCCATCCGTCGCGGCGAGCGTGCCGTCGAATTGCACCAACGCGCGCGGGTCGTCAAATTCGGGCCAAATGGCAATGTCCAGTTGCGTGAGACGTTCGGGGGTTTGAGCCAGCGCAAGCGCGGGCGCGGCGAGCGTCACAAGCGCGACGACGCTCAAAGCAATAAAAATATGACGAACTTGCATCATTCCTCTCCGCTGGCGATAACCGCTTGGGCGCGGGTTTCGCAATGGTCTCGAGACAATGCGACAGCGCGGATGCATTGCCCCACTTGACACAGTACGCTTGGCGGGTCTGAATTGGGTCAAAA
>JAJVIA010000074.1:19583-24165 GCA_022072245.1 Anaerolineae bacterium
ACGCCAATCGCTTTGCGAAACACGCGCCGAATCGCGTTGTACAAAGCGCTCGCTTCCGCGTCCGTCAACGTCGTCGCCTCGCGCAGCGGATGAATTTTGGCGTACCACAACGATTCATCCGCGTAAATGTTGCCCACGCCCGCGACAAACGTTTGATTCAACAACAATGGTTTGATGTGCCCGCGACGCGCGCGCAATCGTTTCAAAAATTCGCGCTTGGACATTTCCAATGGTTCGGGGCCCAACTTGCCGACAACCTGCGCGGGATTGTCCACGAGCCACCAGCGTCCGAATTTACGGAAATCGTGAAAGCGCAACTCGCGTCCGTCGTCCAACAGCAGATGCACGTGTTGATGTTTATCGCGTTTGACGCGCGGTGCGTGAAAACCAAATTGTCCGGTCATACGCAAATGGACTAGAAGAAATTTTCGATTTTCGATTTTCGATTTTCGATTGGTAGTTTGATAGCCGCCAGACTTTTCGCGCAGCCGTCTGCCCTCTGTCGTCTGTTGTCTGCTCTCTGTCGTCTGCTGTCTGCTATCTGTTGTCTGTTGTCTGCTATCTGTTGTCTGTTGTCTGCTCTCTGTCGTCTGCTGTCTGCTTAACCCAAACACCAGATATTTGCCGCGCCGATTGATTTCGACAATTTTATAGCCGACGATTTCGCGCGTGAATTGTTTGGCGTTCGGCGCGGCGACGGTGCGTTCCCACGTTACACGCGCGCGTGTAATCGTGCGTCCAATCAAATGCGGACGTAAATCGCGGACGGTGGTTTCGACTTCGGGGAGTTCAGGCATAATGATTACGGTTGCACGCGATACAATTCGAGCGTGTCGGACGCGCCAACATATTGGATGCGTTCCGGCGCCGCCGCAACTATATCGCGCACCCATGCGGTTCCGATTTCACTCACAATAAAGCGCGCCTTGTATTTTTCCAAAATCGCCAGGCGTTCGGCGGCGCTCGTTTTCGCCGCTTCCAACTTGCGGCGCGCACTGACGCGCGCTTGAGCGTCTTGCAATTCCAAATTATTCAGCTTCCACATACTGCGCGCGGTCCGAAATGAAAAGACGCGCACCTTTGCCGAAATTGCCGGCAAACGGTCGCTCAGCCAACGATTTCCGCCAACAACAACGGTGGGTTCGGTTAGCTGCGCCTCCAACATCGGCTTGAGCGCCAACAATCTGGCGGATTGCTCTTGTTTTGCCGCGCGCACCGGCTTGAATGTTTCCAACGCATTGGCGCCGCGCCACGCCCAAAACAACGCTCCCAAGAGAATCGCCGTTCCGCCCACAGCGCAAGCCACTCTGATAACGGATTCCTTTTTCCAACGCGCCGGCACAACGCGCCGTCCCAAAAAAGACGCCAAATACGCCGCCGCGATGCCAAAGGGGATACACCACAGTATGCGCCAACCTTGGCTCGAACCGATAGCAAAACCCCAAAGCGATGTTGTCAAGGGATTGATGACGCTAACAAAAAGGAGCGCCGTCGCCAGAATCCAGCGCGCGGCATAACTCGTCTTGAATTCAAACAACGCCGCGCCCGCAGCGGCAAGGGTCCATAAAAACGGCAAGCCCCAATATAACTTGGGATGCAAGGAATAAAGCGACCATCCCCATTCCAAAACGCGCCGCACCTGATCTTTGCGCTGCAAGGTTTCGGCGGCAAAGGGAATCTTGGTTGTGTAGGTTGTATCAAAAAGACGCATCGCCAACGGCGCGCTCAACATCACCGCCAAAACAAACATCACGACGCCCAAACTGCGCCAAGCGCGCGCGGGCAAAGTCGAGAACAACGTAAACAATGCAACAGCGACGACCGCAACCGCCATGAGGGTCGGATGGGTCAGCGCAAGCCCCAAGCCCAGCAGAAGCATGAGCGCGCCGGAGCCGCGCGCGGGTTGTTTCAAAAAGGCAGTCACGGCAATAACAAAAATCGGAATCAAGAGAAACGCGGCGACGACTTTGTCTTCGACGAGGCGATTAAAAAATATGGTCCCCGCTTGATCTACCGCCGTCAGTAAAAGCAGCGCAGCCACTTGCAGCGTTAACGCAAAACCGCTTGCGAGGCGCGTCATCCCAAACGCGCGCGCCAGCGCATAGGTTGCCAGCAGCGCGCCCAGAGCCAAACCCGGCGCAAGATAGAGGCGGGTCAATTCAATTACATGCAGCGCGCTCCACTTTGCCAACAACGCCTGATTCAGCGTCCAATACGCCAGCCAAAAACGCGATGGCGACACGCGCGCGACATCCAATGGAAGTTGCAGCCAATCAAAATGCGCCGCTTCAAGCCAATGCGTCACATAAGTATCATAGGTCAGGTCGTCCGCCGCAAACATTAATCCGTACGTCAAACGCACGGCAATCAAACAAGCCAAGCCAAGCGGCGCGAGCATGAACCACGACGCGCGCGAAATTTGCAAACGCCAGCGCCGCTGCCATTGCCATTTCTCACGTGCGGCGAGAATGAGCGCGCCGCCGCATGTTACAAACAGCAACGCGCCCACCACAAACCACAAAGCGCCATGCAGCGCGGTGGCAACCAAACCAAAGGTCGCGCCCAATCCGACAGCCGCGCCAAAACTAACCGCGAGGCGTTGGCTGAACGTCACCTCGCGACCTTGCCACAACAGCTGTTGCGTAACCCAACCGGGGATTAAAAAGAGGAGCCACGCGACGCCCATCCGCAGCCACGGCTGCGCCAACGTCGCTTGCCATGAACCTACCGCGAGCCATACGTACAACGCCAAGCCCAGCGCAAGGAGCGGCGCAAATACGCGCGGTTTCAGATTCAGTTCAAATTCCAAAGGCGCAGCGCGGCGCGCAAGGAATAGCGCATTCGTTCCGCCGATTTCGCTCAAGCGGTTTGTCCTTTCGCTTCCACGCCCGCCAGCTGTTCAATCACTTTAATCAGCGTATAATTGCCTTCGCGTTCCAAGCCCCATGCTTGCAAACTTTTTTGCAGTTCATACGTCAATGCCGTGCCGGGCAAAGACAGATTCAGGTCGCGCGACGCTTGCATCACCAAATTCAAATCTTTTTGTTGGAGACTGACCATAAATCCCGGCGAGAAATCGCGGCGCAAAATTTTCGGCGCGTAATTGTTCAACGCCCACGAACCCGCCGCGCCCGCTTGAATCGCTTCCAAAACTTTGGAAACATCCGCGCCCGCTTTTGCCGCAAAAACTAGCGCTTCCGCCATCGCCAAATTGTTCAACACCACCGCGATTTGATTCGCCAATTTGCACACTTGGCCCATCGAATTGCCGCCGATGTGGACGATGCGTTTGCCCATCGCGTTGAACACAGGACGCACGCGTTCCAACACCGCCGCGTCGCCGCCGACCATAATCGAAAGCGTACCTTCCACCGCGCCCTTTTCGCCGCCGCTCACCGGCGCGTCCAACATTGCGACATTTTTTGCTTGCAACGCCGCCGCAATTTCGCGCGTCACCTGCGGCGAAATCGTACTCATGTCCACGACAACGGAACCCGCGCGCGCGCCGTGAATGACGCCGTTCGCGCCCAACACAACCTCTTGCACATCGGGCGAATCGCTGACGATGGTGATGATAATGTCGGAATTTTCCGCGACCTCTTGCGGCGACGCCGCGCCGTGCGCGCCCAACGCGCAGAGTTCGTCCATGCGCGCGTGTGTGCGATTCCACACCGTCAACGGAAAACCCGCTTTCAACAAATTTTTGCCCATCGGCTTGCCCATGATGCCCAGCCCGATGAGTCCGATTTTTTCTGGCATGATAACCTCGGGGAGTTTTGATTTTTAATTTCTGATTTCTGGTTTCTGGTTTCTGATTCGATTTTCGATCTTTCAACTTTCAACCTTCAACTTTGAACTTTTAACTTTGAGCTTTTAACTTTGAGCTTTTAACTTTGAGCTTTTAACTTTATCCTTAACGCAGTCTCGCGCTCTGTCATCCGCTAATACGCGCCCGTCATGAATTTTTTCAACTCGCCCGTTTCTTTGTCGAAAATCGCAATGTCGCCCATGCCGCAGCAATCCAAAAAGACCCATACCACCGCGCGGCCGTCCTCTGTCCGCGTTTCGATTTTTTTAATGTCGTATTGCGCGGGATTCGCCGGGGCGACCTTGATTTTGTTATTGACGACGTGCAGGCAAATTTTCTGCAAATAACCCGTCGCGTCATCGGGCCGCGGCGGACACGGCGCGGAGGATTGGCACGCGCAGAGCGCGGTGAGAATCAAAACGACAATGCCGAGAACGATTTTCGCCATTTTCAATACGCCAACAATTTTTTCGCGGCGTCCAAAATTTTCTGTTTGTTCGGGCGCGAGGCATCTTCGAGATTCGGCGCGTAGGGCGGCGGAATGTCGGGCGCGGCGAGACGCACGATGGGCGCGTCGAGAAATTCAAACGCGTGCTGCGAAATCAACGCGCTGATTTCCGCGCCGACGCCGCACGTGAGATTCGCTTCATGCACAATCAACGCCTTGCCCGTTTTGCGCGTCGTTTCAAAAATCGCGTCCGCGTCCATCGGTTTCAATGTTCGCAAATCCAAAACCTCGACGCTGAAATTTTCTTGCGCCAATTCATCCGCCGC
>JAJVIA010000087.1:0-6079 GCA_022072245.1 Anaerolineae bacterium
ACCGCGCCGCATCCGCGCAAGTATTTCAAATTTTGCTTTTTTTGTTTTATGATTGTTTTGCGCGAGAATGGCGCGCGTAAAGCGAGGAGTCGCCACTATGGCTGCAGACAAATATCGTCACGCTGAAGATGAATATTTCAAGTTGCGCGGGCAGTTTGATACGGGTCGTATCACTCAAGAGCGCTTTGATGAAAAGCTGCGCGCGCTAATGATTCAAGACGAGCAGGGGCGTTATTGGATGCTCGGCGCGGACAGCGGCAAATGGTATTTTTACGATGGCGCGAAATGGGTGCAGGGCGAACCGTATGCCGATACGCCCACACCCGCGCCGCCGCCCGTTCCACTTGCGGCAATGCCATCGTCCATGCCGCCCGCGTCCGCGCCGTCAACGCCGCCGCCCGCCTCTATGCCGCCTGCCCGACGCGGTTTCCCCATTGCGCCGTTCTTGATTGGCTTGGTAGTCTTGGCGTTGGCTGTCGGCGCGTTCTTGATTTTTCAAAATCGGGATCGTCTCTTTGTCGCGCAGGCGCCGCCGCAAATTACGCCGATTCTGCCGCCGACAATTACGCGCGCGCCCAGTCCGACAGCGCCGGTGTTTGTGCCGACGCTTGCGCCCATAACTTTGTCGCCGCTGCCGACGGTTGCGGCTGCGACAGACGTTCCGACAGCGGTCCCACCGACGGCTGCGCCTACGACATTGCCCGCAACATCTGCGCCCGCCGTTACTGTGATTGTAGTGACGAGCGCGCCATCGCCGACCATCGAATTGCCGACGCTGCTGCCGACGCTAACTGTGGCGCCGACCGCAACCTTGGCGGCGCCGTCGCCCACGCTTGTCAGCGCGTCGCCCACAGTCGCGCCGACCAAGACGACGCTGCCGACCTGTCCGAATGGCGTATGCGTTACCGACTTACAATTTTCGCCCGCCGCGCCCAAACGCAATCAGGATGTCACGTTCACGGCGACTTTTTTGAATTCGACGAACGAGGCGAAACTTTACAATTGGCTCATTCTGGCATATCGGCAGGGACAAACCAAGGGCTTTGGCGAATCCGCCGCGTTCAATATCTCGATTCCGCCCGGCGTCAGCAAGTTCGCCATCACCTATACGGTCGTCAAGGGCCCCGGCGGTTGTGAATCGTTTTACGCGCGCGCCGGTTGGAAAGTCAGCGCGTTTGAAAAATACGATTTCCCCAACGTGAGCGGCGACCCTGCGACCGCGTATTTTGATGTGTGTCCGTAGAGAAGGCAAGCGCGGACGCGCGATTATGCGGTGCGCGCGCCGCGAAAATAACCGCGTTGCAGCGGCCGCACTTCGTCTAATGTAATAAAAGCGTCCGGGTCCACGCGCAAAATAATCGCGCGCACGGCGTCCACCTCTTTGCGTTTCACCGCGCAATGGATGACCGTGATTTCGCCCTCGCGCCCATGCCCGACAAATTCGGTGGACGCATGACCGGCGACGCGCAGCGCGTCGGAAATCGCGCGCCCGTGCGCGGAGGAATAGACGCTAAACATCATGTAACCGATGGCGAGCCGTTCCTCGACCGCCATGCCCAAAAAGATACCCACGCCGAAACCGAGCGCGTAACCTGCGATGGTAAAAATGTTCAAGGGGCGTGTCAGTACGCCCGCGACGGCGATGATAAAAACGGCTGCTTGCGTCGCGCCGATGGCGGACGCGATGAATTTGCGGCCCCGCATTACAAACAACAAGCGCAGCGTATCGAGCGACATATCCATCACGCGTAAAATAAAAATCAACAACCCGGCGAAAATCAGTTCTTGCATTATTTGGCTCCCTATTGAAAATTGGCAAGCGCTTGAAGCGCCGCCCCATATTCTATGCGCGTCGCGGACGCTTTCCAACATGACGCGGCAATATGGTTAGGGCTGGCACATTGCCCGCAAGACCCCAAGTGTTTCCATCGCGTCGCGCGATGCGATGGATATTTTTGCCACAAAACACTTGGGGTCTTGGTCCGCGCTCGACTTTGCCAGGCCTGGCAATATGTTTTGTCCAGAAACGTCAAAGACATCCATTGCGCGCGTTAGGGCAAATTTCTTGGCGGCGCAAGGTGAAACACCAAGACCTTGACGAAAGCGGCAAGCTTTTACTTATGGCACAATTAGACTCGATACCTCAAACCAAAGCGCGCGCCGATGATTCATGGCTCGGCGTAGCGGTGGTCGGCGGCGTTCTCTTTGCTCTCGCGCTCACGATACTGGCGCTGTGGCTCCAAGTCGTGCCGTCTGCGCCCACGTCAGCCGAAAGATTTATGCCTTTGATGAACGGCGCGTCGGCGGTCTATCGCATTACAGAAGCGGACGGCACGGTACATTACCGTTCTCGGAATGTGCAGCGCGCGCCCGCGTCCCAAGGCATCGGCGACCTTTCGGCGGCTGCTTTTGCGGCGTTGGCTCAGGCGGCTGGAATAGATTTGGAAACCGCATCTACGGCGGAAATGCTGCGGCGTTTGAGAGCGGTCGAGGTCGCGGCAATGACGGATGTCGAGTATGACGCGAATGGCAACACGCAAAAACGGACGACGCAATTGATTTTGCTCACGCCGTCGCACGCGCGCGTTTTTGCGGTGGATGATATTGGGATTGCGCCCGCGCTGCCGATAATTGCCGCCGCGCCCGCGCAGGAAACGATTACCGGCACGGTGAATGCCGCGCTTCCGTTCGCCTTTACATTCGAGCAACAGCCGTTGGCGACGGCGACAACTCCGCTCGGCGCTTGGAACGATTGTATGCGCGTGCGTACGACGCTTGTCTTTCAGCAAGACCAATCCGTCTCGCAAACCACGTATTGCGCCGGCGTCGGCGAAGTGATGGATGAAACGAGCGCGAGCGGCGCGCCGCAGAAAAAATATTCAGAGATTATCGCGGCGAGCGTCGGCTCATTTTTGCGCGGCAGCGCGCCGTATATCGAGACCGCGCGCCGCAGCGCCGAAATGCGAAACGCGTTTCCGACGCGTCTCGGCGACGCGCTGCGCCAAGCGTTCCTGTATCAGGAAAAGGTTTCCAGCAATGGCATCACAACCCAAATCGTTCCGCTGGAAGAGTTTTTGTTGTACGGCACGGCGAGCGGCGCAATAGTGGCGCTGGATCGCGCGACGCTGAGCGAGCGCTGGCGTTTTCAAACGGGCGGCGCGGTGTACAGTACGCCGAATGTGACCGACGGGATAGTGTATTTTGGTTCGGCGGATAAAAAGACGTATGCGGTGCGTCTGACTGACGGCGCTTTTATATGGGCTTTTCCTACGCAAGACATTGTTTCGGTCGCTGTGGCGGTGAGCCCGGACACCGTGTTTGTGGCGTCGGAAGATAAACAGGTGTATGCGTTGGATCGGGATACGGGCAAGGTGCGTTGGACGTATGCGATGGGCGCTCCGATTGTGGCGGCGCCGACACTGTACGAAAATACATTGTTTGTCAGCAATGCGAACGGCGAACTGACGGCATTGAATGCGGCGACCGGCCAAGCGCTTTGGAAATTCGCCACCGACCGCGCCATTACGGCGCCAGTGACGGTGGACGGGGAATTTATTTTGGTTGCGTCGAATGATTTTACGGTGACAAAATTAGCGCGCGCGGATGGCAGCGTGACGTGGCAAACCGATTTGAATGATACGGTCGAGACGCAGCCGATTGTGGCGGACGGGCGCGTGTATCTCGCGCTGCCGTATGAATTGGTCGCGTTGGACGCGGCGGACGGAAAGGCGCTGTGGCATTATCGCGATGACCGCATCTTGCGCGGCGCGCCGATGGTGACGGGCGACCAGCTGTGGCAATTGACGCTGACAGAATTGATTGGCGTAGATGCCAAAACGGGAACGCGTTTTTTTGCCGTGCCGCATTTTAATTCGCCGACGGCGGGCTTGACTGGCGATGGGCAGCTATTGTATGCGGGATTTTTTGACGGCACACTTTTGGGTTTGGAAGCGAGCGCGCCATGAAAGATTCTGTTATCGCGTCACGGAGCCCCGGCATGTTTTTGCGAACGCTGTGGCGGATTGTCGTCAGCGCAGCGGGCATTTTTGCGTGGAACTCGCTTAAAAGCGGTTTCATTGACGTGCGACGGTTAGCCCGCGTGCCGCGCTTGATTGCGTTGGTGGGTTTCGCGCTGATTTTGATTTTTATCGCCAGCATTTTGTTTAATGACCCGCTGCGTACGGGCGGCGTTTTGGAACCGCTGCCGCTTTCGTCGTCCGCCGCGCGCGGCATTTTTGTACCGGCGTTTGCCGTGCCGCTAGCGTTGGGCGCGGTCATTCTGGCGTGGAGTTTGATTCTCACCAGCGCGCTGCATATTCAGCGTTGGGCGCGCTGGGGCGTCTTGATTGTCTTTATGCTGTTTGGCTTGCCAACGGATGCGTTCGGCGGCATGGTGAGCGCGGCGGGCGAGGACGTTTGGCTCTTGCTCGCGTTTGTGGGCGGGACTATGGCGTTTCTTGGCGGTTTGGCGGCCAGTTTCATTTTTTTCCCGCGCCAGCGAACGGGGTTGACCGTCGAGTTTACGACCGTATTGCTGCTGGTTGGCGGTTTGTTTATTTTATTTCTCGCCGCGGCGACTATGGCAACGCAGCTCGGCAGCGTCAATTTCGTAAGCGGTTATCTTACAACGGGCGCGGTGACGAATCCGCGCAATCTGACGATTCCGCTCATTTATTTGTCGGGCGCCGAACTGATTGACTTTGGCATCACGTTCACAAGTTGGGGCGGTCAAGCGACCGCGCGCTATGCCAAACGCTGGATGGTATTGATTTTGTTGGGCGCGTTTCTCGCGTATCGCTGGTTCGGCGTAATGACAGAAATGATTCTGCCCGGCCTGACAGCCGCGCAATGGGCAGCGTTGGGCGGCGCGGCGTTGGCGAGCGTGTGCTTGCTCCCGCTGGCGTGGTGGCGCGCGCGTCGCGGCGCCTATGAAGCGATTCCCTTTAAATTGGTCATTGGCTTGATTCTGTTCATGATTGCGCCGCAGCTGCTCATGTTTGTGGGCATCCTGGTCGTGTCGGCATTTTTCTTTATACAATCGAGCGACCCGAATGTGCTTCAAAGCATGACGATAGCGACCAGCCCCATGACCGCACTGAGCGGTTTCCTACACGATACGGTGTATTTATTGTTGACGGGAGCAGGCATTGGCGTTGCGGCCTACGGCTTGCGGCGACGCCGTTTTTCGATTGCGGCGTACGGAATGATTTTGGCGTGGACGCAGTTTGTATATTGGTTCACTGAAAATGGACGTCCGCTCGAAGCGCTGCGCTATCATTATGCCGAGCTTGAATTTTGGATTTTGGCGAGCTTGACCGCGCTGACAGTGTACTGGGGCGCGCGGCGGCAGTTGAACGCGGACCGTGCGTTGAAAATTCTAGCGCTCGCCGTTTTTACATGGCTGTTGCACTTTGCTGATTTTCTGGATAATCCGCTTACGCTCTTGTTCGGTTTGGCGGGCATCTCTTTTACGGCGTTCGGCATCCTGTGGAGTTTTTTGACGGCAGGCGGACGCTGGCAAGTGAATGGCGATTCGCCGCAGCTGCCCAATCAGAGCCGCGTGTTGCTCGCCATCGGCTATGTGTTGTTGACGTTAAATGTCACTCATTGGTTCATGGTTACGCACAATTTGCAAGAACGTATCTTGAGCGATGATTTTACGGCGGCGGGTCTACGAATTTTCGGCTATACCGCCGCGTTCTTGGTCATTGTCGAAGGCGGGCGCGCGTTACTGCAAGAGCGCGCATAGCCATCGGTTGGCGCGTTATTTTGTTTGCGAACCAAGATTTTGACGTGCCAAGGCGCGTTTCGTGTGGCGATAGAATTCATCGCCTGTTGCCGCGATTTCTATTGCCTGAATTGGATACGCTCAACGTGCCAAGGCGCGTTTTGTGTTGTCATTGCCGCGATTTCTAATCGCCCGAACCGCACGCGCGCACCCGACCCGCGACCCGCGCGCGCCTATTGACGCTGAAACGCTATTTTGATAAAATAACCAAATCGTATCGGTACGTAAAAGCGTAAAAACAAAAGGGGGTCAGTATGCGCAAGCTTGCCTTGATTTTTGCCGCACTTGTTC
>JAJVIA010000087.1:6179-23318 GCA_022072245.1 Anaerolineae bacterium
CGCGCGCGCCTATTGACGCTGAAACGCTATTTTGATAAAATAACCAAATCGTATCGGTACGTAAAAGCGTAAAAACAAAAGGGGGTCAGTATGCGCAAGCTTGCCTTGATTTTTGCCGCACTTGTTCTCGCGCTCATCGCATTGGGTTCGCCGATGGCGACATATGCCGCCGGCGCGTCTTGTTGGGCGGATTCTTATCAGCTCGCCCAGGGTGAAAATACCGGAGTGTATTGCACCGGTTTTAGCCCGCTCACGTACGTGAATGTCTATGTCGTCGAACCGGACGGCACCGCCGCTTATTATGCGGATGTGAAATCCAATGCCTCTGGCGAGGTCACATTCGCCTGGGGGAATGGCGTCAAGAACGTCTACTCTCTTTTGCTCGGCAAATATACCATCGTTGTCCAGCAATTGGGTCTCGCCGACCAGGTGATGTACTCGGACCAGGTTGAAATCGAAAACGTCGGCGATGGCGACCATGTGGCGGGCGCGTATTTGAGCGCATCGCAAGAAGTGTACGATATTACGGCGGATTCAGTGACTTTGCATGGCTGGGGCTTTATGCCCGGCGAAGTCGTGACGCTGTGGATTCAAAAACCCGCGCTATGCAGCTCGTACACCTCGCACTATGTGGATGGTAATAACGGCGCCACGTTTGAAAATATCCCCAACCTTGAAATCGAAGGCACCTATCAGGTGGACGATATCAAAGCCGACAGCGCAGGCGCATTTACCACCGTACGCAATTTTGGTTCAGGCGCATGTCTTGGAACGTGGCGCTACGCCGCGCGCGGCAATACGAGCGGCTGGGGCGCATACACCGATATTGCCCTGACGGGTCCGGCGGTTTCGACCAACGCGTGGATTACGACCAATAAAGATATGGTGGGCGCTTTTAACGATACCATCCAGTTTTGGGCAGCCGGTTTCGGCGCGAACGAAACCTTGAATTGTTGGACCACTTCGCCGGACGGACGCGCCATCGCGTTCGGCCTTCCCAGTAGTTTCGACGAAATCAAGATGGGTCCGGACGGTTCAGGCATTTTTTCACTGACCACCGGTTCGTACATCATTTCGCCTGACGACCTATTCTATTTCGGCGACAGTGTGACTCCGGTTTTGAGCGAGGGTTCATTGGGCGTGTGGAAGATGACGTGCCGCGGCCTTGCCAGCAACACTACGGCGATTGCCGAATACACGGTCTATGGTTACGAAACGGCGCCGTAAATAAATAGCGCATCGAAAAAATGGAACCCGAGATGATTCATCTCGGGTTCTTTTTTTTTCAGTCGGTCTTTCCAAATTCCCACAACATGCGTATAATACACATGTTCTATTTTTACGACGATGGCACAAGGCAACTCTTCCGGTAAATCTTCTCGTGCACGCGGCGCGCGCAAAGCGCCGCCTCCGCGCTTTCAGCTCTCGCCCGCGCAGCAAGAACAGATTGTGGCGGGCGTTCTGATTGTCATTGCCATCCTCACCGCGCTCGGCGCGTTCAATCTCTCTAGCGGCAATCTTTTGGACGGATGGACGCGCGTGCTTTCAATGTTGTTCGGGTGGGGCCGTTTCCTCGCGCCGTTTTTCTTTGCCGGTTTTGGCTTGTGGCTGCTGCTCGATTCCTTGGACATGCGTCCCGATATTGGGTGGGAACGTCCGCTCGCGCTCATTCTCGCCTTTTTCTGCGTCGCCACGTTTCTCCAAATCGTCGCCGTCAATTTTATGGCGCTCAGCAAAACTTCGTTTCAAGCCGCGCAAATCGGTTTGGGCGGCGGCTTGATGGGGCATTTGTTGTACGATGTTTTGGTCGGCGGTTTGGGCCTGGCGGGCGCGCTGCTGGTGCTGCTCGTCGTCTTTGCCATCGCGTTGATTTTATTTTTCAATCTCTCGCTCCCGCAATTGTTTCAAACGCTCGGCAATGGTTGGCGTCAAGTTATGGCGCTATTTGAACGCGGCGCAAATGTCAAAATTACGCGGAACGGCAAAGCGCGCGTGCCGACCGAAATGGTCACGGCGCCGCCCCAAAAATCCAATGACAACCGCCGCGAATCCGCCGAACCTTTGCCGCGCTTGCCCTCCGATTTTGGCGCGGATGAAATTTTGGATGTCGAACCGCCCGCGCGCAGCGCCGTCTCCGCGCACATTATCGGCGGCGGCGCGCTGCCGCCTTTGGCGCATCGCGAATGGCGTTTGCCGCGCGTGGCGGATATTCTAGAAGAATCGGTCGAACAAGACGCCAGTCCGCAAGAAATCCGCGAACGCGTGAAAAAAATCGAAGAGACGCTCGCGCATTTTGGCGTGCCAGCCAAAGTAATCGAAGTGAATCAAGGACCAACGATTACGCAATTTGGCGTCGAACCCGGTTTTTTGCAGCAAAAAAGCACCGACGGCACAATGCGCCCCGTCAAGGTCAAAGTCAATCGCATCAGCGCGTTGCAGCACGACCTAGAGCTCGCGCTCGCCGCCGCGCCGATTCGCGTCGAAGCGCCGGTGCCGGGTAAAGCTATCGTCGGTATCGAAGTGCCCAATTCGCAAATTTCGCGCGTGAGCTTGCGCGGCGTGATGGAAGCGGACGAGTTTCAACGCGTGCGCGCAAAATCCGCGCTCGCCTTTGCGCTGGGTCAGGATGTTTCGGGTCAACCCATCGTCGCCGATTTGGCAAAAATGCCGCACTTGTTGGTCGCAGGCGCGACGGGTTCTGGTAAATCGGTCGCGGTCAATGCCATGATTACGTGCATGCTCATGACCAATACGCCCGACGATTTGCAATTTGTCATGGTGGACCCGAAACGCGTCGAACTCTCTGCTTTTAACGGCATCCCGCATCTGCTCGCGCCCGTCGTCGTAGATATGGATTTGGCGGTGGCGGCATTGAATCGCGCCGTCCAAGAAATGGATGACCGCTATCGCCAATTTTCCCAAGTCGGCGCGCGCAATATCGAAAATTTCAACGCGCTGCCGGAAGAAAAACGACGCGGTCCCAAATTGCCGTTCCTTATTTTGGTGGTGGACGAACTCGCGGATTTGATGATGACGTCGCCGGACGAAGTGGAGCATACGATTACGCGCTTGGCGCAAATGGCGCGCGCGACCGGCATCCATCTCGTGTTAGCCACGCAGCGCCCAAGCGTGGATGTGGTCACGGGTCTCATCAAGGCGAACTTTCCTTCGCGCATCTCGTTCGCGGTCACGAGCCAAGTGGATTCGCGCGTGGTCTTGGATACGCCGGGCGCGGAAAAATTATTGGGACGCGGCGACATGCTGTACATGGCGAGCGATTCGTCCAAATTAGCGCGCTTGCAAGGTTGTTTTGTTTCCGACCGCGAGCTGGAAAAATTGGTGACGTATTGGAAAGGATTTATTCTGGCGGCGCCGCCCAGCGCTGCCGAGAGCCGCGCGCCCAATGGTTTTATCGTTCCGCCGCCAATGCGCGTTTCGCCGTCGCCCGTCGCCGGTCAGGCGCCCGAACTTCAGCAAGGCGCGCTATGGAATCTGACCGCCGAACCGAAAAAATCTGCCGAAGATGATTTGCTTGACCAAGCGATTCAAATTGTCCAAGACAATGACCGCGCGTCGGTTTCGCTCTTGCAGCGCAAGCTGCGCATCGGTTATGCGCGCGCGGCGCGCTTGATTGAATTGTTGGAACAAAAAGGATACGTGGGCGAGGACGAGGGTCCAACCAAAGGGCGCGCCGTGTTGACGCCGCCTGCGTCGCCGCCCGCGCAAGCCGGCGCGCCCGCGCAAACCAACGCGCTCGCATCCAACCGCGCGCCAAAAAATTCGACGCCCGCGCCCAAGTCGTCGTCCGCCAACGCCGCCGCGTCCCAAACGCAAGCGTCAACTTCCAACGCGCGCGCCGCGCGCAAATTTGAGAATGACGATTTGGACGGCTTTGACGATTGGACGGATCAAGATTGGGCGGATTTGGATAAAGCATAAAAAAATCGGCAAACAATTTTGTTTGCCGATTTTTAGTCTAACTGCATCCCGGAAATCTGAACTTGCCAATCCAAGTGCGCCAATTGGTCGTGCTACTGCCGCGATAGTATTCCGTCGTGTACCAAAATGTACAATCGTCGCTCGGATCTACCGTCAGCGCCGAATAATCGCCCCAGCGCGAAAAACTACTCGTCTGCGCGCCCGACCCGCGCTTCATCCGCTTTTCCCCTTGCGCCAACATATTCGGCGGGTCCGCCGCCAGACGGCCGGCGTAAAAGATGCCCGGATACATGGTCGGCGAAGATTTACTGAAACCGACCGCGAGATTGCCCTGTTCATCCATTGCCGCGCTGCCCATCCAGCGCCACGCGGTATCGTCCGGGATGTACGTATTTTGTTGCTGAATCGTCGGCGTACCGCCCGTGATGCGAATTTCGTACCAGCGAATGCCCGCGCGCTTGCGCGCCGCGACGGTGTGATTTGTCACCAATGTTTCGTACGAACCGAAATTGCGATATTGCAAACGATACATCGTGCGGTCGCTAATCGCGTCGAGTTTGCGCGACGTGCCTTTTTGCGGCACACAGTTGCGGGCAAAATTGCATACGCTGCCGTTAAATTTTTTCACCGCCAAATTGGTCAGGTGGGTCAGCGTGGTATTGCCGGGCGTAACCCAATCTGGCGTCAATTTCCAAAGCGCGATTTGGTCTTGCGGAATGTTCGCCGGGTCCCACGCGTGGTCTTGGATTTCGGCAAAATAGTTGCCGTTGCTCGGCGGCAGATTTGCGCCGTCGAAATCCGCAGGCAACATGCCGCCCCAATCGTCCACGCCGAGATTGAAATAAATCATTTGCGCGTTTTGTCCGAGCAACATTTTTTGTCGTTCGGCTACGAGAACTGCGCCGCCGCCCCAATCGTCGCCTTTGAACATGTTGGCGGTCATGTAATAACCGTCGGGCATGATGCCAAATTTCGCGTAATCATTCAGCAACCACGTGTTTCCCGACTTGGGAAAGATATACCAATACCGATACCATGACCCCAGAGGGTCGCCGGTGGTCGAAACCGCAAAACATTGATAGTACGGCCCATTGGTATAGACATTGGCAAATTGTGTAAAGAACCAGCGGTCGGCGAGTTGGTCGTACAAAATAATCGGGTCGCCGTCATTCGTCGTTTCGCACGCATTGCCGACGCCCGAGAACAAGGTGTTATTGGCGACGGGCCCATACAGCGAAACGCCATTCTTGTCCCAAATTTGAAATGCGGTATTGACGGTTTGAATGTAATGATTGGCGCCGACATCGCCATTCGTATCGGGCGGCAAGCAATAGCAATGCGCCGTATTGTAATTGATGCCGTCCCAACCGCCGTCGGGCGCGGGCATGTTTTCAATGTCGGGAATGCCTTTGGGATTGTTGATCGCTTGGTCTCGGTCCGGCGCGCTAAACGAAGGCGTTTTGCCGAGCGCGGCGCTGCGCGGCGCATACGCTTGATTTAATTTGTAGGTCAATACATTCGGATACGCCACCAGCGTGGTCAAGGGGCGCGATACATCGTGATTCATCATCACGCTCACGATGGGCCCGGTGACGCCGGCTGCGTACGCGGTGTGGCGCGCCGCGTTGGGCGCGAGAAAAAAGAGCGCGAACAAAATAGCTGCGAGCGAGCAGATTACTTGACGCACAAGACACCTCCCTTAAAAATTGAGAATCGCCGCGCGTTATTGCGCGCGACCGTTTTAACCGACCAGCGCGAGCGCGCCCCACAAAGGCGCGTCGTCGCCCAACTGCGCGGGTTGTATATCCACCGCGTCGCGCAATTCGGGCATTACATTCGCGCGCGCGGCGGCGCGCACATTTTCAAAATACTTGGCGCCCGCGTTCGTGACGCCGCCGCCCAAAATCACGCGCGCGGGATTCATCAAACAAATCACATTGCCGATGGCGAAACCCAAATTGCGCGCGGCTTGCGCCATAATGTCTTGCGCCAACGCGTCGCCCTGTTCCGCCGCTTGGTGTACGCGCAGACCGCTGAGCTGCGCGTAATCATTTTCAATCAAGCCGCGCAAAATGCCGCCGCGCGTCGGTTCGCGTTCCAACGCTTGGCGCGCCATGCGCGCAATCGCGCGTCCGCACGCCAATTGCTCTACGCAGCCGCGCCGACCGCACACGCACGGCGGTCCGTGCGGGTCAATCACGACGTGCCCAATTTCGCCCGCCAATTCTTTGGCGCCGCGATAAATCTCACCGTTCAAAATCCAGCCGCCGCCGACGCCGGTGCTGACCGTGATGTACAACAAACTCGCGCAGCCGCGCCCCGCGCCAAAACGCGCTTCGCCCAACGCCGCCGCGTTCGCGTCATTGTCCATCGCGACGCGCGTCCGAAATTCGCGCGCGACTTGGTCGCGCAACAAGCTATTTTCCCAGCCGGGCACGTGATGCGAAAGTACGACCAAGCCCTGACTCGCGCGCGCGGGCCCGCCGAAACTGATGCCGATGGCGTCCGGCGTTTCGCCGCGCAATAATTGCCGCGCCATCGCGCCCATGACCGCGTAATCGTACGCGCCATCCGCCTGCGGCGGCGACGCGCGGCGCTCTCGCGCGACGAGCTCGTACGCGCCGGTCGCATTGCGTTGGAACGCCGCGCACGTATTTTTGGTGCCGCCAAAGTCAAACGCCAAAATCATTTTGTTTGCGCGGGATATTTTTGTTTGAGCGTGAAAACGAGCGCGTGGCAAAACATGAGATGCAAATCTTCGATGTGTTCGTACGTTTGCGAGGGGACGACGATGCAATGCTGCGCCAGCGCGTTTAATTTGCCGCCGTTAAAACCGGTCAAGGCGATGGTGGTCAAACCGAGTTCATTGGCGGTTTGAATCGCGCGCACGACGTTGGGCGAATTGCCGCTCGCGCTAATGGCGATGGCGACATCGCCCGCGTCGGCGTACGCGCGCAGCGGTTCGGCAAACACGCTGTCATAGCCCTCATCGTTGCCGTACGCCGAAAAAAGCGCCATATTGTCGTTCAGACAGGTGACGCGCAAAGGGGATAGATGGGCGCGGCGCGTATTTTTGCTCAAATCGGCGGCAAAGTGCGACGCGGCGCTCGCGCTGCCGCCATTGCCAAAAACAAAAATATGTCGCCGTTCCGCGCGCGCGCGTTCCAAAATTTCCAGAATCGGCTGCAAGTGGGCGGTTGGAATTTGCGAGACGAGCTGACGCTGTTCGTCAAAATAAGCGTCGAAATAATTCATACCGCGCTCCTCATAAAGTATCTGCGCCGATTATAGCGAGGGTTGAAACAATCAACAATTTTTTGCGTATATAATGGACGGTATAAACGGAAAGGAGCCAAGATGCCGGGACTGCTTCAAGAATTATTGGCGGGCAATTTCAGTTCGCCGCTCTCGTGGGTCTTTATCATTTTCACGCTGTTGGCGTTTTACTTTTTGTTTCGCCTCGCGTGGTTGTTTTTTGTCAAAGGCGATAATTTTACCGAAAGCGTCGAAGGACGCCGCCAAGTGAAAAACACGGTCAAGACGCTGGTGATTTGCGCCGCCATTGCATTATTCACCGGTTTTATTTTTCAATTCCTGTATGTCGGACGCCAAGCCGCCGAAGCGAGCGCGCCCGGCGCGGCGCAGGGATTTTTTAATTGGTTGTTGGGAAAATAATGGCGCACGGTTCAAAGCGCAAGCAAACGCTTTACCGTTTGGCGTCAAGGATTGGGCGTGAAAATTAGGATGCGGTGGAGTTGGCTTGCCGTCGTCGGCGCGTTGGCGCTGACACTGGGCGGCGGCTTGGTCGCGCACGCGCAAAATCCGACGCCGCCTCCGCCGCCGCAACCCTCCGCGCAAGACGGGCTGCAACTGCCGCAAATTCCCGAACTCGACAAAGTGTATGCCATTATGCAAATGGTCAGCGATTTGGCGCAAGGACGCGTGACGAATCCCGACCAATTGTTCGCGCAATCGAAACAATCTGCGACAGAAATTTTGGACCAACCGGGCGCGGGCATTTTCTTTTTGGATTTCGCCGACCCGAATCTGCCCATCAATCAATTTGTCGGTACAATTGCGAGTACGCTGCTCGCGCTCACGCCCTTGTATGTGTTTGCCTATGTCGTTATGCTGGCGTACAGCGTTTATAAAGAGAAACCGATTCCGAATCCAATTTTGTACGCCGTGTTGGTGATTGCGGTGATGGTATTTCTCGCCGCGTTCGCCGTGATTATGCGCGGCATGAGCGACCTCGGACGCGCGCTGGCGGCGGCATTGAGCGGCGGCGGCGACCAATCTTTTTTTCAACAGGCGACGCTGCTCGACCAAACGCTGCGCGTGCTGGAAAATTTGCAGCAGAATGGCGGCTTGTTATCCGTCCTTGCGCTCTTGGTTTCCATTGTATTGGCGTTGATTGTTCTCGCGCAATTGGCGTATCGCGGCATCGCGCTAATTCTCTTGCGCCTGTTGAGCGTGCTAGTGATTCCGTTTTCGATTTTGCTCGAAGGCACGCGTCCGAAAACGGCGGGACGCGTCATTGCCGGTTTTTTTGAAGCGTGGTTCGATCTAGTCACCAAAGTCGCCGTCCTGCTCATTGTCTTGGCGCTGGCTGCCGCGACCAATTTCGCGCAGTTCACTTGGCTCGTGCTGCCCGCCGGTTTGTTTCTCGTCGTCATGTCGTGGAAATTTTTCAGCATCCCCTTTGTCATGGCGCGCGATGCCGTCGGGCGCGCGTGGGGCGAAATGGTTCCGGCGGATGCGGGCGGTTACGCGTCTGCGGATTTACCGTCGTCGGCAGAAGCCGCGCGGGCAAAAGAAATTGACGAAGCGCGGAAACGGATGATGGAAGAGTGAAACTGCGATTGCGCGCAATGTACATCGCAAGACGCGGTTGAGTGATTTGTAATCGGGAGGAAATATGACAATGAATAACGAAGCAGTCGTCAAGCAGGTCATTGAACGCGACCCGGAAATTCTGGGAGGCACGCCGGTCTTTCGAGGGACGCGAGTGCCCGTTCAAACCTTGTTTGATTATCTCGAAGCCGGAGATCCGTTAGATGAATTTCTCGACGATTTTCCGACCGTGACGCGTGAGCAAGCATTGAGTCTACTGGAATCCGCAAAAACATTAATCCTGGCGTAACCGATGCGTATTCTTTTGGATGAATCCCTGCCGCGCAAATTCGCGCGTGAATTTGTCGGACATCAAGTACAAACCGTTCCTCAAATGGGCTGGGCGCACAAAAAGAACGGCGAACTGTTGCGCCTTGCGCAGCCGCTGTTTGATGTTTTTATCATCATTGATCGCGGCTTGTTGTATCAGCAGAACCTGCGCGACGCGAATCTGGCTATCATTTTGTTGCGAGCACGCAGCAACCGTTTGGAAGATATAAAACCATTCGCGCCATTGATTTTGGAAAGCTTGAATACGATTCAGCCCGGCGATGTGTTGCAAATTGAAATCTGAGATTGAAAATGCGTAACGCACCGACGCCCCGCGCGATATTTCTCACGCGCCTGTGGGCATTCCTCAATTACAAAACCACTATAGGTTTGACGTGGTTGGAATTGCTCGCGCTCACATTCGCCGGTTTGGCGCTGGCGTGGGTGGGCTTGCGCGATTGGGCGGGCATTGCGCTGGCGGGTCCGTTCGCGCTGTACCTCGTCTTGTTCGGTTTTTATCGGCGCTGGCGCTGGGGCGTCGGCATCCTGCGCGCGGTGTACGAATGGTTGTTCAAACCATTGACGCTGCCTTCTGAAAAGCGCGAGGCAAAAATCTATTTGCTGGTCATTGTCGCCGTCGCGCTGGTCGTCGTGCTTTTGCTCGGTTTGGCGGATTGGCGCGCGGGTATGTTGGGCGCGCTGCTGTGTATCGGCGGCGCGTTACTGTTTTGGCTCGTCGCGCAGCGCGAGACGAACGGCGGCGCTTTGAATTTAAATACCGTCGCGGGACGGATGCCGCTTCAAGCGCTCGAACGCGACGGCACGGTCGTCGCGCGCGACGGAACGCGCGTGCAAATCGCATTATTGACGCTCGGTCGCACGGGCTACAAACCCGCGCTCGCCGCCGCCGATGTCGCGGATACGTTGACAAAATTTCTCGCGTATCTCGCGCAGCACGAAGACGGCGCGGTCCCCATCAAACTTTTTTGGCTCACCGATTATCATCTCGGCCAACTTGACCTCAGCGACAGCGACGGCGCGAACCGCGTGCCGCCGGAATATCTCGCCGCGCTCCAAGACCTCGCGCAAACCGGCGCCCGACGCGCGCGCGTCGTCTTGACCGGCATCGTATATCCGACGCGCGTGCAGGAACGAGTGCGCGATTGGCTCGGCGCGTTGGATTTGGGTTTGTCGCCGCTCGGCGCGTACGCGGCGGAATCATTTTTTCGCATGTTGTTGGGCGGCGAAAGTTTGCTCGCGCAAATTCAGCAGGCGACGCTGCTCGACGCAGGCGCGCTGCCGCGCGTGGCGTATCGCGGCTATATCCCCGAACAGATGACGTTCGGCGCGCAATTGTTGGCGCGCGCGGGCGCGCAGCAAAATGTGTTGCAAGTCTTGCGCGTCAATACGCCGTTTCACGAAGCGCGCGACGCGTTGATGCGCGCGCTGAGCGCGGCGGACGGTTTATTGTGCGTGACGGTGACGCCGCTGCCGCGCGATACGACGGCGACGGAGCTGCGCGGGCAATTGCTCGCCGCGCGCGTGCCGGGGCTGGGCCGGCCGCGTCAGGCGAAACAGCTGCGCGAGACGCTGGAAAAACTCGAAGACAAACGTTCGCTCGAATATCTGTTTGACACGGAAACGCTTTTGGTCACGTGGGGCAAGGACGACCGCGAAGCGCAAGTGAATCAAAATTTTGCGGCGTCGTATTTGACGGCGTTGAATCTCACGCCCTTGACGGACCGCGCGCTGGACGATTCGATGACAGCGTGGCTGCCGCTGTTGTTGGAACGGCATACGGCAAAGGCGGCGCTGCCGACGCGATTTGTGAATTGGTTGACCGAACCGCCGGCGCCGCCGCAGCAGCGGCTCCTCACGTCGCAAGCGCTCGCCGCGCTCGCGCGCGAAGAGGGCAGCGATATTCATCTCGCCGACGCGCGTCAGCGCATTTTGTTGGGGCGCAGCGTCACGGCGGGCAAAGAGGGTTTGCGCTATGCCGATTTTCGCCAAGACACCGGGCCCGTGTTGATGGTGAGCGACCAAGGCGGCGGAAAATCTTCGACGCTGATTGTGTGGTTTCTGTTGCGCTTGCAGCTCTTGAATTATAAAGTTATCGCCATCAATTTGAAATACTCGACGCGCATGGCGGCGGCGCTGGAACACATTGGCGGCGTCACGCTGCATCCGCACGACGATATGGCGCGCTTTGAAAAGGAAACGCGCGCGGCGCTGTTTAGCGACAAGGCGGTGTTGTACCAACCGGTCAAAGGTACGCGCCCGTACGCGTTGGCGGACGACCCGTGTCTCTTGGCGTTCATGGAAATTTTTTATGAAGAGTGGCTGCCCGCGCGCAATACGCCCGCCGCGTTGGCGATTGACGAAATTCATCGGCTCATGCCCAAAGACCGCGAAATCTCCGACAACGCGCAGCAAGTGGCGACGTATGTGACGGAAGCGTTCAAAGATTGGGCGGAGCGCAAACTCGTCATTGCGGCGGCGACGCAAACGCTGCGCGATTTGCTCGGCAGCAATCTCGGCATCGCGCTGCAAAAATTTCGCACCGTCGCGTATTTTCAGGTGGGTCCCGAAGACCGCGAGATGTTGATTGAAAAAGGATACGAACCCGCGCTGATTGATTTAATTATCGGCGCGCGCCGCCGGCCGCGCGGCTATTGCGTTCTCGTCCTGCCGGACGGTTTTTACACGACGCTCAAAGTTTTGGTGACGCCGGAAGAAAAAGACATTATTCAACGCTTGGATGTCGAAGAAACGTCGGATGTGACGCCGCAGTTGGCGTTTCGCTAAAAAGGTCGGCGCGAAAAAGTTTGCGCGTCCGCCAGCGCCGCGCGCTGCTTGCGGGTATCGCCATCCTTTTGTCGGGCGAGAAATTTTTGGCGATGGAACGCATCTGGCGGAATACATTGCAGAAAACATTTGGGTCTTTAAGCGCCGCAGAAATTTGTTTGACGTGAACAAAAAAAACGGCGCGTTGTTTTTTTGACAACGCGCCGTTCTCTTTTTTTTTATCTTGCGCTTTGTGATTCGCGCGCGTTCTGCGCGCTGCGCGAATTCTTAAACTTCGCGGTATTCGCCTTCCACCGTATCCGTGCCGCTGGCGCTGCCGCCGGCAGAGCCGCTATCGCCGCCCATGCCGTTATCCCCGCCGAAACCGCCTTCCGCGCCATCGGGCGGCGGCGTTCCCGCGCCCGCATAGGCAGCTTGGCCGAGTTTCATTAACGCGTCTTGCAGCTCTTGGACTTTACGTTTGATGGGTTCGACTTCGCGGCCCTTCATCACGTCTTTGAGCGCATTGGTTTTCGCTTCGACATCCATGCGCGCATCGGCGGGAACTTTATCGCCCATGTCGTGCAAAAGTTTTTCCGCTTGGTACACGGACGCGTCCGCGTTGTTTCGCACTTCGACTTCTTCTTTGCGTTTCACATCGTCCGCCGCGTACTGTTCCGCTTGCTTGACCATCTTTTCCACTTCGTCTTTGCTCAAGCCGGAAGAGGCCGTGATGGTAATGTGCTGCGCGCGATTCGTCGCCTTGTCCAGCGCGCTCACGTTGAGAATGCCGTTCGCGTCAATGTCAAAGGTGACTTCGATTTGCGGCACGCCGCGCGGCGCGGGCGGAATCCCGTCCAGCACAAATTTGCCGAGCGTTTTATTGTCCGCCGCCATCGGGCGTTCGCCTTGCAAGACGTGAACTTCGACCTGCGATTGCGCGTCCGAAGCCGTCGAAAACACTTGCGATTTCTTTGTCGGAATCGTCGTATTGCGTTCGATGAGCGCGGTCATGACGCCGCCCAAGGTTTCGATGCCGAGCGTCAAGGGCGTCACGTCGAGCAGCAGCACATCTTTGACTTCGCCGCCGAGAACGCCCGCTTGAATCGCCGCGCCGAGCGCGACCACTTCGTCAGGATTGATGCTCTTGTCCAAATCTTTGCCAAAGAACGATTGGACCGTTTTTTGCACAAGCGGCATACGCGTCTGCCCGCCGACCATGACCACTTCGTTCACGTCGCTGGTGGCAAGTTTCGCATCGCCGAGCGCGGCGCGCATTGGCGGAATGGTTTTTTCGACCAAATCGCCGGTCAACGCTTCGAGCTTCGCGCGCGTCAATTTCATCACCAGATGTTTGGGACCCGCTTGGTCCGCCGTGATAAAGGGCAGATTGATTTCGGTCTCCATCGCGCTGGACAATTCTTTTTTCGCGCGTTCGCCCGCTTCTTTCAAACGCTGGAGCGCGAGGCGGTCCGCGCGCAAATCAATGCCTTCTTGTTTTTTGAATTCGTCGCACAACCAATTGATGATGCGTTGGTCAAAATCGTCGCCGCCGAGGAACGTATCGCCGTTGGTGGATTTAACTTCGGTTACGCCTTCGCCCAATTCCAAAATCGAAATATCGTACGTGCCGCCGCCCAAATCATAGACGGCAATTTTTTCGTTGCCCTTTTTGTCAATGCCATACGCGAGCGCGGACGCCGTCGGTTCGTTGATGATGCGTTTCACTTCCAAACCCGCAATGCGCCCCGCGTCTTTGGTCGCCTGCCGCTGCGAATCGTTGAAATAAGCCGGCACGGTAATGACCGCTTCCGTCACTTTGTCGCCCAGATACGCTTCCGCGTCGGCTTTGATTTTTTGCAAAATCATCGCCGAAATTTCCGGCGGCGAATATTGTTTGCCGCCCATTTCCACCCACGCGTCGCCGTTGGGCGCGCGCACGATTTTGTACGGCGCGACTTTTTTGGTCTTGTCCACTTCGGGGTCGTCATATTTGCGCCCCATCAAGCGCTTGACCGAATAAATGGTATTTTCCGGATTCGTCACCGCCTGCCGTTTTGCCACGTCGCCGACGAGACGCTCGCCGCTTTTTGAAATCGCGACGATGGACGGAATCAGATGCCCGCCTTCCGCGCTCGGAATGACAGTCGGGTCGCCGCCCTCCATGACGGCAACGACGCTATTGGTCGTGCCCAAATCAATGCCGATGATTTTTCCCATGTGTGTAATTTCTCCTCTGTCGAAATCAAGCTCCAAGCTAAAAGTGCAAAGCGCAAAGGAAAATGGGCTGTCGCTTTTAACTTTTCGCTCTTGACTTGGCTTGTTATTCTCCCTTTGCCACTTTGACGCGCGTAGCGCGCAGTACGCGGTCGTGCAACATATAGCCGCGTTGAAGTTCTTCTAAAATCTGCCCGTCCGTCGCGCCGGGGCTGGGTTCATAAAACATCGCTTCGTGAAAGTTCGGGTCAAATGCTTGCGCGGTCGTATCTATTGGCGTTACGCCCTCTTGTTCCAAAACCTGCAATAATTGACGTTCCACCGCGCGCATCCCTTGCACCCACGGTTTATGGCGGTACGACTCGGGTATCGCTTTGAAACCGGCGTCAAAACTGTCCATCACATCCAAGAGCCGTTTCAACAAACGTTGATTCGCGTACTGCGCGTAATCGGCTTTATCCTTTTCCGTGCGCCGTTTGAAATTTTGAAACTCGGCGGCGGTGCGCCGCCAATTGTCCAGATATTCGGCGGCTTGTTTTTTTTCTTCGCCCAATTGCGTTTCCAGCGTCGTCACATCTTGCAGCTGCGCTTGCAGCGTTTCATCCAACCCATTGCCTTGGTCTTGTGCCATTCGTCCTCCTCCATGCGTTGAGATTTACGATGTCTCTGTAATCAAGTTACGTGAAATCCAAAAAACTTACGGCGCAATTTTTTTTGTTTTTAGCTTGCGCGCGGGGCGGCGCTATCTGCCGCTGTAAAAACGCATCATCAAATCGTCCAACATCACCGAGACGTACCGCACCGCGCTCACGGCGCGCGAGTATTGCATCCGCATCGGACCAATGACGCCGACCACGCCGCTCGCTTCGCCTTCGATGCCGTACCGCGCCATCACCAACGAATAATCGTTGAGCTCTTCGCGGCCGCCTTCGCTGCCAATCACGACTTGGACGCCGTGCGCGGGCGCGAGCGATTGGAGCAATTCTTCCAACATCGTGCGCTGTTCCAGCACTTCCAAGAGCTGCTGCATCTTGTCCACGCCGACAAATTCCGGTTGACGCAAAATGTCGAGCAGCCCATCCCGATAAATTTCGCGCGAGGTGCGATGATCCATCTGTTCGATGATTTGCTGTATGCGCTGCGCGACGGTCAAAACGAAACCGCTAAAAGGGCGCGCGAGATTTTGAATGTCCGCCGCCGCGCGCCCGACAAATTTTTTATTCAACTGATTCGCCACGCGGCGCAGTTCTTCTTGCTCGATCAAATCGGTCGAGTACAACATTTGTTGTTTGACCGTGCCGGCTTGCAAGACCAGCACCATCATTACCACCGTCTCGCTGATGGCAATCAGTTCCACATGTTTGAAACGCGTGTGCTGCGCGGACGGCGCCGTAACCAACGCCGCCATGTTTGACGTATGCGCCAGCACCGCCGCCGAAAGCCGCATCCATTGTTCCACGTCCAACGTGACCTGATGGAATTGATGCCGAATCATTTGCTGCTCGTCGGCGCTCAATTCGAGATTATCCATCAGCGTTTCGACAAAATAGCGGTACCCTTTTTCGGTCGGCACGCGTCCCGCCGACGTATGCGGATGCGTAAGAAAGCCCTCTTCTTCGAGCGCGGCGAGTTCATTGCGAATCGTCGCCGGGCTGATGCCGAGGTCCAAACGCGCGAGCGTTTCGGAACCGACGGGCTGGGCTTTTTTTACATATTCTTTGATCGCAAGCGCCAAAAGCATTTGGCGGCGTTCGGTCATTTTCATGGCAGCCGATATCCAAAAAGCAAAGCAAGCGCGCCGTCTAGCCCGCCTGCTTGAAAAAAGAACTATAAATTAGCCAAATAAAATTTTGTCAAGCGATTAGCGCTCTGTTTGAAAGAGCGCTAGAACTATAGCACAAAAAATTGCGCGCGTCAAGAGGTTTGGCGCATTAAATTTTTATCAAAAAAAAGCGCGCGGCGTTTGACGCATCCGCGCGTTTTGGACTAGAATCCGCTTTATGCAAACGATTGCGCCCGCGCGTTATTTGCGCCAAATTATTTTTCCCGGCATCGGCGAGAGCGGCCAAGCCAAACTGCGCGCCGCGCGCGTCCTTGTCGTCGGCGTCGGCGCGACGGGGTCGGTGATTGCGTCCACCCTCGCGCGCGCGGGCGTCGGTTATATCAAAATCGCCGACCGCGATTTTGTGGAATTGCATAATCTACAGCGCCAGCTTTTGTTCGACGAAGCCGACGCGGCAGCGCGCGCCCCCAAAGCCATTGCCGTCGCGCAAAAATTGGCGCGCGTGAATTCGGCGATTCAAATCGAGCCGTGCGTCACGGATGTCAACGCCGAAAATATCGAAGCGTTGATGGCGGACGCGGCGTTGGTTCTGGACGGCACGGACAATTTTGAAACGCGGTTCTTGGTCAATGACGCGTGCGTCAAACACAACAAGGCGTGGATTTACGGCGGCGCGGTGGCGAGTTATGGCGCGAGCATGACGATTGTGCCCAACGCGTCCGCGTGCTTGCGTTGTGTGTTTCGGCACGCGCCGCCGCCCGGCGCGCTGCCCACCTGCGACACGGCGGGCGTCATTGCGCCGATTGTGAACGTCATCGGTTCGCTCGTTGCCGCCGAAGCGTTAAAATTTTTGGTTGGCCAGGGCGAACGCAATCGCGGCCTCATTAACATTGACTTGTGGGAAAATACATTTGACGCGGTAGCGGTCGAACGCCGCGCCGATTGTCCGTGCTGCGTAAAACGGCAATTTGATTTTCTCGACGACGCGCGCGCGGACGCGGCATTCTTGTGCGGCCGCAACGCGGTGCAAATTCAGCCCGCGCAAAAACATACGCTCGACTTGGCGCAGCTCGCCGCGCGCCTCGCGCCGCTCGGCGCCGTGACGCAGAACGAGTATCTGCTCCACTTTGCGCGCGACGATTTTGAGCTCACGATTTTTCCCGACGCGCGCGCGATTATTCAAGGCACGGACGATGCGAGCGTGGCGCGCAGTGTGTATGCAAAATATGTGGGGATGTGAGCGGAAGGTTGAA
>JAJVIA010000090.1 GCA_022072245.1 Anaerolineae bacterium
ACGGCAAAATTATCAACGGTTTGGCGGATGGTTTGGGCAATGCGCTGCGACGCTTTGGCAACACGCTGCGCACGCTCCAAAGCGGTTATGCGCGCGGTTACGCGCTGGCGATGCTCATTGGCATTGTGGTGGTGATTGCGCTGGTGATTGCAAGACCTTGAGCCATAAAATGGCAACTATTTTTGCGGGAGACGAGTCCGGCAATTTAGGGTTCGTGTTCGATAAGGGTGACACGCGCTATTATGTCATCTCGCTCGCTCGATTTCCAGACCCAGACGGCGCGCGGGAACAGATTAAAGTATTCAAGGGACATCATCATTTTTCCGCGCACGAATTTTCGTTTCACGAGATTTTAGCGCAACGATGGAGTAACCAAGTATTCGATTTTATCTCTACGCTTGAGTTTCACGGCTGGGTTCTTATTGTGGATAAGCGGAAACTCTCGGAATTTTATCGGCTGTTGCATGGTCGTTCTTTGTATGTATTGTTCTTGACGGAAGCAATCAGCAAAATTCCGTTCGAGGCAAGAGATAAAAGTATTCTCGTTTTGGACGAGATTGATTCATCTGGACAGATTTTGCATGACATCCGCAGAGGATTGCGAGTTCGGGGCGCTCGACAGGGTTTTAAAAAGATTGTTGCAAAACGCTCTTTGCGTGAACCCTTGATTCAGGTCTCGGACCTGATTGCGGGAGTTGTGCATCGTTGGAAACAATTTGGAGAAACGACTCTACTTGAGGGAATTGCCCACCGATTAACGATTACAGAGTTTCAGGAAGAAAAAAAAACACCTAGCTAGTCACGGGCTGGTTACCGTAACAGGACGCCACAGGAGGCGTCTCTTCACTAGGTGCAAAAAACCTTTCGATTTTTTCGCGCGTGGACCAATTCTAGCGCTCGAAGATTACTCTGTCAAAAATTTTTGGAAATTCATCTCGAGGAGCCGCTTGACGGCAAAACGCGCTCGGATGCAACACGGTTGCTGAAAGGTTCGGATGACATTTTGCGGAAGGTTCATTTGGTTGGGCTCCTGGATGTAACTGAGTTATTCATATGCCAATAATCTCATTGTTATTGCTTTTCCCTATCGCCGCCGCGCTCGTCACCGCGCTGCTGCCGAAAAATAACGCGCGCCTCATCAAGGGCTGGGCGCTTGTCGCCGTAGCCGTCGAATTCGGTTTGGCGGTGTATTTGCTCGCGAACTTTGCGCCCAATACCAGCCAAATGCAATTTGTCGAGTATCAACCGTGGATTCCACAAGTCGGCATTGGGTATCACGTCGGCGTGGATGGCTTGTCGTTCTGGCTCGTCATGTTGACGACCTTTTTGATGCTGATTTCGATTCCCGCGTCGTTCTCGCAAATCAACACGCGCCTCAAAGAATACGTCATCTTTTTCTTGCTGCTCGAAGCCGCAATGCTCGGCGTATTCGTCGCGCTCGACGTATTCTTGTTTTACGTCTTTTGGGAATTTTCGCTCATTCCGATGGCGCTCATCATTGGCATTTGGGGACACGAACGGCGCGTTTACGCGGCGGTCAAATTTGTGCTGTTCACCATGTCCGGCTCGCTGTTGATGCTCGTCGCCATTCTGGTACTGTATTTTTCCACCGGCGCGCGCACCTTTGACTTGCTCGAATTGCAAAAGATGATTACGCCCGCGACGCTTCAGCCCTGGCTCTTTGCCGCGTTCGCGTTAGCGTTCGCCATCAAAGTGCCAATGTTTCCGCTGCACACCTGGCTGCCCGACGCGCACGTCCAAGCGCCCACCGCGGGCTCGATTATCTTGGCGGGCGTGCTGTTGAAACTCGGCGCGTACGGTTTCATTCGCTATTGTCTCACGCTCTTTCCCGACGCGTCGCAGCAGTTTGCGCCCGTAATGATTACCCTTGCCATCATCGGCATCATTTTTGGCGCAATGGTCGCAGCCATCCAAAAAGATTTGAAATCGCTCGTCGCGTATTCGTCCGTCTCGCACATGGGTTTCATCATTCTCGGCATTTTTGCCTTTTCGCAGCAAGCCATGAGCGGCGCGATTTTGCAGATGGTAAATCACGGTCTTTCGACGGGCGCGTTATTCTTGTTCGTCGGTTTGCTCTATGAACGCCGCCATACGCGTTTGATTGCCGACTTCGGCGGGCTGCACAAAACGATTCCCGTCCTTTCCATCTTTTTGCTCATTGTCATGTTCGCTTCGACGAGCGTGCCGGGTTTGAATGGCTTTGCCGGCGAATTTTTGATTTTGCTCGGCGCGTGGGAGGCAAATCCGCTTTACACAGTTTTTGCGGCAACCGGAATGATCTTGTCCGCCATTTATTTACTGTGGGCGTATCAACGCGTGATGCAGGGTCCCTTGACGAACGAGAAAAATAAAAACTTGCCCGATTTGAATCGCCGCGAACTGGCGCTGACCCTCGCGTTGGTGGCATTGATTGTCCTGATTGGCGTCATGCCCAACCTGTTTTTGAATCCGATGCAAGCGTCCATCGCCGCGCTCTTGAATCCGTCAAACGTAGCGGGGTTGATAAAATGAAACGCGACGCAGCGATTCAAGCTTTGCGGACCGGACGCCGCGATTTACAAGACGCGCTGGCAGACCTGACCGAAGAGGATTACGCGCGCCCCAACGCGGCGGGAAAATGGTCGCTGCAAGATGCGCTTGCGTATATCGCCGCGTGGGACGAAGAGATGGTGCGCGTCCTGCAAACCTTTCACTTGAGCGAATCCATCTATACCTATACCATTTCGGACCGCAATGATTTCGCGGCGTGGAATGAAGAGCAGGTCACGCGCCGCCGCGTCCAGACGCCCGCGCAAACGCTGAGCGAATTTGAAGGCGCGCGGCGCGACTTGATTCAAGTGGTCGAGGGCTTGACCGACGCGGTGCTGAATCGTTCGCGTATGACCGCGTGGGGCAAAGCGGCTACGGGTTTTGAATTGTTGGCGATGCAAGCGGAACGCGACCACGCGAACGCCCAAGTCGCGCGCCGCTATCGCAAAAAACGCGAACGCTGGGCGCGCGCCCGCAAAAATCTGAACGCCAAACGCCAAGCCAAAACCAAGGATTAGGATTGACTGCGCGACCATTGGAATTTTAACGTATGCCTCTGACTCTTCCCGAAATCAATTTGTATCCGCTGCTGCCCGCGCTGCTGCCCGCGGCGACGGCGATTTTGATCATGCTGGCGGATGTCTTGCTGCCGCTAAAAAATAAAAATTGGTTGGCGCTGCTTGCCTTGTTGGGCTTGGGCGCGGCGGCGTATTTTTCGCTGGTCCTTTTCGGCGCCAATGCTTCCGCCTTTAATCAGAGCATCGTCGCCGATAATTTTGCGCTGGGCATTAGTTTGGTCATTTTGTTTACGGGCGCGGTGACGATTTTGCTTTCGCTCGATTTTCTCGCCGCGCGCGGCTTGGACTTGGGCGAATATCTGGCGTTGTTGATGGGCGCGGTGAGCGGCATGATTTTGATGGCGCTCGCGAACGATTTGATTGTCATGTTTCTGGGGCTCGAATTGCTTTCCCTGCCCCTCTATGTCCTGTCCGCGTTTTGGCGCACCAATGAACGCTCGCTCGAAGCGGGCATGAAATATTTTCTGCTCGGCGCGTTTTCTTCCGCGTTCTTTTTGTACGGCATTGCGCTGCTGTACGGCGCCACCGCCACGACCAATTTGGAAAGCATCCATGCCGCCGTAAGCGCCCCCGCGTTCGCCGCTTATCCGCTTTTCTTGATGGGCGCGGGTCTCTTGCTTGTGGGTTTCGGTTTCAAAGTCGGCCTCGTGCCGTTTCAATGGTGGATTCCCGACGTATATGTCGGCGCGCCGACGCCGCTTACCGCGTTCATGAGCGTCGCCACCAAAGCCGCCGCCTTTGCCGCGTTCTTTCGCGCGTTCATGGTGGCGATTCCAACCGACGTATTTGATTGGCGCCTGATTATGGCGCTGATTGCGGTCGTCAGCATGACCGTCGGCAACGTTGCGGCGCTGACGCAAACCAATCTCAAACGGATGTTGGCGTATTCGTCCATTGCGAACGCGGGTTATATTTTGGTCGCGCTCGTCGCCGGCGGCGCAGCCGGTTTGTCCTCTGCGCTATTTTATCTCGCCGCGTACGCCGTGATGAATTTGGGCGCGTTCGGCGGTTTGATTGCGCTGGGTCAAGGCGCGCAGGAACGGCTCACGCTGGACGAATTGGCGGGCGCAGCGCAAACAAAACCGTGGGCAGCCGCCGCGTTGGCAATTTCACTACTTTCTCTGGCGGGCTTTCCGCCCTTTGCGGGTTTCGTCGCCAAATTTTTCGTCTTTGGCGCGGCGGTCAATGCCGGTTACGTTTGGCTCGCCATCATTGGCGTATTGAACAGTTTGGTGGCGGTTTATTATTATCTCCACCCCATCGTCAAAATGTACATGAATCCCCCGGCGGAAGGTTGGGTTGCCGCGCCCGCGCGCACGCCGCTGGCGCTTGGCTTGGCTGTCGTCGTCGTCGTGCTTTTCACCATCGCGTTGGGACTCTTTCCTTCCGAAGTTTTACATTTCGCGCAAGCGGCGATGGTTAAATAAATAGCGCTCGCAAAAAATGTTTGACACACCGCCGTTATGTATGGTAAAATCGCTCACGTTAAAGGTGATACATGGCACAAGCGTTCTCGAACTCTAAACGCTCAATGTCGTCCTATGCGACGATTTGTTTTGCTGCGCGGTAAATCAGGCGGCGGCTTGATTTCACTTGTCGCGGCGTAGAGCTCGAGCTCACGCCGTTTTTTTTCAGCTCACGCGTTTAACAAATCAATACGGGCCGCTAGCTCAATCGGCAGAGCAACAGCCTTTTAAGCTGCAGGTTCAGGGTTCGATTCCCTGGCGGCTCATTTTTTTGGCAAGCAGGTGTTCCGTCGCTGACGATGGCTGAAAACGCAATCGTTAGAGGAACTTCCCGACTCTCGGTATCGTCAATCCGACGATACAAGATTGCCTGACGAAACAGCAAGTCAGGGCAGACCCATGCTCTCTCTTACGAGCAGCGCGTTGACGGTCTGACGACAACTGCAACAGAAAATATTCCCGCCGTAGAGGCAGCCCTTGCGGTCATCCTTTGCGGTCAGGGGCGAACCGGTGGGGTAAAAGCCCACCAGCGTCGGCAGAAATGACGGCGGCTAGGTGAATGTCCAATCGAGAGCAAGGCAGGTGGGCTGGCAGCAATGTCAGTCCTGTCGCAGCGCCGTTGTAACTAGCGCAAGCTAGGCGCAAGCGGCGCCGGTATGCAGATACCGAGACAGATGACGGAAAAAACAGAATCGGGGGTACGACCACTTGCCAAGCTACATTTCCGCTTTCAGCTGGCGGCTCGCTGTTTTCAACGGACAGGAGTTTGCAGGCGTAAATCGAAAGTTGAAATTCCAACGCGGCGTGCGATAGGTGTCGAATTGAAAGCGCGTTTGCGCGCGCTCAAGAATCGGGTTCGAATCCCGACGCGTCCCATTTGAATCGGCAAGGAGCAATACGGGTCCGGCAGACCCGCGCAATGAAGCGTGTATCGGCAAAACTCCTGCGGTTCGAGATGCGGCGCCTGACCAAAGACGTTTGGGAAGCGCCTTTTTTTGCGCCTTGTCTTGCGCGTTCATTTGACGTGAGACAGTTGGCGGGCGCGGCGTTCGGAGCGTCGCTTTCATTTCATTCGACACGGGCATTGCGCCTGCGCGCGAGCCCATTCAAGGAGTATTCACAATGCGCGCTGAAATTCTCTTTCCGCACAAGAGCGTGTATGCGCTCGCCGGGCTACGCGAAGCCAAATGGCGGGAACTGGCAAAACGCGTTTCCACGCTGCCCGAAGACCATCCGGACAGCTTGGCGTTTTGTTTAATGATGATTCATCAATGCGGCTGCCTCGACTGCAACCCGGACCGCTACAAGGCGTTGATGGGTTGCGCGGCTTGCGCCAAACGGAACATTGCCGGCTTTAAGGGCAGCGACGACCAACTGTTCAAAGCATACAAGCAGGCGCGCAGTGAGGTCGCCAAATTTCTTCAAGCCGAAGAGTTGGAACAAGCGGCGTAAAGGAAAAACGCCGCAGGAGAGTGATTGCGGTGAGTGGGGTTCTAGTTTTAAACGCTTCTTACGAACCATTGAATATCGTTTCGGTCCGGCGCGCGATTGTGTTGCTGCTCAAAGAAAAAGCAGAACTCATCGAAGCGGCTGAGACGAAAATTCGCGCCGAGCGCGCGCAGTTTGATTTGCCGCTCGTGATTCGTCTGGTTACGTTTGTCCCCATCCCGCGCCGGCTGCCGCTGCCGCTTTCGCGCCGCACCGTTCTGGCGCGCGATTTGTACACGTGCCAATACTGCGGCGCTTCGCCGGGGCGCAACGAGCTCACGCTGGATCACATTGTGCCGCGCTCGCGCGGCGGCGGAACGAGTTGGGAAAACGTCGTCACCGCTTGCGGACCCTGCAATCGCCGCAAAGGCAATCGCACGCCCGACGAAGCCAACATGCGCTTGTTGTCCACGCCGAGCCGCCCGCGCTTTGTCGCCGTCGTCATGTTGGGCGAAGCCAGCGCGCATGATGTGTGGAACAAGTATCTGCTGTAGAATCCCTACGCGGCGGCGCGGCGCCTGTTAAACGTCCGCCGCCAATTTGAATCGAAACAAAAACCGCGAGCGTTAATGCGCTCGCGGTTTTTTTGTACGCCAAAAATAATTTGCGGGCGCGCGCTAATGCTTTTCCGTTTCGCCGTACCGGGCAAACAGGACCAGCACAATGATTACGGCGGCAATGCCCGCGCCTTTGAGCAGAATCGTTTGCGCGTCTTCGCCCTCTTGGACAAACGTGAGAAAAGAAACTGCCAGCGTCAGAACAATGATATTTGCCAACGTGGCTTTGAGTTGTCCGATGGTGGTAAAGCGGAGCGCCTCGGGCAAATTGAGCGGTTGAATAAAAATTTGAAACAAGCCCAAACCAAAGACCAAGAGACCGGTCGAAACGAGAAACCCGTCCACCAATTTGATGAAATAAACTTCTTCGATTTCCAATTCCGGGTCGGCAAAATGCCAAATCACATACTGGACCAATTTAACGGTTTCCACCGTCGCCAACACAAAGCCCGCGAGCGACGCGATCAATAAACCGATGACGCCGAGCAGCACAATGTATTTGGTCAGAGTGAGCGAGCGCACCATTGAAATTTCTCCAGGGCAAATCACGCGCGGAGCAAAATCGAATCAATCACCATGAGCAAAAACAAGAGCGCCAAATAACCGTTTGAATAATAATACAGCTTGCGCGCAATCGGTTTGCCCGCGTCGGGACTGAACCATAAACGCGTCGCGAGCGCCAAAAAGTACGCGCCCAACAAAAGCGCGCCGATGAAATAAATCCAGCCCAGCCCGTGAAATAGAAACGGCATGAGCGTCACAATAAACAACAAAATCGAATACAAAATAATATGCCGCCGCGTCTCCACCTGGCCCCAGGCGGCGGGCAGCATGGGAATGGCGGCTTTGTGATAATCTTTTTCCACCAAAAGCATGAGCGCCCAAGTGTGCGGCGGCGTCCACAAAAAAATAATGATAAAGAGATACAAGGATAAAAGCGTCAATTCATTGGTGACAGCCGCCCAGCCGACCAGCGGCGGAATCGCGCCCGCGCCGCCGCCAATGACAATGTTCTGCGGCGTCAATCGTTTCAACAATACGGTGTACACGTACGAATAGTACACAATCCCAATCGTCGAAAGCGTCGCGGCAAGCCAGTTCACGCCGAAACCCATAATCACGACCGAAAGCGCGCAGAGCGTCAAGGCAAAAATCAACGCGTTGCGCGGCGCAACGCGTCCGCTCGGCAGGGGCCGCCGTGAAGTGCGCCCCATCAATTTATCCGTGTCGCGGTCAATATAAGAATTGAGCGCGTTCGCGCCGCCCGCCGCGCACGCGCCGCCCAACAGCGTCAAGACCAAAATGGAAAGCGGCGGCAGACCGCGCGCGGCAATCAACATGCCGCACAGCGTCGTCATCAACAACAATGCCGCAATCCACGGCTTGGTCAGCAGAAAATACGCGGTCAGGACGTCGCGCCAACCTCTTTGTTCACTCGCCAATAATGACATTCAAAACAGACCCGGCGACTAGCCACGTTAAACCCGAACGGAAATCCTTTGGGTTTTGAAACCGCGCAGAATTCCAAGATGTGGGTAATCGCCAGCGCATATCGCTTGCCAAATTCCAAAACTAAAGCGGAATGTGGCAAGCGCAAGACCTTGGCGTCTATACAAATTCATGTTCGCCCTGGATGGGGCCCTTGGCGCCAAACCAATAGAAAAACACAATCGAGAGCGCAATGAGAAAGATTGCGGCTGCCCCCGCCCACATGATGAGGCCCGCCACAACTTGGTCGTCGAGAACGGAAATGCCCCAGATGCGCGGCGCTTGCGCGTAAAAAATATAAATCGGTTGTTTCGCCAGCGTAATGAGCGCGCCCAAACCGGTGCTCAGCACGGACGATAGAAAAATATACAGCACTTGGACCGGCAGCGGCGCGCGCGGCAGCAGCGGCGTCGGACTCAGCACGGGCATCCACAACAAAAACGCCGCAAACACCATCGTGAAATGTTCCAACAAATGCACCGGCGCGGCATACAGCGCCAAATTATACAGCGCGGGAATGTGCCACGCCGCAAAGGTGACATTAAAAATTAAAAACGCCGCAAGGGGCCGCGTCAAACTGCGCGCCAAACGCAGCAGCCAAGGGACGCGGAGCAGCGGTTCAAACACCCACGCAGGCAAACCCAACAGCATCAGCGGCGGCGCAATCAATGTCACCAGAATATGCTGGAGCATGTGCGCGCTAAACAAGTATTGGTCCGCCAGCGTCGAAAGCGGCGTAACGAGCCCCAACACGAGCGTCAAGATCCCTGCGGTCCAACAAAATAACTGAACCGACGTGACGGGCTGACTGTGCGGAAATTTCGCGCGCAGCGGTCCGACGGCGACCAAATACGCGCCGTGCAGCAAGAGAATGGTGAACCAAATGCCCGGGTCAAAAGTCCAGGCAGTCCACCAAAAATCAGAGGGCGGAATATAGATATTCACGTTCAGAAAAAAATTGCGCGTCGAGTACGAAACTACTCTACGCGCAATGGCTGCGGCCTAAAAACGGATGTGCGCGTACACGCGCCCTTTATTTTACAACCAGCGTCCCGTGCATTCCCAATTCGGCGTGGCCCGGGATACTGCAATAGAAAACATATTCGCCGGGCGCGGGCGCGGTAAAAGTACCTTTGCCGCTCACGCCGGGCAATGCCTTGGCGACAACCGTCGTCGTCAGATTCGGGTCTTTCCACGGCTCGGCGGCTTTATCTTTGGTTACATCGGGCAGCGTGAAATTGTGTTCAACGCTTCCCGAATTGGCTAGCGTCAAGCGCACAACTTGGCCCGAATTGGGGCTGAACGAATCCGGTTTGAAAAAGTAATCGCCCGAATCCATCTCCAACGCCATCGGCGGGCCCGCATTGGGATTGCGCGTCGGACGCGCGGCTGCTTCACCGCCCCCGCCGCCGCCGCCCAACGCTTCGCGCACCGGCAGCAGTTCCGGCGGCGCGAGCAAGAAAACCAGCGCAATGACAAAAGGCAGCGCGAACGCAAACACCGCGCCGCCAAAAAACCACGAATAAATCTTGTTGTCGAACTTGAGGTGCATATAGTACAGCACGACGAGCAGCGCCTTGGCCACCGTCAACGCCAGCAAGATGGGCACGCGCCCAATCGTATTTTCAAAGAGCGTGGTCAAGGCGATTTCAATCGCGGTCAAAACCGCCAACACCAGAAAAACGCCGAGATAATTGGGATTGGCTTTTTTAATCCGCGCCTCTTCGGCGGCGAAATCGCCAGGGTCGGAATGGCTCGGCGCAGTTGCTTGAACGTGATCCATTGTCGGCAAAACGTGACGGCTTGATGCTGGCAGGCAGCAAAAATCCGTCGGCTATATTAGATGAGATAAATAATCGTGAACAGCACGACCCACACGAGGTCAACAAAGTGCCAGTACAACCCGCCCAATTCGACGGCTAGATGATTATTTTCGGTAATGCCGCCGCGCAGCGCGCGGATAATCAACATGCAAATCCAGATAATGCCGACGAAAACGTGCGTGCCGTGAAAACCGGTGAGAGCAAAAAAGGACGAGCTCCACACATTACTGTCAAACGTAATGCCGTTGGCAATCAACTCGGCATATTCATAAACCTGCCCGCCCAAGAACACGAGCCCCCACAGCGCCGTCGCCGCCAAAAGAAAAATCATGCGGCGCTTTTTGGCGTTTTCAATCGCTTGCAGCGCCATCACCATCGTCAAACTGCTAAACAACAGGATAAAGGTGTTGAACGAAGCAACCGCCAAATTCAAGTGTTCGGGGCCGTCTTCGGGCGTCACCTTGCCGCGATTGACGAGATAGGTCGCCATCAACGCCGCAAAGAAAATCGTTTCGGACGCGATAAAGACCCACATGACCAGCTTGCGGTGGTCAAGGCCGGTTGAAGTCGCGGCATGCAACTCTTGACTGTGCGCTTGGTCCACCACAGTTTCGAGCGCTTGGCCCGCGCGATGCGCTCCGTGTTCCAGTTTTCCAACTGCTGACATGCTTCACCCCTTAACCGGCAGGTTGGGCAATCCAACCCACAAGTCCGATAAAGAATACGACAATCCCTCCGGCAAAAGCGATGGGTAAGGATTGAACCGCCATGCCCATACTCGAAATATCGAGCGCGAGCGCGCCGCCATTGAATCCAAAAATAATGCCGATGGCGATAATGACCAATCCAATCGTCAAGACCAGCGGCCAAATGCTCGGATTCGGCAAATGCACATTGGCATTGCCGCCGCCCGACAAATCAATCTTTTTCGGGTTCGACGCAAATTCGCTGTGCGGCCCATACTTGGCATCCCACAATGGACGCGGGCTATTCACCGGAATCATCGAGGCAAAATTATATGCCGGCGGCGGCGACGAGGTCGCCCATTCCAACGTTTGACCATCCCAGGGGTCGTTGGTCGCCGTCGCTTTTTGGCGCATGCTCTTGAAGAGATTAACGATAAAGAACAAAACGCCCAACGCCACGATAAACGCGCCAATCGTTTCGATGAGATTCCATAAATCCCAGCCCATGTTCGGGCCATACGTGTAAATGCGACGCGGCATCCCCAGCACGCCGACATAGTGCATTGTCAGGAACAGCATGGTCATTCCGACCATCGTCAGCCAGAAATGAATCTGTCCCAACTTTTCATTCAAAAAGCGACCGGTCATCTTGGGGAACCAATAATAGGTTCCGGCAAACAGCGCCAACACTGTGCCTGCAAAGAGCGTATAGTGAAAATGACCGACGACGAAATAGGTGTCTGTGATTTGCCAGTCCACCGGCACGACGGCGAGCATAATGCCGCCGAGACCGCCGATAGTGAATTGGCCGATAAAACCTGCCGCGAACAGAAACGCGGTATTGACGCGCAGCGAACCGCGCCAGATGGTGCCGAGCCAATTGAAAATTTTAATGCCGGTCGGTACGCCGACGACAAAGCTCATCCCCGCGAAAATCGCGTCCGCCAGCGGCGACATTCCAACCGCAAACATGTGATGCGCCCACACGGTAAAACTCACAAACGAGATGCCCGCGAACGCAAACGCCATCGCGGCGTAACCGAAAATCGGCTTGCGCGAATTTGTCGCCAGCACCTCAGAGATAATGCCGAACGACGGCATAATCATAATGTACACTTCGGGATGTCCAAAGAACCAAAAGAGATGCTGCCACAAAAGCGGGTCGCCGCTTCCGCCCGGCAGATAAAACGAAGTCGCAAAGGTGCGGTCAAACAACAAGAGGAACAACGCCACCGAAATGCTGGGAATCGCAAAAATTGCGAGTAACGACGTGACCAACGTCCCCCACACAAACAGCGGCAGCCGATTGAGCGTCATCCCCGGCGCGCGCATATTCAAGATGGTGACGATGAAATTCAAACCGCCGATAATCGAAGAAATCCCCAACAGTTGCAGGGAAAGAATCCAGAAATCAATCCCGTGCGTCGGGCTATAGGCGCGTTCGCTCAACGGCGCATACCCAAACCAACCGGCATCCGGGGCGCCGCCGCCAATCAGAAAACTGGAATACAACAAAAGGCCGCCAAAAAGAAACAGCCAATAGCCCAGCGAATTCAAGCGCGGAAACGCCATATCGCGCGCGCCAATCATCAAGGGCACGAAATAGTTGCCGAAACCGCTATTGAGCGGCATCAAAGCGAGAAACACCATCGTAGTGCCGTGCATGGTGAAAACTTGATTATACGTCGCGGGGTCAACGAGCGTGCTGCTGGGCGTCGCCAGCTGGGTGCGAATTATCAGCGCTTCAATTCCGCCAATGATAAAAAAGATTACCGCCGTAACGAGGTACAGGATGCCGATCCGTTTGTGGTCAACGGTCGTAATCCAGCTCATGATACCCGTCGGCTCTGCAGCCCGCGGCAGCGCGAGAACATTGGTTGCCATACCTTCTCCTGAATAACGTTTCCCGATCCCAAACGAACAGCAAGCCCGCGCTGTCCGTCGCTAAAGAAATGCCTATTTCAACGATTCCATATACGCGGAAAGCGCATCAACTTCGTCCGGCGTCAATTTTGGAATCCGCATCAGAGTTCCGGGTTTGACCGCCTGCGGGTCCGTCAACCATTTGACCACATTGGAATGGTCAAACGGCAGCAAACAACCGGCGATACAATCGCGCGACGCGACGTGCGTCAAATTGGGGCCCGTCACGCCCACGGCGGCTGTGCCGTCCACCGTATGACAGCCGATGCACGCGTTCTTGGGATTCAAAAACATTTCCTTGCCGCGCGCGGCTTGGCTGCCCGGCGCGGGTTCCTCTGCGGGGGCTTGGACATTTTTGAGCCACGCGTCAAAATCCGCCGGACTCTGCACAATCACTTTGAACAGCATATTCGCGTGCTGCGCGCCGCAAAATTCCGCGCACTGCCCGCTGTATTCGCCGATTTTATCCGTATAGAGCCAAGTCGTGTTGGTATAACCCGGCACGACATCGGTCTTGCCCATCAAACTCGGCACCCAAAAACTGTGAATAACGTTTTCCGAAGTCAGCTGGACATTGACGACTTGGCCCGCGGGAATGTGGAGGTCGGTGGCGTAATTGACCTTGCCATCGTTGTACTGCACTTCCCACCACCATTGATGTCCAATCACCCGAACCGGGATGCCCTGTCCGGGGGGACTCGTCGGACCCACCTGCCCCATTGCGCGAATGGTCAAGAAAAATACTACGACGAGAATCAACGCCGGAATGACCGTCCACGTAATTTCCAGTTTTGTATTGCCGTGATATTGTTCGGGGTGTTCGTTCTCCGCGCGCCGTTTATAACGGATTACAAAATAAACCAACAGCCCTTCGACGAAGATAAAAATAATGACGGCAATCCAGAATACAAAATAAAAAAGATTGGCCGTCAATTCCGCCGCAGGGGAAAAAGGCGCCAGAATATCTTGGGGAGTAGATTGGCAACTCGCCAGCCCGAACAAGCTCAAGGAAGCGATGCCCAAAGCACACAGCCGACTCCACTTGGTCCACAACAAACGCATTCATCCTCCCAAAGGTAGCGCGACGCGTTCTGCCGCAACGATTTGCAGGTTCATTCGATTTTCATACTGTGCCGCAAGCGCGAACCCGAAAGCATCTTGGGCAAAAGACACACGGCTCTGTGTGAATGGATTTGAAAACGACGGGGAAAAAACTAATGGGATGGGCGCACGATGAAGGCGACATTGCCAAGCCGTGTGATATTCGAGTGTGACCTTTCCAACAAACGCAGGCAATTATATACAATTTCACATTCTACGCAAACGCCTTTTTTACATCCCGCTTTGCGCCGAAATAGAAACCGTCGCGCGCCGCGCGGCGCGCGCCGCTATTCCATTGCAATTTTGCCCGCCGCGCGCGCGCGCGCCAAAACGCGTTCCGCCGCTTTGATAATCGGCATGTCCACCATTTTATGATCCAACGCGAACGCGCCGCGTCCTTGCGCCAAATGTTCCGCCGCCGCGTCCACGATGCGCTGCGCCGCCGCAATCGCCGCATCGTCGGGCGTAAAAATTTCTTGGACAAGCGGAACCTGATTCGGATGAATAACTTGGGTTCCGACATAACCCAATTGCGCGCCGCGCCGCGTTTCCGCGCGCAAACCGTCGGCGTCACGGAAATCGAGATACAACAAATCAATCGCCTGAATGTCCGCCGCCGCGCACGCTGCCACCACCGCGCTGCGCGCGTACAACACTTCCAATCCTTCGCGCGTCCGCGTCGCGCCCACATCCGCCGCGTAATCTTCGGCGCCAAAAATCAACGCTTCCACGCGCGCGTCCGCGTTGGCGATGGCGACGGCATTGACGAGGCCCCGCGCGCTTTCAATCATTCCAAGCAAAGCGATGGAACCGGGCGCAATCTGTTCGCGGATTTCGATTTCGCGCACACGCGCGCTGACCCAGCGCAATTCTTCCGCGTCGTTCACTTTGGGCACGACAATGCCATCGGGGTGTGCCGGCACAAGCGCTTCCAAATCGTCAATTTCAAAACCCGTGCCGACGCCGTTGATGCGGCCCAATTTTTCGCTCGCGCCAAACGCGAGCGCGCGAAAGGCGCGCGCGATCGTTTCGCGCGCCTCCGCTTTGCGATTCGGCGCGACGCCGTCCTCCAAATCGAGACACACGCTGTCCGCGCCGAGCGTGACCGCCTTTTCGATTTTGCGCGTTTCATTGCCCGGCACATAGAGAATGGCGCGCCGCGCGCGCGGCGTTTTCGTCCGGTTCATACGCGCTTTTTAATCAGCGCGGTGCGCTCGACTTGGACCACCACCTCGCCTTTTTGATTGCGCCCCCAATGTTTGAACCGCACAATGCCGCGGTCGGGTTTCGACTGCGATTCGCGTTTGTCCAACACTTGGGTCTCGACGTAAATCGTATCGCCGTGAAACGTGGGGCGCGGATGCACCACATGGTCGTACGAAAGATTCGCAATGAGCGTGCCGTCGGTCAGGTCGTTCACCGTCAAACCGACGACCAACCCCATTGTAAAAATGCCGTTCATGATGCGCGTGCCAAATTGCGACTGAGACGCAAAATCTTCGTTCACGTGCAGCGGCTGCGCGTTCAACGTCATGCCGCAAAACAACAAATTATCCATTTCCGACACGGTGCGTCCCTGCCCGTGTTGAAACTGCATACCGACTTCGAGCTCTTCGTAAAATTTACCCGCCACGTTTGATAACCTCCGCTAAAATTTGTTCGCGCTCGACGCTCTGGCCCAACGTCACGAAAATTTTCGCGACGACTCCGGCGTGCGGCGCATTTACTTTTAATTCCATCTTCATCGCTTCCATCAAGACCAGCGGTTGCCCCTCCGTCACCGCATCGCCTTGCTCGACCAAGACGCCGCGCACTTGGCCCGGCATTGGCGCGACCACGATGCCCGATCCTGCGCCTTCGCGCGCGCCGGGCGCGGCATCGCGCGCGGCGCGTGATTCCGCGCGTTCAAACACAAAGGTCGCGCCTTGAATATACACCCAATGCTTTTTTCCAGCGCGCGCCACGCGCGCGTCAAAAATTTTACCGTTGTACGAAAATATAAGCCGCGGCGGCGCGAACGCAATCACTTGGACGCGCGCGCGTTCGCCGCCGATTTCGATTTCAAAATCATCGCCCGCGCGTTCCAGATCGAGCGTCTCGTTTTGCGCGTGACTTGAATAGACAAATTTCATAATAATTTTTGGCGCGCTGCAAGCGGATGGACGACATCCGTTGCTTCGTCACAAAGCTGCGGGCAGTTCGCCCCCCACCCGAAACGCGCGCTGCGCGCGCCAAGGACTGTACGGGTCATTGACGCTTGACGCCTCGCCCTCTGGCGCTTTGTCCAACGATTCGGCGAGCGCGGCGGCAATCAAACCCATCGTTCGCCGTTCGTCATGCGGCGCTTGGGTCCACGCGTCCAGCTCTTGCTCGATAAAGCGCGTCGTCGCCTTGCCTTGGCGCAGCGTCGGATGCGCCAAGACCGTCTGCAAAAATTCCACATTCGTCGTCACGCCCAACAAAGAAAATTCGCGCAGCGCGTTTTGCATTTTCGCCAGCGCCGCGTCGCGCGTTTCCGCATACGCAATCAATTTCACCAACAGCGGGTCATAGAACGCGCTCGCTTCGTCGCCCGTCGCAATTCCCGCATCCGCGCGCACGCCGGGCATATTCGGCAACTGCAAATCCAACACGCGTCCCGTTGAAGGCAAAAAATGATTCGACGGGTCTTCAGCGTACACGCGACACTCGATCGCATGACCGCGCGGCTGTATCAAGCGTTCGCCATAACGCTCGATTCTTTCCCCGCGTGCAATGCGAATCTGCCACTGCGCCAAATCCAAGCCCGTCGTCAATTCCGTAATCGGATGCTCCACCTGCAAGCGCGTATTCATTTCCAAAAAATAAAATTCGCGCGTATCGGGATCCACGATAAATTCAATCGTCCCCGCGTTTTCATAATTCACCGCGCGCGCCGCCGCGACCGCCGCATTGCCCATGCGTTCGCGTAATTCGTCGTCCAACAATGGCGACGGCGTCTCTTCGATAATTTTCTGATGCCGCCGTTGAATCGAACACTCGCGTTCAAACAAATGAATCGTGTTGCCAAACTTGTCTGCCAAAATCTGAAATTCGATATGCCGCGCGTTCGCCACATACCTTTCCAAAATCACGCGCGCATCGCCGAACGCGTTCAACGCCTCGCGCCGCGCCGCCGCCAACGCGTCGGGGAAACCGCTTTTTGTTTCCACAACGCGCATCGCTTTGCCGCCGCCGCCCGCCGCCGCTTTGATCAAAATCGGATAACCGATTTGTTCCGCCGCGCGCGCGAGCGACTCTTGATCATCCGCATCTTGAAAGCCCGGCACGACCGGCACGCCGCTTTTAATCATCCGCGCGCGCGCTTCCGCCTTGTCGCCCATCGCGCGAATCGAAAACGGCGACGGTCCGATAAACACAATTCCCGCGTCATTCACCGCTTGCGCGAATTCCGCATTCTCTGCGAGAAAGCCGTACCCCGGATGAATCGCGTCCGCATTTGATTTTTTCGCCGCGTCAATAATTTTTTCGATATTCAAATACGATTCGCGCGGCGGCGACGCGCCGATGTGAATTGCCTCAGCCGCGACGCGCGTGTGCAGCGCCGCGCGGTCGGCGTCCGAATACACCGCGACCGTTGCGATATTCATTTCGCCGCACGCCCGCATAATGCGGACGGCGATTTCGCCGCGATTGGCGATGAGAATTTTATTCAAGTTTGCCATCGCACTGCGCCTATTTCCAGATACAACGCGTCGGCGCGCGCTTGGTCCGCTTGCGCGCGGGCGGGTTCATTGCGCGCGCGATACAACGCGGCGCGTCGGGCGAGCGCGTGCGCCAAATCGAGGCAGCTCCCCCATGCTTCAAAAATCTGAATCGCCTGATCCAACGCAATTTGCGCGTCCGCCCATTTTTGCTGCGCGCTCCAAATTTGTCCTTGCACCGCGCGCGCCACTCCTTCATAATAGGGCGTCTGCAAACTTTGCGCGAATTCGAATGCAGCTTGCGCGGCGGCTTCGGCGCGGGCGACTTGGCCCCCTTGAAAAAACGCTTGCGCGGCGTATGCGCCCAATGTTTTCAAAACCACGCGATTGTCGCTGTGCCGCATCCAGTCCAACGCCATTTGATATAGATTCGCGGCAGCTTGCGCGTCGCCGCGCCGCAAATGCCAAAAAGCCAAACTGTGCAATGCCCACACGCGCAAGACGGGTTGTCCCAACTCATCGCTCTGGGCGCGCACATGTTCGGCAAACACGCGCGCCTGTTCCGCCTCGCCCAAATCGGTCAACACTCGCGCGAGCATGGATTCGAGCCAACACGCCAGACGCACTTCGCCCAACTGGTCGGCAATTTCAAACCCCTCCAGTAACGCCTGTTTTGCCTTGCGTAATTCGCCTTTCCCGTACCAGCCCGAACCCAGCCCCAAATTCGCCCAACCCACACGCGCTAACGAACCAATTTTTTTCCCTATCGCATAATTCTGCTCCGCGTAATGCAGCGCATCATCCCAATAACCGCGATTGAACGCATTCTCGGACAAAAATTCATAACCCAACGCGATGGCTTCGGGATAGTTCTTGCGTTCGCCCAAAGCAATGCAGCGCCGCGCCCACCGATCGCTTTCATCGTGCTGCGCGAGGTGTTGGTAGGCGCCCGCGAAAAAAGCGTAAATCGTCTCCAAAATTGACGGTTCGTCCAACGGCTCGGCAATCACGCGCGCGCGTTCAAAAAATTCAATCGCCTTGTGATGCTCGGTGTGATAATGGTAATGCCGTCCCAGCAAAGCGAGCGCAAACGCGACTTGGATGCCTTGCGTCTGCGGGTCCAATTCCGTGAGCGCCTCTTCCAACGCCGCAACGCCGCGTTTGTCGCCGATAGGCGAATAAGCGAGACCGATTTTGACGCGCAGCGCCGCGCACTGCGCCGCAGACGCGGCGTGCGCGAACGCGCGTTCATAGGATTCAACGGCGGGCGCGATTTCGCCGCGCAAACGCGCAATGTCGCCACATTCCTCGTCAATCTCCGCCAGCGCGTCAAAGCGCTGCAAGGTTTCCGCCGCGTCGCGCGCTTGACGAAAAAATTTCAACGCGTCGTCATGCGCAAAGACGCGTTCCGCATTTTCGGCGGCGCGCCGCGAATACGTCAAACTTTTTTCCACGTCGCCGCTTTGCGTAAAGTGAAATGCGAGGTCGGACGAATGACCGTTCGGCGACGGATACAATTTTTCCAAACTTTCGCCGATGCGTTGATGCAAACGTCTGCGCCGAATCGGATTCAATTCTTCGTACAACACTTCACGAATTTTATCGTGAGTGAACGCGAACGCGTCATTCGCATCCGCCCGCAGCAACTGCGCCGCGCTCGCTTCGTCCAACGCGTCCAACAATTGGTCTTCGCTCGTCGTCACGACGGCGCGCAATTCCACAAACGGAAAAACTTTGCCGAGCGCGGCGGCAGCGCGTAACGCGTCCACGCAATTTTCGGTCAAACGATTCAAACGGCGGCCAATCGCCTCTTTGACGCTTTGCGGAATCACGAGGTCGTCAATTTGTTTGCGCTGCCACGCATGATGCTCGCGGTAAATATATCCCTGCTCGATGAGCGACTTGACCACCTCTTCGACAAAAAACGGATTGCCTTCGGTCTCGCGGAACAATACCTGGACAAACTCGTCCGAAATGCGTTCTTCGTCAAACAACGCCGCAACCAGGGCGCCCGTATCGGCGCGCGACAAACGCGCCAACAAGACGCGCGTGGCAAGTCGTTCGCGATTCCACTCAATCAACGCGGCGGCGAGTGGATGCGCGCGGTCCAATTCCACATCGCGGTACGCGCCGACGAGCAGCACGCGGTCATGCCGTAAATGACGCAAAAGATAATGCAGCAGATTGAGCGTGCCTTGATCCGCCCAATGCAAATCGTCGAGAAAAATCAACAGCCCGCGCGGCGCGGCGATGTTTTGAAATAGGCGCGCGACATTATCAAACAAGCGCAAACGTTCTTCGTTCGGCGTGAGCGCAGGATTCGCGGGCAGCGCGCCGAGTTTCGTTTCAATCTCGGGCGCGAATTTTGCAATCTCCGATGCCGTGTCGCCAAGCGCGGCGCGCAAATTTTCTACGCTCGTCGCGTGAACCCAATCGCGCAGCGCTTCGATAAACGGCAGGTACGGCATGGCGGCTTCGTACTCGTAGCAGCCGCCGCGCAAAATCGGCGCGCCGTTACTGCGCGCGTATTCAATCAATTCATCCGCCAGTCGCGTTTTGCCGACGCCCGGTTCGCCCGAAAGTAAAACCAAATGCGCGCGGCCCTGCTGCGTGAGATGCCACTGCTGCTGCAATTGCGCGAATTCATTGCCGCGTCCCACCATTTTTCCGCGCACGAGTTGTTCGAGCGGCGCGAGTTCGTCTTGCGCGCGTATCTGTTTCGCCGCGCGCAGCGGCGGAAATTCCAGCGTCAAAGCGGGCGCGACGATTTGATAAAGCGGTTCGGGCTGCTGCAAACCGCGCAGTTTGAAAACGCCCAGTTCGCGCAAGGTTACGTTTTGCGGCAATGTCGTTTGCACGAGTTCGGCGGTTGCGGTTGAAAGCAAGGTTTGCCCGCCGTGCGCCGCCGACATGATGCGCTGGACGCGGGCGAACGTGAGCGAACTGATATAGTCATCGCCACGCGTTTCTGCGGTCCCCGTGTGCAAGCCCATTCGCACGCGCAGCGCGCCCAGCTCTTGCCAATTTTCCGCGTACAGCGCGCGCTGCGCCGCCAACGCCGCATTGAATCCATCCAACGCGTTTTCAAAAGCCGCGCAAAACGCGTCGCCAACAATTTTGAACACAATGCCGCGCTGCGATTCTATTGCGCGCTGCAAAATTTCGTTATGCCGCATCATTGCGCGCGGCATCGCGTCGGGAAAATTTTGATGCAGCGGCGTACTGCCCTCGATGTCGGTGAAAAGAAACGTGACCGTGCCGGTAGGCAGGGGATTGGGGCCGGAGGTTAGGGGACGGGTGTCAGACATGATGATTCACTTTTGCGATTGCATAAATCTGAAACGCGCCGTATTCGTCTCGTGATTCTTTTTCAAAACGCATCCCAATTTTTTCGGCGACGCGTTGCGAAGCGATATTCTGCGGGTCAATCAAACTAATCAAGCGCGGGAGGTTCAGCGTATCGAAACCGTAATCGCGAATTGCGCGCGCGGCTTCGGTCGCAAATCCTTGATGCCAATACGCGCGCGCAATCGTGTATGCCACTTCGATTTCATTTGTTTCATCAATCGTCCACGGCAACAGCCCACAGCGTCCGATAAATTTGCCCGTTGATTTTTGAATCGTCGCCCACAAGCCCAATCGCGGATTTTTGGGATGACCGTGCATGTGCCATTCCAATTCTTCTTGTGCTTCTTGACGCGTGCGTGGCGCATCGGGAATAAATTTTGTGATTTCGGGGTCACAATACAATTCCCACAAATCATCCAAATCGGTGAAAAGTTGGTGGCGCAGAAGGAGGCGCGGTGTTTCCAAAATAATCATACGCGATTACATTTGCTTCTCAATTGTCGAACAAACTCGATAGCCCTTTGAACTGTGGACGATTGTTTTTCCACGCATAGGTAACGCAATTTATCTTTAGCTCCTTCAATCGCGCCTTTGCCTTTGGCGTTATCGGTTCGGGTAGCACCGCAACAAGAGTTTGGTTTACGGATAAAGCATTGAACATCAACTGCCCAATGGCGGAATACATACTTGAGCGTGAATTGTCGGTCTTGAACTCGAACAAACCTTGAATCGTTTTGTTCTTCTCGCTCAGAATGTACAAATCGCGGAATTGATCATTTGCGACAATCAAACCTCTTTTCTCAAGTTCTTGCCTCATTGCATCCACAACCAACCCATGGTCACATTCCGCAACCACGCGCTTGGTAATGTCATATCTTTTTTCTCCCGCGTATTCTTGGCCGTACTGTTTTTTGACTTGAATCTCTTGTTTGACAGCAAGGTCCTTGATTCGAGCTACATCATGAACAAATTCTGCGACTTGATGGCAAAATCTCTTGCTGTCCAGAGCGCCTACCAGCACAGCAACAGTCTCCCCTTGAGCATCCCGAATCGTTATCTTTTTGCTTTGGGTCCGGTCAAAAAACAAGGATTTACCGATTCCTTTCTTGCCACCACCAATGTTGCCGCGATGAATCAGAAAAAGATGTCCTGCGTCGTCCTTGGCAAAGGCAGCCGCGACTTGACGGCTGCTTCCACGAAACGGGCTGTTTATTTCGCACTGTATGATATGTGAATGGGTCGTTCCCCAATGCGGCTCTTTTGTGCTAAATGCCCGCCAATAACGAGGGGTATTGTCGCGGTCATCAAGGAATGACCACCTCAACTGAAGCTCATTTGACCAAGAAATTGCTGTCCAGGTTGACCCACCCTGCCAGCCAATGTTGAGCTCTTCGGTTTTTTCCGCAACCGCCTCGAACGCTTTGGCAAGCCTTTTTTGTGCAGCCCAATTTTCATTCATGCTCTCGATTACAGTCAACATCCCCCACTCCTTTCAGTTACTACATCCGAAACACGCCAAAATTATTTTTCACGGGCGGCGCGTTCAGTACGACGGATAACGCGAGCGCCAACACATTGCGCGTTTCCGCCGGGTCAATTACGCCGTCGTCCCACAAACGCGCGGTGGAATAGTACGGGCTGCCTTCGTATTCGTATTTTTCCAACGTCGGACGCATAAATTCTTGTTGTTCCTCCGGCGTCAACAAAGGTTTGCCTTCGCGTTCGAGTTGGTCTTGTTTGATGGTGAGCAAAACATTCGCCGCTTGTTCGCCGCCCATGACGCTGATGCGCGCGTTGGGCCACATCCACAAAAAACGCGGTTGATACGCGCGCCCCGCCATGCCGTAATTGCCCGCGCCGAACGAGCCGCCGATGATGATGGTGAGTTTTGGCACCGACGCGTTGCTCACCGCGTTCACCAATTTCGCGCCGTCTTTGGCAATGCCGCCCGCTTCGTATTGTTTGCCCACCATGAAACCGGTAATATTTTGTAAAAATAAAAGCGGAACGCCGCGCTGCGAACACAATTCGATAAAGTGCGCGCCTTTGAGCGCGCTTTCGCTAAACAAAATGCCATTGTTGGCGATGATGCCGATGGGATAACCGTGCAGCCGCGCAAAGCCGCACACGAGCGTCGTGCCGTACCGCGCTTTGAATTCGTGAAAACGCGAACCGTCCACGAGGCGCGCGATAATTTCGCGCACATCATACGCTTCGCGAAAACTGCGCGGCAAGACGCCGTAAATTTCTTCGGGCGGATACAAGGGTTCTTGCGGCGGTTCGACGGCGACGGACAATTTCGTTTGACGATTCAACGTTTCCACAATCCCGCGCGCGAGTTCCAACGCGTGTTCGTCGTCTTCGGCAAAGTGGTCGGCGACGCCGCTTTTGC
>JAJVIA010000001.1 GCA_022072245.1 Anaerolineae bacterium
GGCACGGCGAGCGCGACGCGTTCGATGCGTTTTACAAAAGTCATTTTTCTGTTTCACTTTCCGTTCGCGCTGCGCAGCGTATCCTTGAGCGCGTGTAAAAATTTTTCATTCTCGCGATGCGTGCCGATACTCACGCGTATCGCGTCGGGCAAGCCGAAACCGGTCGCCACGCGTACAATCACGCCGCGTTTCAACAATTCCTCGTAAATATATTTTGTCGCGCGCGGCAAGTCCACGAGCAAAAGAAAATTGGCGGCGGTCGGAATAAAACTCAAATCGAGTTCCGATAATCCTTCATACAAATAATGTTTTTCCGTCGCAATCAACTGCCGCACCGCGTCAATGTGCGCTTGGTCGTCCAGCGCCGCCATCGCCGCGTAAAAAACGGGGTCGCCGGTGTTGAATGTGAGCTGCGCGTGATGCAGATATTCAATCATCGCGTGCGTGCCGAGCGCGTAACCGATGCGCAGACTCGCCAGCCCGTGAACTTTGGAAAAACCGCGCAGCAAGATAACTTGGTCGCGCCCCTGGTGGATGAATTCGATGGCGTTGGAATAATTCGGGTCTTCGACGATTTCGTAATACGATTCGTCAAAGACGACGACGACATGCGGCGGCACGCGCGCCATAAATTCGTTCACGTGGTCGCGCGAAATCAACGTGCCGGTCGGATTGTTTGGATTGCACAGAATCACGAGCCGCGTGTCGGACGTAATCGCATCGAGCATCGCCGGCAAATCGTGATAATAATTTTTGTGCGGCACGGCGACGAGTTTGCCGCCGAACTGCGTGGTGAGGATGCGATAGAGCGGAAACGTCGCCGAACAAATCACGGTTTCGCCGCCGTCAAAGATGAACGATTCCGTAATCATCCGCAGCACATCGCCGATGCCGTTGCCCGTCAAAAAATTGTCCTGCGTAAAGGTCGCATTGTGTCGGGTGTTGTACAAGCCCGCGAGCTTGCGGCGCAAATTGCGGTCGCCGACGGCGGGATAACGGTGCGCCTCGTTGAGCGCGCGTTCAAACGCGGCGCGCGCAAGCGCCGACATGCCGAGCGGATTTTCGTTCGACGCAAGCTTGATGACTTCGGTCAAACCGTATTCCTCTTGCACCTCTTCAATCGGTTTGCCCGCGACATACAGCGGCACGTTCAGCAAATGGGGATTTAGATGTAGATGTTCCATAAGCTCTAAGCTTGCGCCGCCGAGCGCTCTTTTTCTTGCAGCGCGCGCAGCACTCTTTCCCCCGTCATTGGCAAATGATTCAGACGGATGCCAATCGCGTTATAGACCGCGTTCGCAATCGCGGCGGCGGTGGGATTGCCGCCCATTTCGCCGACGCCTTTGGCGCCAAAGGGTCCTGCGGGGTCCGCCGTTTCCACAATCACGCTTTCAATCGGCGGCATGTCGAGCGCGGTCGGCATACGATAATCCAAAAGGGTCGGATTCAGCACGCGCCCTTCGCGCACTTGCAATTCTTCGGTCAGCGCGTAACCGACGCCCATTTGCGCGCCGCCTTCGATTTGTCCTTCGACGTACATCGGATTGATGGCGCGTCCGACATCGTGCGCGGCGACGATTTTCAAAACGCGCACCTGACCCGTTTCCGTGTCCACTTCCACTTCGACCGCTTGCGCGCCGAAACCGTACGCGGCGGAAATGTTGCCCTTGTACGTATGCTTGTCCACCAATTTCGTCGGCGGGTCGTACCAGCCCGTGCCGCTGACGACAATGCCGTCTTCGCGATAGTGCATCGCGCGCACCACTTTGTCGAACGCCACGCCCTTGCCGTCGCCGCGCACGCGCACTTGACGGTCGCGCATTTCTAATTGATTGGCTGGGACATTGAGCATCTGCGCCGCGTGGTCGAGAATTTTTTCGCGCACCTCATTCGCCGCAATCCATGCCGCGTTGCCCGCGATAAAAGTTGTACGGCTCGCGTGCGTGCCGACATCCCACGGCTTGACCGACGTATCGGAATTGATCACCGTCACATCGTCCACGCGCACGCCCAACGTTTCGGCGACGATTTGCGCGAGCGCGGTCTCGGAACCTTGCCCGATTTCGGTCGAACCCGAAATCAAGGTGACGCGCCCGAAATCATCCACCTTGACCGTCGCGCCGCAGCCGTCGCTGCGATAAATGCGCGCGCCGCCGCCGACGTTCAAAGTGCAGGCGATGCCGATGCCGCGTTTGATTTTTGGATTCCGCGTTTGGATTTGCAATGTTTCTTGCGGCGGAGTGGTATTGGCTAAACGCGTCTCGCTGTTGGGTCCCGCGCGGCGTTCCCAACCAATCCGTTCCGCCACTTCGGTGATACATTCGCGCAAACCGCAGCTCGTAATTTTCAAACCTTGCGGCGTTTCCGAATTGGGCACATTCGCGTTGCGGAGCCGAAATTCTACCGGGTCCATCCCAAGTTTTTCCGCGAGAATATCCATCTGCGTTTCGACGAAAAAAGTGGATTGCGGATTGCCATAGCCGCGCATGGCGCCCGTCGGGATGTTGTTGGTATATACCACATCGGCGACAAATTTCGCGTGCGGCACGCGATACAAGCTGGCGACGGTTTCCATCATCACAAGCGGCGTCACCGCGCCCCACGAAATGTACGCGCCCGCGTCGAGCAGCGCGTGCGCCTCGCGCGCCCACAGCGTGCCGTCGCGTTTCGCCGCCGAGCGCATTTTGACGTGCGCGGGTTGGCGCGCCGCCGTCGCAAAAAATTCTTCTTCGCGCGTAAAGGCGATGCGAACGGGTTTGCCGCTATATTTGGCGAGCAGCGCGCAAATCGGCTCGAACGGATAAACGTCGAGGCCGCGCCCGAACGCGCCGCCAATCACGGGTTGAATCACGCGAATATCGCGCCCCGGAATGCCCAGCGCTTCCGACAAATCGCGCTGCAAGAGAAATGGAATTTGCGTGGTGCTCCACAGCGTCAAACGATTTTGCAAATCGAACGCCGCGAGCGCGAACGAAGTCTCCATCGCCGCGTGCGTCACGTACGGCAGAAAAAATTCTTGCTCGATAATTTCATCCGCCTCGTCAAACGCGCGTTCCGCGTCGCCGTGCGCATAGTTGTAGCGCAGAAATAAATTGTCCGCGCGGTCTTGATGCACCAACGGCGCGCCCGGCGCGAGCGCCGCTTCCGCCGAAAAGAGGGGCGGCAATTCTTCGTATTCGACGCGAATCAATTCCAGCGCTTCGTCCGCCGCGTCGTCGTCCATTGCCGCCACCGCCGCGATTTCATCGCGCCGACAGCGCACCTTGTCCCCTTTTAACGGCGTATTGTCGCCGCCGTAACCGAATTTGTGCGCGCCGCTGTGTTTGCCCGTCAGCACGGCTTTGACGCCGCGCACTTTTTCCGCGCGCGACGTGTCAATGTTCACGATGCGCGCGTGCGGCACATTGGCGTACAAAATTTTACCCACCAGCGTGCCGGGCAAATCGAGGTCATGCCCGTACTGCGCTCGTCCCGTCGCTTTATCCAGCGCGTCCAATTTGGGCACGCGTTTGCCGATGACCGAAAAATCACTCATGTCCCACCGCCACGATCGCGTCCACAATTTTTTGATACCCCGTGCAGCGGCACAAATTCCCCGCAATCGCTTCGCGCACCTCTTGTTCGTTCGGATGCGGATTTTCTTGCAAGAGCGCGACGGATGAAATCACAATGCCGGGCGTGCAATAGCCGCATTGGATGCCGCCGTGCGCGACGATGGCTTTTTGCACCGCGTGCGGTTCGCCGTTTTGTACGAGACCTTCTACGGTAACGATCGCGCTCTTGTGCGCGTCCGCCGCGAGGACGAGACACGACGGCACCGGTTCATTGTTCATCAAAACCGTACACGCGCCGCAATCGCCGCTGCCGCAGCCCTCGTGCGTGCCGTGCAATTCTAAATCTTGACGCAAGACTTGCATCAACGTCTGACGCGCGTCAACGTTCAATTCGTGCAAATCGCCGTTCACGGTAAGCGAAATATGGTATCTTGGCATGTTATCCTAAATGTATAAATCCATCGCAAGATTTGTTTGTCTTGCGAAGCGTTTTCCAACTCGACCGCGCGCCTTGCGTTGCGTTTCTGCGCAAGGCGTCCGCTGCGCGCAGCGCGTAATCGCCGGGCGTTATGGTCTTGGCGGACAAAAGATTTTTTAGAGCGCTTGCATCAAGCCCTGCGCTACGGCGGGTGGATTGGTAAATAGCGTTTCGTGGCCCCCCGCGATTTCGACCAATTGAAATTCGCCCAAACCCTGCGCCATGCCGAGATACGCGCCCGGCGGCAGCGATACATCATCGCGCGCAAACAAAACTGTTTTGGGTATCTTGAGCGCGGCAAGCGCGGCGGCATCCACCGGCGTCGTAAAGAGCGCGAGCGGCTGCGGCGTCAAGCGCGCCAACAGCGCGTTTTGTTTTTCTTTTGTTTCGCCCGCCATCAGCATGTGGCGCACGAAATCTTCAATCACCGGCACACAGCGGTCCGGCGACGCGTTCGCCGCAGCCGTCATTCCTTGCGCCGCTTCGGGCGGCACCAGGTCAAATTGGGTCTTGCCCGGCGGCAGAATGAACGCGTTATGAAAAATCAAGCGTTCAATTTTTTCTGGCGCGCGCGGCGCGGCATTTTGCAACAAAAAGCCGGCGCTGGAATGTCCAACCAAGACGACGGGCGCATTTTGACGTTGTAACACATCCACAATGGCTTGCGTGTAATCCTCGAGCGTAATGCCTGCGCGCGCCGCGTCCGCGGCGTGTCCGGGCAGGGTCGGCGCTTCGGCGGTGTGTCCCGCTTGCGTCAGCGCTTGAATGACGCCATCCCAACACCAACCGCCATGCCATGCGCCATGAATCAAGACAAAATGTTTGCCCATGTGATGTTTCCTTGATGAATGTTTGCTGATTCTATTGAATGGACGAAAAGCGTAGGACAAATTTATAATTTGTCCGCATATTGATACGCGTTGGCTATCAAGCCGTTTTGTTGCGGTCGCGCCAGCGTTACGCCGTTTCCGCCAAACGCTGCAATTGCCGCCGCGTCAACACCTCGACCATTTCGCGGCGATACCACGCGCTGCTTCGCACGTCGTCAATCGGTTTGGCTTCTGCCGCCGCGACGCGCGCCGCTTCCGCAATGCGTTCCGCTGTCAATTCGTTTCCGCGTAAAATTTCTTCGGCGCGTTTCGCGCGCCAAGGCGTCGGCGCGACGGCGCCCAAGACGATGCGAACGTCGGCGCAATGTTGAACGTTGAACGTTGAACGCTCGACGTTCAACGAGACGCCCACGCCCACCATCGCAATATCCATCGCGGCGCGGTGTTCGAGTTTGTGGTACGACGCGAACGCGTTTTCTTTGGGACGCGGCACAAGCAGCGTCTGTAAAATTTCGCCGGGCTGCAAAACGGATTTGCCGGGACCGACGAAAAATTCGTCGAGCGGCACGACGCGTTCGCCGTCCACGCCGACAATCACCGCGCGCGCGTTCAACGCGATGAGCGGCGGCGCCATATCGGCGGACGGCGCGGCGTTGCATAAATTGCCGCCGACGGTGGCAAGCGAACGCACTTGTACGCCCGCCATGCCGCGCGCGGTGTGCGCGAGCGCGGGAAAATATTCGCGGATGGCGGCGGAACGGATGATTTGATTCAGCGTCGCGCGCGCGCCGAGTTTCAATTCGCCGTTCAGCGCGATTTCGTTCAAGCCCGCGAGGCGGTTCAAACTCACGACGGCGCGCGGCGTCCATTGACGGCGTTTCATGCGAATCAATAAATCGGTGCCGCCCGCGAGCGCGCGCGCTTCGCCCTGATAATCTGCAAGGGCGCGCGCCGCTTCGGGCAGCGTAGCGGGCGAGAAAAATTCAAATGGTTTCATGGCAAAGTGACGGTTGAGGCGCGCCGCGCGGCAGAGTGCGAATCCTGACACGCATTGATGCCTTCTGTGAACGCTTTTTCATTGAACGCCGTAAAGCGCGGATGCGCGATGCGGGCGATGGCGGCGCGCAGGGCGACGGCGGTGAACGGAAAATTTTCGCACGTTGTGGCGAAACCGAGCAGCGCGACATTGGCGGCGGACGCGCGGTCCAGATTGCGCGCAATCGTATCGGCGTCGCACGCGTGGACCGCAATCGCCCACGCGTCCAGCTGCGGTTGGATTTGCGCGTCTGGAAAATTTTCGGGCGAGACATTGACAATGAGCGTGCCGCTGCGTTTCAAGTACGGCAGCGCGCGGTACGCTTCCGCCGCGTCGAACGCAATCACAAAATCGGCTGTCCCTTGTCGAATCAGCGGCGCCGCCGTATCGCCAATTTTCAAATGCGAGACGACCGAACCGCCGCGTTGGCTCATGCCGTGCGTTTCCGCGCCCGTGACGTTGAATCCTTGCGCCAGCGCACATTCCGCCAACACATTGTGCGCGAACAATACGCCCTGTCCGCCAATGCCCGCTAGTAAAATTGCGTATCGCATATTGCGTAGCGCGTCTGGCAATGCAAATCTTGCGCTTGCGAGGCGCAGCGTCGCGCGCAAGTTTTGCCCTCTGCCATTTGTGCGCGGCGGCTCGCTATGCTACCAAGCCGTTTCCGCTGCCGACTTTTTCCGCCAATTCTAAAATCGTCATCGGTTTCGATTCCACAATGAATCCTTTATAGCACGAATCAATGCATTGTCCGCAATCCACGCAGGTTTGGTGGTTGATTTCCACTTGATTCTTTGCCACATTCATCACGAGCGAAGGACATTCAAACGCGACGAGACAATATTTGCAGCCGTCACATTCGTCCGTCACTTCGACGCGGATGGGATGCTCGTCAATCGGCGTGCGGTCATTCAACACGCACGGGCGTTCCGCGATAATGACCGCGACGCCGCCATCGGGCGCTTGGGTGAACTGTTCCGCTTGTTTCAAAACGCGTTGAAATTCGTCCATCGCGTACGGGTCGGCGGTTCGCAAAAATTTTACGCCGCACGCGCGCACCAAATCGGGAATTCCTACGCGCGCGCCTTCCGTGCCGTCCGCCAAACGCGTTTGGTCGGCGGTGGGTTGAAAGCCCGTCATTGCCGTCGTCGAATTGTCGAGAATGACCAGCACAAAGCGCGCGCCCGTATGCACCGCGTTCGCCAGACCGGTGACGCCGGAATGAATGAACGTCGAATCGCCAATCGTCGCCACAATCGCTTTGTGTTTGCCGTCGAGACGATACGCTTGATACATGCCGCTCGCCATCGTAATCGCCGCGCCCATGTCGAGACACGTGTCCACCGCGCGCAGATTCGTGCCGAGCGTATAACAGCCAATGTCGCTCGCATAAAACGCGCCGGGGAACGCGCGGCGAATCGTATAAAACGCCGAGCGATGGCCGCAGCCGGGGCAAAGGCGGGGACCCCGCATTGGCAGATGCAAATTTTGCAAAGCCGCGCCCCAGGCGGGCAAATTCGCGGCGCGCGGTTCGGCGAGTAATCCCGCCGCGCGCAGCAAGCGCGTCAAAATCGGTTCCAACACTTCGGGCGATAATTCGCCGGCGTTTGGAATCGTGCCGTCGAGGCGGCCGTGAATTTTGCTGCGGTCGTCAATTTGCAATTCGAGCGCGGCGTCCGGTTCTTCGAGAATCAATACGCGTTGGCGCTGCGCGATAAAATCGTTCACCAATTTTTGCGGCAGCGGATAGACCGCGCCGATTTGCAGCATTGGAATTTGAACGCCCAATTCATCCAACAATTCTTGCGCGGTCGCAAACGGCACGCCCGCGCCGATAATGCCAAAGGGAAATTTATGTTTGCGAACTTTTGCTTTTTGCTTTTGAGGTTCGCCCGCGGTTTGGGTGGGCGTAAATTTTATATTGAACGGCGACGTTTCAAATTCATCTTTGATTTTGGCGAGTTTTTCATTCAGCTCTTGGTGCAAGAGCAAGCGATAGCGCGGCGTGGCAGCCCAGCGCGCGGTATCTTTTTTAAAGTTGGCGGCGCGCGGCGTCGAATCAAGGGCATCCAGCGAGATATTTTGGCGCGCGTGCGAAACGCGCAGCGACGAACGCACAATGACCGGGACGCGATATTTTTCCGAAAGTTCGAATGCGGCGCGCGTCATTTCTTTGGCTTGGCGCGGCGTCGCGGGGTCAAATACCGGCGCTTTGGCGAAAATCGCAAAGAGACGCGTGTCCTGTTCCGTTTGCGAAGAATAGGGTCCCGGGTCGTCGCATACAATCAACACGAAACCGCCGACGACGCCCGTGTATGCGGCGCTCAATAACGGGTCGCTCGCCACATTCAAGCCGACCTGTTTCATGGTCACCGCCGCGCGTTTGCCCGCCCAACTTGCGGCGAGCGCGACTTCGAGCGCGACTTTTTCATTCACCGACCATTCGATGTAGGTATCGAGCGCGTATTCTTTTTTGAGCGCAATCACGCCCGGAATAATTTCCGAGCTCGGCGTGCCGGGATAACCCGTGACCACGTTCACGCCGGCTTCGACGAGTCCGCGCGCGATGGCTTCATTGCCAAGGACAACTTTTTGTTTCATGGTTGTTTGGCGCGCGGGGCAAATTTCAAATTTGTCCCGCGCGGCGCGTGAGGTCGTTTTTCCGAACAAACGCTACGATTTTGTCAACAAGCTAAAGTTGCGAGGTACGAGACCTTTCGGGTTTCTCGCAATGCTCCGCATCGCACAAACCCGAAAGGTCGTGACGAGCAGCGCCGTAAGTCCGAGTACTAGTGTTGATGACCTTGCAGCTCTGACGCGCCCGGCAGTTTGGCGGCGAGCTTGCCCGGTTGATGAATCAAGATGGGCAAACATTGCGGGCAAATGTACGCCGAACCGTTGCGATGTTCGACCGGTACGAGCGGCACTTGGTTCACCGAGCGTCCACAATTTAAACATTCTTTATCCGTTTGAGCGGTATCCATTTTTTTTCCTCTCGTGATTGATTATAAATGTGCGTCCCGTTTTGGGACGGTGAAACGATCAACAGGCGGCGGCTGGCGCGAGCGCGCGAACGGGTTCCGCTTGCATTTTGAGAATGCGCGCGACTTGTTCCGCGACTTCGACGGCGGCTTTGGTTTGCGCTTCTTGCGTCATGGCGCCGAGATGCGGCGTGACAATGACGCGCGGATGCTGCATGAGCGGATTTTGTCCGGGCGGTTCCGTTTCAAATACATCCAAAGCCGCGCCGGCGAGATTGCCCTCTTCGAGCGCGCGCAGTAACGCGCGTTCGTCCACCACGCCGCCGCGCGCGCAAAAAATCAAACGCGCATTCGGTTTCATGCGTTCAAATTCGTAATCGCTAAACAAGCCGCGCGTGGTCGGCATCAAGGGCGTGTGAATGGAAACGAAATCGCTTTGCGCCAACAGCTCTTCGAGCGTGTCCACCATCGCCGCGCCAAAATTGAGCGCGCGGGCGCGCGTGATGTAGGGGTCATACGCCAACACGCGCATCCCCAACGCGACGGCGCGCGGCGAAACGGTAGAGCCGATGCGCCCCAAGCCGACGATGCCGAGCGTCTTGCCCTGAATTTCGGTGCCCATGAATTTATTTTTGGTCCACTCGCCGCGCCGCAGCGAAACGTCTGCTTGCGGAATAAAACGCGCGAGCGCAATCATCAAGCCGAGCGTATGCTCCGCCACCGAAACGGTCACGCTGTACGGCGCGTTCACGACTTGGATGCCGTGCGCTTTTGCCGCTTCCGCGTCAATATTGTCCAAGCCGACGCCCGCGCGGCCAATCACGCGCAAGCGTTTCGCCGCGTCAATAATTTGCGCCGTGACTTTGGTGCGGCTGCGGACTACGAGCCCGTCATAATTGGAAATCGCGTCGCGCAGCGCGTCCGCCGTAATCACGGGGTCAAAACGCACGCGGTGCGCGCGTTCGAGAATTTGGACGCCTTCGCTGGCGATGGGGTCGGCAATGAGAATGGAATACATTTTTAATTGGCTTGCGCGTACGGCAACGCGGCGGTCATGGCGTCGAGACACGCGTCGAGTTCGGCTTCATTGACCCAGCCGAGATGGCCGATGCGAACGATTTTATCGGTCAATTCTTTTTGGCCGCCCGCGATAACCGTGTCGAACGTCTGATTCAAAACTTGGCGCCACTTTTTGCCGTTGACGCCCGGCGGAACGCGTAACGCGGTCACGGTGTTGGACGCAAATTGGGGGTCGGCGAATAATTCAAACCCTCTGGTTTGCGCGCCGTCGCGCGTGTGTTGGGCAAGGCGCGCGTGCCGCGCGCGAATGTTTTCGAAACCTTCCGCGTTCATTAAATCCAACGCGGCGTCGAGCGCGAAATATAAATTGACGCCGGGCGTAAAGGACGTTTGCCCTTTGGCGATGGCGTCGCGCATTTTTTTGAAATCCCAATAATAGCGCGGCATACGCGCGTGCGCGTACGCGTCCCACGCGCGCGGACTCACGCTCACCATCGCCAGCCCCGGCGGAATCATCCATACTTTTTGCGAACCGGTGACGGCAACGTCAACGCCCCATTCATCCACCGGCAGATGGATGGCGCCCATCGAGCTGATGGCGTCCACCAGCAAGAGCGCGTCCGAATTTTCATGCGCCACGCGCGCGAGCTCTTGGAGCGGATTCGTCGTCGCCGTCGAAGTTTCGTTGTGCGTGATGAGAACGGCGCGCGCGTTTTTGATTTCAGCAAGTTTGGCGCGCAGCGCATCCGGGTCCGCCGCGCTGCCCCAAGGAAAACGCAAACGGTGTGTCTGCGCGCCAAACGCTTCGGCAATGTCGGCAAAGCGGTCGCCAAAAACGCCGATGGAAACCGCCACGACCGCATCGCCCGGCGAGAGGAGATTCACCAACGCTGCTTCCAAGCCGCCGGTGCCGGAGCAGGTAAAGAGGAGAATATCGTGCGCGGTCTGAAAATAATGTTGCAGCGAGTTGACGATGCGCGTCTGCATTGCGGCAAACTCGGGCCCGCGATGATTGAGCATCGGACGCGCGAGCGCGTCGCGGACGGTGGGCGGGAGCGGCGTAGGGCCCACAAGGCGGAGATTCATGGGGCAAGCAAAAGCGACGGGCGACGGCAACCGAAAGATATGCAAACTCTGTCGCCGTCACCCGTCACATTTTTATTACATCGCCACCTGTGGCAGATGCGTCATGGCTTCTTCAATCGCCGCTTGCGGATATTCGTAATCTTCCAGTTTGCCGTGCAAATACGCTTCGTACGCCATCATGTCAAAGTGACCGTGACCGCTCAAATTGAACGCAATCACTTTTTTCTCGCCGCTGGCTTTGCATTTCAACGCTTCGTCAATGGCGACGCGAATCGCGTGCGCGGTTTCGGGCGCGGGGATGATGCCTTCGGCGCGCGCGAATTGGACGGCGGCTTCGAACGCGGCGGTTTGCGGAATCGCGCGCCCTTCAATATCGCCGTGATCCACCAACGCGCTAACGCTGGGCGCCATGCCGTGATAGCGCAGACCGCCCGCGTGGATGCCCGGCGGCACAAAGGTATGACCGAGCGTGTGCATTTTGACGATGGGCGCCATCGCGGCGGTGTCGCCGTAATCGAACGCGTATCTGCCGCGCGTGATGCTCGGACACGACGCCGGTTCGGCGGCAATGACGCGGACGTTTTTGCCTTCGGTAAATTTTTTCCAGAGGAACGGATAGGTAAAGCCCGCGAAATTCGAGCCGCCGCCCGCGCAGCCAATCACCATGTCGGGATATTCGCCCGCAATTTCCATCTGTTGCAGCGATTCGAGGCCAATGATGGTTTGGTGCATCAAGACGTGACCCAACACGGAACCGAGCGAATATTTTTTCGTGCCGTTCGATGTGGCGGCGACTTCGACCGCTTCCGAGATGGCGATGCCGAGCGAGCCGGGCGATTCGGGATTTTGCGCGAGGACGCTGCGCCCGTAATTGGTGTGGTCGGTCGGGCTGGCAAAGACGTGCGCGCCGAAATTTTCCATGATGATGCGGCGGTAGGGTTTTTGGAAATACGAGACTTTGACCATGTACACTTCGAGGTCAATGTCAAAAAAGTTGCACGCCATCGAGAGCGCGCTGCCCCATTGGCCCGCGCCGGTTTCGGTGGTCAGGGCTTTGGTGCCGGCTTCTTTATTAAAGAACGCTTGCGCGACGGCGGTATTGGGTTTGTGCGAACCGACGGGGCTGGCGCCTTCGTATTTGTAATAAATGTGCGCGGGCGTATCGAGGGCTTTTTCCAGACGGCGCGCGCGATACATGGGCGTCGGGCGCCAGAGGCGATAAATGTCGCGGACAGGTTCGGGAATTTCAATCCAACGTTCGGTGGAAACTTCTTGCAAAATCAAATTCATTGGAAAGAGCACGGCGAGAAAATCGGGCGTTACCGGCTCCATCGTTCCCGGATGCAGCACCGGCTGAGGCGGCACGGGCATATCGGCATTGATGTTGTACCATGCTTTTGGCATGTCCTTTTCCGACAAAAGGATTTTTGTCTCGTCCATATTCCTGTCTCCTCCTTGAGAATCACGAGCGTCGCGCGGGGCGCACTGTGACAATTTTTCGACCTATCGTTTTTGTGGCGATATGCGAATTATAGAAATAGAACCTAAAGGATTCCACCTGCATTGGGGTAATTTCATTATATCACATTGATAGTCTGCGTTGACAGATGGCTACCCGTTCGGGTGGTAGTAAGGCGTAAAACTATCTTTTGTGAGAGGTAAATCAAATGAACGCCGCGCGGTCGCTCCAAAGGGCGATTCGAGACTACCCATAATTTAATGAAAAAGGCGAAAAGATTATCCTATCGGGTCGTGACTTGAAATGCGGAATATGTTATATCGTATGACATATTAGCAGTGCGCGCGATATGCTTGCATCTCCGCACGGCACGCATTTTTCAACAAGCGAATCGGCAATTTTTCAAAAAACGCTCAGCGATGAGTCAAACCCTCACTCTTTCGCCGCTTGACGGTCCCACTTCCCTCAAGGACCACGCGTACCAACGCATCAAAGATGCAATCCTCAATTTGCAGCTAAAACCCGGCGCGCCGCTCGTCGAAGCCGATTTGGCGGAACAACTCGGCGTCAGTAAAACCCCCGTGCGCGACGCGCTCCTCGAATTGCGCCGCGAGGGTCTCGTCACCAAAATCCCCTATTCCGGCACATTCGTTTCGGAAATCACCGGCAAGGATATTCGCGAAATCATCCAGATTCGCGCGGTCTTGGAAGGTCTCGCCGCGCGGTTAGCGACGCCGCATTTGAGCGACGCGGCGCTGGAATATCTCGGCGGTTTAATTGACCGCGAACTCGACGCGATTGAGGTGGATGATACGGAACTTGCCGCGCGGCTCAACAGCGAATTTCACGAAATTATCCTCGCCCAAGTCGAAAACCAGCGGCTCGTCGCGCTCGCCGAAAATTTTGAAGACCAACTCCAACGCTTTCGCACGCTTTCGAGCCAACTCAAGGGGCGGCTAAAAAAATCGGCGGAGGAACATCGCCGCGTGCTGTTGGCATTGTGCGCCCGCGACGCCGACCGCGTCGAAGAATTATTTCGCGAGCATTTGCTGAGCGTGCTTGATGATTTGACCAATGAAGAAATCCCAATAACCAACAAGGAGGCAGTATGAAAGACTTGCGCGATTTTATTGCGCTTGCCGAACGTGAAGGCGAACTGCGGCGCGTCACGGCGCCGGTGGACTGGAATCTGGAATTGAGCCATATCGCCAAACTCAATGAGGAACGCGGCGGGCCCGCGCTGCTCTTTGAAAACGTCAAAGATTACAACTCGCCGGTCCTCACGAGCGTTTGCACCTCGACCGCGCGCCTCGCGCTCATTATGGGCATGCCCAAGGACACGCCCCTCGTCGAACTCATGCGTGAATGGGTGAAACGTACGCGCAAGCTCGTGCCGCCGACTTGGGTCGAAACCGCGCCGTGCAAAGAAAATGTGATGCTCGGCGACGACGTGGACCTGTATAAATTCCCCGTGCCGTGGGTGTATCCAAAAGATGGCGGACGATATTTTGGCACCGCCGTTTTCGTCATTACGCGCGACCCCGAACGCGGCTGGATTAATCTGGGCACCTATCGCTTGCAATTGCTCGGCAAAAACGTGCTCGGCACGCAGTTTATCAAAGGCAAGCACGCCGACATTATGCACAAGCAATATGCCGCGATGGGCAAACCGATGCCGGTCGTCGCCGTCGTCGGCGCGGACCCGCTGCTGTTCCTCATGGGCACCGCGCGCTTTCCCGCGTACGAAGATGAATTTGCGTTCGCGGGCGCCATCAAGGGCGCGCCAATCGAGGTAATCAAAGCCAATACGAATGATTTGCCCGTGCCGGCTTCGGCTGAAATCGTCGTCGAAGGCGAAGTGGACCCGACCGCTACGATGCCCGAAGGACCCTTCGGCGAATACACCGGTTACTATTCCGGCATTGGCACGACGCCGCGCCCGTTCATCAAAGTCAACTGCATTACGTATCGCAACAACCCGATTTATTGGGGCACCACCGTCGGCCGCGCGGTCACCGATACGCACATGACGATGGCGTTGACGTATGGCTCGACGTTGTGGCAAGAATTGGAAGCGATGCGGATTCCCGGCATCAAATCGGTTTATTGCCCGCCCGAAGGCGCGGGGCGTTTCCTCGCGATTATTTCGGTCAAGCAAATGTATCCGGGTCATTCCGCCCAAGTCGGCACCGCCGCGATTTCGACCGAGATGGGCGCGTATGGTTTGAAAACCGTGATTGTGGTGGACGACGACATTGACGCGTGGGATTTGCCGCGCGTGTTGTGGGCGCTCTCGTTCCGCTTTAATCCGTCCCGCGCCGAATTTCTCAAGCGCGGTCGTTCGACGCCGCTCGACCCGTCGCTGCCGATTAACGCGCGTGAAATCACTTCGCGCATTATTCTCGATGCGACGATTCCATACGAATGGAAGGACAAGCCGATTCCAATCGAACTTGACGAACAGGTGAAACAGCGCGTGCTGGCGCGGTGGGATGAATTGTTCCCCGAAACCGTTGCCGCCGCGGCTGCCATGTCCAGAGATGGCAATGGTCATTTGTCCGCCGCGCAACCCACCGAGATGGGCGAAGGCGCGAAATTTGAAATGTAGGTGGTAAAGAGTAGGTAGTAGGTAGTAGGTAGTAGGCAGCAGGTAGTAGGGAGCAGGGAGCGAATAACCGATAGTCGTCTGTTATCTGTCGTCTGTCATCTGTTGTCTGTCATCTGCCACCTGCTATCTGCTATCTGCCATGAGCGAACATGCAAACAATCTCTGGTTTTGTTTTTGATGTGGATGGATGTGTGGCGCGCGGCAATCACGCGCTGCCCGGCGTGCCAGAGACGCTCGCCGTGCTGCGCGGGCGCGGGATACGCTGTGCGTTCTTGACGAACGAGAATCAGCGTACCCGCGCACAGGTCGTCGAAAAATTAAACGCGCTCGGCATTCCGTGTACGCAAGACGACGTGTTGACATCGGCAACCGTCGCCGCGCATGTCACGCGCACCCTGCATCCCGATAAAAAAGTTTTGGCGGTCGGCGGCGCGGGTTTGATTGAAGCGCTGCAATTGGTCGGCGTTGAATTGGTGGATTGGGAACACGCTTTGGACGCGCAAGTGGTCGTCATGGGCAAAGACCCCGATTTCAACATGAAGCGTCTCGACGCGGTGTGTCAGACGCTATGGAAGGGCGCGGATTTTATTGCGACGAATCTGGACGCCAAGGTGCCGAGCGCCAACGGTTTTATCCCCGCGACGGGGCCGATGATTAAAGCGGTGGCGTATGCGACGGGCAAAGAGCCGCTCGTCACCGGCAAGCCGTCAAAATGGGCGGGCGAGATGGCGTTGAAAGCGTTGGGCATCGCGCCCGAACACGGCGCCATCGTCGGCGACGCGTTGGAACAAGATATTCGCATGGGCAAAGAGGCGGGTTTGTTCAGCATTCTTGTTCTCACCGGCGCGACGACCCAAGACATGGCGGATAACGCGGCCGCCCATTTGAAACCCGACCTTGTGTTACCCGATGTAAATCATTTACCGGAATGGCTCGAACAATCCGCGCCGCTTCCGGCATAGCGTAAAACAATGCGCCGCGAATTTTGTGAAAGAGATTTCTCATTCGGTTCAGAATGAGCTGGAAAATTTCTATTCGCAGAGCTTTGCGGTTATTTCGAAAGGAGAGAGCGAAATGTCCGGCGAAAATGGAAGCAATCGTTTCCCCAGTCCATTCAATGTCCCAACCCCAGAGGGCTGCGAAGGATGGCAAGACCTGTATCCGTACTATTACGTGTTCAGCGAAGACCGGCGCGAGTTCGAGGACAACCGCTTTTGGTTCCAGGACGCGATGCATCATCCCGAACCGATTTATCCCTTTGACACGATTACGTGTGAAAGCTGGTGGGTTGCGTTGGGCGAAATGAATACGCGCGTGTTTATCGTGCCGCCCGCGCTCGGCATTGACCATCGCGTCTTGAACGGCTATCTCTATATTTCGGCGCTGCCCGTGCCAAACCCCGACGACATTCCCGTGCGCGTCGGACATTTCATGGAACGCGCGGGATATTATTATCAACATTGGGATGAATTGTACGCGCAGTGGCAGGCAAAGGCGGAAGAAGCGATCAACGAACTCAAAGCCGTGCGCGTGCCAGATTTGCCCGAGATGGAGCCCATCAATGTCGTCGTCGAAGGCCGCGGCTTGACGAGCGCGTACGATTTGATTGTGGCGTACAATCGCGCGGTCGAGAACATGCACAAAATGTGGCATCTGCATTTTGAATTTCTCAATCTCGGTTACGCCGCCTACCTCACCTTTTACGGTTTCTGCAAACAAGCGTTCCCCGGCATCTCGGACCAGACGATTGCGAAACTCGTGTCCGGCATTGACGTCATTCTCTTTCGCCCCGACGAAGAATTGAAACGGCTCGCGCACAAAGCGATCGAGCTCGGCGTCGCGGATGTGTTCAAGCAAACGGTCAATCCGAACGAAGTCGTCGCGACGATGAGCGCGTCGGACGCGGGCGGCGTATGGCTGCAAGAGATGGAGAAATCCAAAGACCCGTGGTTCTATTTCTCCACCGGCACCGGGTTCTATCATCTGCCGCGCAGTTGGGTTGACGATTTGACCGTGCCGACGATTGCGATTCGCGGTTATGTGGAAAAGATTCAAGCGGGCCAAGACATTACGCGTCCGATGGTGGCGATTCAACAAGAGCGCGACCGCCTCGCGGCGGAATACGAAGCGCTGCTGCAAACCGACGAAGATAAAAAGGCGTTCCGCGAACAACTCGGTCTGGCGCGCACCGTCTTTCCGTACGTCGAAAATCACAATTTCTATGTCGAACATTGGCATCATACCGTGTTCTGGAACAAGATGCGCGAGTTCGGCAAATTGTTGACCAAACACGGATTCTTTGACGAAGTGGACGATATGTTTTATCTCCACCGCTACGAAGTGCAATCCGCGTTGTACGATTTGATTGGCGCGTGGGGTTCGGGCGGCGAGCCGCGCGGACCCAAGTATTGGAAACCGCGCGTCGCCAAACGCAAAGAAATTTTCAAGAAACTCAAAGCGTGGTCGCCGCCGCCCGGGCTGGGCGAGCCGCCGGATGTCGTCACAGAACCTTTCACCATCATGCTGTGGGGCATCACCACCGAAAGCATTCAGAATTGGCTCAAGCCCTCCGCCAACGCCGCCGATACCAAAGAGCTCTCGGGCTTTGCGGGTTCGCCGGGCAAAGTGGAAGGCGTCGCGCGCATCATTGGAAGCGTGGAAGATTTGGCGCTGGTCGAGCCGGGCGAGATTCTCGTTTGCCCCATCACCACGCCGAGCTGGGCGCCCGTGTTCACGCGCATCCAAGCCGTCGTCACCGATATTGGCGGCATGATGTCGCACGCGGCGATTGTGTGCCGCGAGTACGGTTTGCCCGCCGTCGTCGGCACCGGTTTCGGCACCAAAGTTTTCAAGACCGGTCAACGACTGCGCGTGGATGGGACCGCTGGGACAGTGCAAATAGTGGAATAGCGAAAGCGAAACCTTCGAGGTCTTGCGATGTTGGTTCGCGCAGACCTCGAAGGTTTTATCGGAACGCATGAATACAACTCTTTATATTCTCTGGTTCACCGAATGTGACCGCAGCCAGCAGAATCTGGTCGGAGGCAAGTGCGCGAATCTTGGCGAAATGCTCCAAGCGAATGTGCGCGTGCCGCCGGGCTTTGCCATCACCACACATGCCTATCGCCACTTTATGCACGAGCATCGCATCGGCGGCGAGATTACGCGCATGTTGGCGAGTCTCGATTCGGATGATATTGACCAAGCCGAAGAGACGAGCCGCGCGATTCGTGAATTGATGGAAGCGACGCCGATGCCGGCTGCGATTGCGGACGCCATTTGCTTTGCCTATCAAGAGCTGTGCGCGGAATGTCATGCGACGGACTTGCCCGTTGCCGTGCGTTCGAGCGCGACGGCGGAAGATTTGCCGGGCGCCTCGTTCGCGGGACAGCAAGAGACGATTCTCTGGGTGCGTTCAGCCGAAAGCGTTCTGCGTAATACGGTTTTGTGTTGGTCGTCGCTGTTCACCGCGCGCGCGATTGCATATCGGCAGGCGATGGGCTTTCCGCACGAAAAAGTTCACATGAGCGTCGGCGTCCAAAAAATGGCAAATTCGCGCGCGGCGGGCGTCATGTTCACGTTGAATCCCATCAACGGCGACCGTTCCAAAATTGCGATTGATTCGAGTTGGGGCTTGGGCGAAAGCGTCGTTTCGGGCGTTGTCACGCCGGACAATTACTTGGTGGACAAGGTGACGGAAGGAATCTTGCAGCGCAAAATTTCGCCGAAACTCATCGCACACGTTCCCAACCACGCGGCGGGACGCGTGGAAATCGCCGATGTGCCAGCCGAACGCCAAAATATCGCGTCGCTAAGCGACGACGAAATTCTCAACCTGACGATTCTGGCGAAATGTATCGAGGGCTATTATCACGTGCCAATGGATATTGAATGGGGCATTGACGGCGACTTGGAATTTCCCGAAAATGTGATGCTCTTGCAATGCCGTCCCGAAACGGTGTGGAGCAGCAAGCCGCCGATGCGCGTGATACAGCAAAGCGGCACCGCGCTCGATTTTGTCGTCGCCAATATGTTGAAAGGCGTGCGCGTAAGGTGAGTGGCGGGTAGCAGATAGTAAGTAGTAGGTAGCAGGTAGTAGGTAGCAAGTAGCAGGTAGTTGGCTGAAAAGAGCTCTAGTGCGCGCTAGCTTTTGTACGAGATGTGGAACGCCTTTGCAGGTTCAAACGCTTGCGGGGCGCGCGCGCCAAGTTTGTCCGCAGTGCAATTGGATTTTGTATCGTAATCCCATACCGGTCGTGGCGGCGCTCGTCGAACGGGGCGACGAAATTTTACTGCTCAAGCGGCGCAATGAACCGCTGCGCGGTTTTTGGGCGCCGCCCACCGGTTACGTCGAATGGGATGAAAGCGCGGCGCAAGCGGCGGCGCGCGAGACATTGGAAGAAACTGGATTTGAGATTCAGGTGGACGCGCTAGACAGCGTTCACTCGCGCGCGAACGTCGGCATCCTCTTTATCGTCTATCGCGCGCATCTTGTCGGCGGACGCGCGCAATTATCGGACGAGGTTGAAGAGATAACGTTTTGCGCGCCGCGCCATTTTCCGCCGCAGCCCCCAACGCACGCCGACGCGCCCTTGGATAAATTTTTTCTTGAAACGCTAGCGTCGCTAGATTATTCATCGAGCCAGAGGAAATCGTGAGCAAAAAAACAGAACGACTCGTCGTCGGCATTTCGGGCGCCAGCGGCGTGATTTACGCCATTCGCCTGCTCCAAGTGTTGCGCGACGTGGAACAAATCGAGACGCATCTCGTCCTTAGCAATTCCGCCAAACAGACGGTCGGCTTGGAAACGGATTACACCGTCGAGTACGTCGAAAGCTTGGCGACCAAAGTCTATCGCTTTAACGATGTCGCCGCCGCGATTTCGTCGGGTTCGTTCAAAACGCGCGGCATGGTCGTCGTACCCTGTTCGATGAAAACGCTCTCGTCCATCGCCTATTCGTTCGGCGAAAATTTACTCGCGCGCGCGGCGGACGTGACATTAAAAGAACATCGCCGCCTCGTATTGGTCCCGCGCGAAACGCCGCTGCATCTCGGTCATTTGCGCTTGCTCACCACTGTCGCGGAGCTCGGCGCGCTCGTCATGCCGCCGATGCCCGCGTTTTATCATCGCCCGCAAACGCTGGACGATATTGTGAATCAAACCGTCAACCGCGTCCTCGACCTTTTGGAAATTGAACTGCCGCACGATTTATTCAAACGCTGGACGGGTCCGAGCGCGACCGCGCGGCACAATGGCAAACTTGAGCCGCTTTCGCAAAGGTGACGCATGACACGCGTACAAGCGGAACTGCCGGAAGCGGTGTTGGATTGTTTGCGCGCGGGCGCGCCGGTGTTGGTATTGACGGTCGGCGCGGATGGTTTCCCCAATGCAGCGTTCACCTACGCGCTCGCGTTGGACGCCCAACGCGTGCGGTTTTGCATTGACGACCAAAGTTCAACCTTTATCAATTTGCGCGGCGATGCGCGCGTCGGAGTGCAAATTATGGCGCCCAATAATTTCGTGTATATCCTGAAAGGCATCGCGCGCCAAGTCAAGGCGCGTTTGGAAGCGAAACCGACAGCGGCGGCGGTTTTTGAATTGCAAACGCTGGCGGTCAAAGATCAAGCGTGGCGCGGCGTGACGGTCGCGCCCTTGGCGTATGAATGGGATGCCGCGCAGCGCGGCAGGATGCAAGCGATGGAACAAGCCGTGTACGCGGAAATGCGCGACGCGGGGGACGGAATTGGAGAGCATGGCAGTTTATATCGTGCGGCATGGTGAAGTAGAGCATCATCAGAGCGACATAGAACTCACGGCGCGCGGCCGCGAACAGGCGCGCGGCGCGGGGCTCGTTCTCGCTTCGTACACCAACGTCGCCAATTCACTCGTTTATATTTTTCATTCGCCCGTTCTGCGCGTGGTCGAAACCGCGCAGTTGATTGCCGAAACGCTGGAAACCGTTTTGCGCCCCTGTCCCGCGCGCATCTTTCCGCCGCAGCCGGACGGCGCGCTCGAAAATGTGCGTTTCGTTTTTGACGCCGCGCGCGGACTCCAAGAACCTTCGTTGTTGTACGCCGAAATGAATACGCCGGAATTTTTACGAACCATCTCGCCCGCGCGCGCGGAATTTTTTCAAAGCTTTTGGACGAGCGACGACCCGATGGGCTATTGGCTCACGCACGACAGCGACGGCGGCGCGGAAACGCCCGCGACGGTTTTGGGGCGCTTGCGCGAACGGCTGCGCGAAATTTTTTCCAAACATGACGCGCGCGAAAATTTTGTCTTGGTCACTCATTCGGGCGCGATGCGCGTTTTGCTGCGCGACGTTTTTGAAGCCGACCCCGGCGAACCGGATTTTTGCGGCATCATTGCCATAACGCCGACGCATGAACCGCAGCGCGTGCAATTCAATTATCGCGAGCAGGTGAAAGAATATGCCCTATTTTGACGCTTCAACCGAAACCATGCCGCGCGCGGAACTCCAAGCGCTGCAATTGCAAAAACTCCAAGCGCTGCTCGATGAAACGTGGGGCAAGAACGCGTTTTACACGCGCAAATTCCAAGAGCAGGGTTTGCATCCGCACGACGTGCGCGCGTTGGATGACCTTGCGTTGCTGCCGTTCACTTTGAAACGCGAACTCGTCCAAGACCAGAGCGATAATGCGCCTTACGGCACGAATCTCACGTATCCGCTCAATCGTTACGTGCGCTATCATCAAACTTCCGGCACGACGGGCGCGCCGCTGCGCGTGTTGGATACCGACGCGAGTTGGGATTGGTGGGGCAAATGTTGGGCTTTTGTGTTGTCGGGCGCGGGCGTATGCGAAGGCGATAAATTATTTGCCGCGTTTTCATTTGGGCCCTTTATCGGTTTTTGGGCGGCGGTGGAAGGCGCGCGTAAAATTGGCGCAATGATGATTCCCGGCGGCGGGCGCGATTCGATCCAGCGTTTGGAATTGATGCGCGACGCGGGCGCGACGGCAATTTGCTGTACGCCAACCTACGCGCTGCGTTTGCTCGAAGTCGCGCGCGAGAATCATTTTGATATGCGCACGCTCCAGGTGCGCGCGACGATTCACGCGGGCGAACCGGGCGCGAGCATTCCCGAAACCAAAGCGCGCATCGAAACGGGCTGGCGCGCGAAATGTTTTGACCACGCGGGCGCGTCCGAAGTCGGCGCTCATTCGTTCAGCTGCGAACAGCAGGCGGGGATTCATCTCATCGAAAGCGAATTTATCGCCGAAGTGTTGGACCGCGAGACGGGCAAACCGGTCGCGCCGGGCGCGGTCGGCGAACTCGTGATTACGAATCTCGGCAGAATCGGTTTTCCGATTATTCGTTATCGCACCGGCGATTTGGTGCGCTTGAACACTGCGCCGTGCCAATGCGGACGCACGTTTGCGCGTTTCGAGGGCGGCGTGTTGGGGCGCGCGGACGACATGACGACAGTGCGCGGCGTGAATGTGTATCCGATGGCGATTGAAAATTTGATTGTCCGTTTCCCGGAAGTGTTGGAATATCGCATCACGGTTACGCGCGTGCGCGAGATGGACGAAATGGAAATCGAGGTAGAATTGAGCGACGGCGCAGAGGCGGACATTCCCAACGCCATTTCGCAATTGGTCTATTCCATGCTCTCGTTTCGCCCCACCCTCCGCGTTGTCGAACACGGCGTTCTGCCGCGTTTTGAAATGAAAGCGAAACGGTTTTTCGTACAGCGCTGAAGCAGATTACAGATTACAGATTGCAGATTGCAGATTGCAGATTGCAAATTGAAAATTGCAAATCGAAAATCGAAAATCGCCAATCACAAATCACAAATCACAAATCAGAAATCATAAATCAAAAATCCTAAATCCTAAATCCTAAATTCCGACATGCTCCGATTACCTCCTTTTGAGTATTGCGTCCCCCGTTCGATTGACGATGCGGTGAATTTGTACGCGCAGTACGGCGCGGACGCGATGTTTGTCGCGGGCGGCACCGATTTGTATCC